>WRCY01000001.1 GCA_009783695.1 Oscillospiraceae bacterium
GCACAGGTTATAACTAACCTTTTAGGTAATGCAGTGAAGTTCACGCCCGAGGAAGGCTCGGTAATGCTTGCCGCAAAGTATATGAATGAAAAAAATGGATTTTGTTCCGTTCAAATCACGGTTTCCGACACAGGCATAGGCATAAGCCCCGAACAACAGAGCCAGTTATTTCAAACTTTTCATCAAGCAGAATCAAGCACAACGCGCAAATATGGGGGTACCGGCTTAGGTCTTGCCATTTCAAAGAACATTATTAATATGATGGAAGGCGAGATATGGGTTGAATCTGAGTTTGGAAAGGGTGCGGCGTTCAAATTTACATTTAAGGCGAAGCGCGGTGAGGAAATGAAAGCAGAAGTGGGAAAAGATACTGTTGATTGGGGCGCAATGTCATTTTTAGCTATTGATGATGACCCGGCCATATTAGAATACTTTGAGGAAATCATGGGTAGATTCGGCGCATCATGTGACACAGCATCAAGCGGAGAAGAAGCTCTCGGCTTAGTAAAACTGCGGGGTGCGTACAATATTTATTTCGTGGACTGGAAAATGCCGGGTATGGACGGTTTAGCTTTAACCAGAGCGTTAAAGGACAAAAAATCCGAAGCCGACAACACCATTGTAATAATGATTTCGTCCGCCGAACTGAGCGCAATCGAAGACGAAGCAAGGAAGGCGGGCGTAGATAAGTTCTTGGCGAAGCCCCTGTTTCCGTCTTCAATCAAAGAAGTTATAAATGAAACTCTCGGAATCATTCAAAAACCACTTGAAGACGAGCAGGATGATTTGTCGGGTTTGTTTGCGGGTCGCTCTATATTGCTTGCAGAAGACGTTGATATTAACCGGGAAATCGTGCTGACTTTATTAGAGCCGGTTAATATTGAAGTTGACTGCGCGGAGAATGGAGCGGAAGCTGTTCGGATTTTCAGTGAATCACCCGAAAAATACGATATGATATTTATGGATATTCAAATGCCCGTAATGGACGGATACGAAGCGACGCGAAGTATCAGAGCGCTTGAAATTCCGAAGGCAAAAACTATACCTATTGTAGCAATGACCGCAAATGTTTTTCAAGATGATATTGATAAGTCTATCGCCTCGGGAATGAATGGACACTTAGGCAAACCTTTAGACTACGATGAGGTTATAGAAATGATGCGAAGGTACTTACTCGATAAGTCGGCGCTAGAAAATTAATAAGAAATACAGGGGGAAATGAAAAAATGAAAATTAATGGCGTAGATGTAGAATCCGGTATCAAACGCTTCGGAGGCAAGACGGACAGATATTTGAAAGTGTTACATTCTTTTGCTATGGGACTTGAGATAGACGACACACCGATGGAAATAACCTTTTCAAATGAAAACGCAGAAGAATCCTCTAAAAACATCCATAAAATTAAGGGTGTGGCAGGCAATATAGGCGCCGTAGCCTTGTATGAAGCATTGGTAGAGTTTGAAAACATGCAGCGCACAGGAACTTTGGATAACATATTATATAATAATATATGGCTGCGCATGAAAGAAACAAAGGAAAGCATATTAAACGCAACCGGCAATGCCGCAGACATTGAACAGCGCCCGCAAGGCAGCATTAATGAGCTTCGTGATTTGTTAATAGAGCTGCTCTTGACTTTAAAAATCAGTGAACCGACTAACTGTGAAGCCGCTGTAAAAGCATTATCAGCAAAAAGCTGGAAAACCATAAGCGGCGGTGAGTTGGATACTATCAACAAGGCGATATTGGATTACGATTATGACAAAGCGACCGAAGCTGTAAATAAAATAGTTTTAAATAATAATTATAAAGGGGTATCGGAGGCGGTTAACGAAAAAGCAGTAAAATGCCTTATAAATAAGAATATTTCTGTTTTAATTGTAGATGATTCAAAAGAAAACCTCAGTGCCTTGCGTGGTATACTTGAGGATTCATATACTATATACGTAGCCGCAAACGGAGAGCGTGCGCTGAAGGTCGCTGACAAGAATCTTCCCGACATCGTACTGCTTGACGTTGTGATGCCGGGGATTGACGGATTTGAAACATTAAAACTGATGAAAAGTGACAGCCGGTTTTTATATACGCCTGTCATATTCATTACCGGGAGCGGAGATAGCTTCAGTGAAGCCCAGGGGCTTATGCTCGGCGCTGTTGACTATATCGTTAAGCCGTATAACCCGGACATTGTAAGTATTAAGGTACGTAATCAAATTGAAAACAAACTGCATCGCGACAGTTTGGAAGTGTTAGTGGAAAAGCGGACAGAAGAACTCCGCAAGTCTCAAGAAGCTATTATATTCGGCATGTCCTTTTTGGCTGAACGCCGTGATTTGGGCACAGGAGAACACCTCAAAAGAATTAAACGGATGGCGGGATTGTTGGCTGAATGTCTTTTTCAAAAATATCCTGAAGTTATTTCGCTAAAAGAAATAAATAACATTGCATCATATTCTCCTTTGCACGATATAGGTAAAATCGTTATTTCAGACACCATATTGCTTAAACCCGCAAAATTGACTTCGGAAGAATTTGAAATAATGAAATCCCATACCATTCAAGGAGCCGATATGCTTTTGCAAACAAAAGAATTATTGGATTCCGGAGCAGATAATTTGATGGTCGCGGTAGACATTGCGTTGTATCATCATGAAAAATTTGACGGCTCGGGCTATCCGAAAGGATTAAAAGGTGAAGAAATCCCGTTATCTGCAAGAATTGTTGCTTTAGTCGATGTTTATGATGCGCTGACCAGCAGAAGAGAGTATAAAGATGCATTCACACACGAGACTGCCTTGGATATTATACTGAACGGAGACGGTCGCACTCAGCCTGAACATTTTGACCCGTTAGTTCTCGAAGTATTTAAATTATATTCAAATAAGTTCATAGAAAAACAGCACAATATTTAAGGTATGTCCTTTCGTCTATATGAACATATAACGTTTTTATGAAATAAGCAAGGAGCATATACATGAATAAACGGGTTAGAAAATTTATAGGGATAAACATCGGACAGGTGTTGTTTGTTTTTATTGCCTTTTTAACAATGGTACTTGTCAGTTATTTCTACGTCGGTAACATTGTTTCCCAGCAAATGCGTTCAATCGGCGAAGAAACGATGAATACCATGCAGGCGACCATAACCGGCAATTTGGTGGGGTCGGAGCTTATGTTTGCCAACGTTATACAAAGCGTAGAAGCCATGTTGAAAGAAAATCAAAGCAATGAAGATATTTGGGATTATTTAATTTCAATAAATACATATTTTAGTGAAAACCATTCTGCTATATCCGGATTTTTATCGGTATATGCTTATATCAGAGATGAATTTTTAGACGGTTCGCTTTGGATACCTCCGGAAAATTATTACGCGCCTTCACGCCCCTGGCATATCGGCGCAGTAAAAAATGAGGACAGCATTTATATATCAGAGCCTTATTTAGATGCTGATACCGGCGGAATATGTATCACGTTTTCTCAGCAGGTTTTTGACGCTTTCGGACAACCGGCGGGCATCGTTGCGATTGATATAGATATAACGAAGGTCACTGATTTTATCGCCGACCAAACAATTGCTAACGATGGTTATGGTGTGTTGCTTAACGACCAAATGCGCTTTTCAATACATCGCGATATTGATTTAATTGGTATTCATATTAATGTTGCCGGCGGTGAATACTCGATTTTAGAACAGATAATTTTAGATGGAAAAGAAGTTTCTGCCGTCCGGTTTTTAAATGCCGACGACGTAGATTCTATTGCATTTTTCCGTACTATTTTTAATGGATGGCATATTGGAATCATAGTCCCGCGTTCAAACTATTATGAACAAGTGTATACAATGGGTATTGTTCTAAGCATCATAGGTGGCGGCTTAATGCTTATTTTAGCTTATATATTAATTCGCACCCGTGCGCAAAAAATGCGTTCAGATGAAAAAAATATGGACAAAAGCGACTTTTTGACACGTATGAGCCATGAAATGCGAACGCCGATGAACGCTATTATCGGCATAACAGAAATCGCAAAAAATGTTAATGAGCTGGAAAAAATACATAACTGTTTAATTAAAATTGAAAGTGCTGCGAACCATCTGTTGGGCGTGATTAATGATGTTTTAGACATGTCTAAAATTGAAGTGGGAAAGCTTGAATTATCTGAAACAGACTTTTTATTTAATGATATGCTGGAACAAATTATATCAGTAGTGGCTGTAAATATAGACAAAAAGAAGCAGCAATTTACAGTACATGCAGACCAAAACATTCCGCATGCCATAACAGCCGATAAGCAAAGGTTGGCGCAGGTAATTACAAATCTTATAAGCAACGCCAATAAGTTCACGCCCGAAAACGGAAACATCAAATTGATGGTGTGCAAAGAAAATGAAGCAGAGAACGGCTGTCTGCTCCGTATTGAAGTATGGGATAACGGCATAGGTATTTCTAAAGAGCAGCAGTCACGCCTGTTTCAGCCCTTTGAGCAAGCCGACGGCAGCACATCGAGAAAATATGGCGGAACCGGCTTAGGGCTGGCAATCTCTAAGAAAATAATCAACCTGATGAACGGTGATATTTGGATAGAATCTGAATTAGGTAAAGGTACTCGGTTTATTTTTACAGCGCTTGTCGGCATAGGGAGCACCGAGAAGGCAATCGCTTCTGATAGTCAAGACGATGATTATGACGGGCTCTTTAAAGGAAAACGAATTATACTTGCCGAGGACGTTGAAATTAACCGGGAAATCGTAATGTCGCTGCTTGAACCGACATTAGTAGAGATTAACTGTGCGGAAAATGGTGCGGAGGCTTTGCGTATATTCCGTGAATCATTCGGCAAATTTGATATGATATTTATGGATTTGCAAATGCCGGAAATGGACGGGCATGAAGCTACAC
Organism: Oscillospiraceae bacterium; assembly: GCA_009783695.1. Taxonomy (GTDB): domain Bacteria; phylum Bacillota; class Clostridia; order Oscillospirales; family Ruminococcaceae; genus Ruminiclostridium_E. The sequence goes on from WRCY01000001.1 coordinate 4,902, forward strand.
GGAAAATCCGCGCTTCGGGACTGCCTAACGCGAAAGAAATCCCCATTATCGCAATGACAGCCAACGTATTTCGCGAAGATGTGGAGCAGTGCATAAAATCAGGCATGAACGCCCATGTTGGCAAGCCTCTTAATATTAATGAAGTCTTAAAGATGATGAAAAAATATTTGATATGAGAAAGGGTGTGTAAATATGGAGCAACATATAGAATTAGAAAAATATTTCAAAAAGCACGCACCTTCAACTGTATACCATAAATTAACTGTCCGTGCAATCAACGCATTAGTGCGCGGAGGAATTACAACAATGGACGAGCTTTGTTCTGTTTCTGTAGAAAAACTTAACCGTGTTCGTAATTTAGGAGAAAAATGTCTTGAAATGGCATTGTTTATGCGGAATAAATACGAGTCGGAAAAAAACAAATAAGTAGTTTTACTAATATAAAAACGCTACATAAAAAGGCAGGGATGGAAAACGTGGATACACCATGTTTAAGCATATCACACCTTCCTAATCTGGGTAAAGTCCCTTTTTTATTAATTCGGCAAGCGTTGCAGCCGCGATTTCAAATTCATAATTTTCAATCTGCTGAACCAGTTTCTCCGTTCCCGGAATTTTGCGGATTTCATTTAACAGATTAACGCACTGAGGGTTTATGTTTTCCAGCATAGGTTCTAATTCTTCAAACAACGCCAGCGCCTGTTCAACATTTAAAGTCTGCTTTACAAGGGTATCCTGCTCAGAGCTGTTAAGCATCGGAGCAAGCTCGCTGAGTACCCGCTCTAATTCGGAATGAAGCAGACCCATTTTACTTTCCCAAATTGAAGCTGTCCCGAATTTAAGCAAAAACTCCACCTCCGATGCAGCCTTTTGCAGTTCCGGCATATTAATTAGCCCCGCATTGCCTTTTAGGGTATGCGCCAGTCTATGGGCGAGTTTTGTGTCGCCTGCTTTAAACGCGTCGGCAATATCGTTGTGCGTAGTTCGGTTATTCTTAGCAAAATTAATACGTAGTTTTTTTTGCAGTTCTCCGTTATTATCGTGCTCATCTATAAGACCTGTGCTTACAGGATTTAAATACTTTAACAAGACACGCCATAACTCCTGCGACGTAAAAGGTTTTCCCAAACAGTCCGGCATTCCGTTTTTCTCATATTTTTCAATTTCGCTTTTCATAACATTTGCCGTCACAGCTATTATAGGCGTACCTGTATTCATCTCTGCTATTTTTGATGCAGCTTCCATACCATCCATTACCGGCATGAACATGTCCATGAAAATTAAATCAAATGGCTTTTTGTCTGAATCTATGCGCTCCTTAACCATATCAACTCCGATTTTACCATTGTCTGCTACCGAAGCCCTAATTCCAACACGCATAAGGTGCTCGCAAATGACCTCCTGATTCATAGGATTATCATCGCAAACCAAAACGAAAGCATCAAAGTAAGGCTTTTTGAGAAGGGCGTAGTCCTCACGGGCAGAAAGCTTCTCTTCAGACGCTATTGTTTCAAATGTTATTTCGAAGCTGAAAGTACTGCCGGCACCGGGCGAACTCTCTACCATCAGATTTCCACCCATAAGCTCAATTATATTTTTGACGATTGCAAGCCCGAGCCCGCTTCCGCCGTAATTGCGCGTTGTACTGGAATCTGCCTGGATAAAAGGGTCAAAAATTTTTTCAATCTGCTTGGTAGTCATTCCTATGCCTTTATCTTTTACTTCAAAGTATAACGTTGAGCTCCCGTTTTCTGAACTTTTTACTGTCGATGAAAGCCTAACCGTCCCAACCTCAGTAAATTTTACGGCATTGGATAAAAGATTCATAAGCACTTGATACAATCTCACTTGGTCGCCCATCAACATTTTATCCGGCGGTTGCTCTACGTAAATACTAAGGTCTAAGCCTTTTTCCTTAACGGCAGGAAGAACGACTGACTGGCAGCGTACGAAAACGTCATGCAGGACGAAGGGTGCACATTCCAGTTCCATTTTTCCCGATTCGATTTTTGAGATGTCAAGGATGTCATTTATTATTCGCAGCAGCCATCCGGTACTGCTTGTAATTTTGCCCAAATAATCCTTGACTTGCGCCATATTGTTGCAATCCAAGGCAAGCTCCGCAAATCCCATGATACTGTTCATGGGAGTGCGGATTTCATGGCTCATGGTTGCTAAGAATTCAGACTTTGCGCGATTGGCGAGCTCGGCGGTGACCTGCGCCTCTTTTAAGTTTAATGTTATATCAATGAGGTGCCCCCATACTTTCTGCGTTGTCCGCGCCAGTTCCCCAATCTCATCATTGCGTGCGATGCCGTAAATATTATTCTCATCGCGGTCAGATACAGATACGCTGTGAGTAAGCTGCGCCAGCGGTTTGAAAACTAATTGCCGTGTTAACAGTGCGCTTATTGTTACATAAATAAAAAACGCCAAAATTAAAACAATCACCAGCGGCAGAATATTTCTGACATTGAACAATGCACCTGAGTTATAGAATGTTACCGTCATCCAATTAGTATTCGGAATAGGGGCAATCGACAAATATTGAAAATCATTACCGGAGAGCTTAATGACCTCCGGCTCTGTTCGTCCGTAAAAAATTGCCGGGCTTCTTTGATACCTGTTTATGGCGGATATAAAATCACCGTCCGAATTGATGGTCAGTATGTGCTTTTCCTCGAGGTAAGTATTATCAATGTTTATGATGTCGGGCTCAGGAACGGCGCTGTCCATTTGGATGATTCCCCTGTGGTCTATAACAAACCCTCTCACTCGTTCGTTGTCGTACAAGCTAAATAACTCATTAAAAATTTCATCATACTGTACCGCTGAGCAAAATACTCCCACGGTTTTACCGTCTTGCTTTACCTTATGGTTTATCCATAAACGGCGAGTATCAGTTATCTTGCAAATATCAACCTGCAGGGTGAAATCAAAAACCGAGCCAACGGCGGTAAAGAACCACTGGTCATATAGGTTGTTCGGGTTAAGCGTATAAGGTAAGCTGCCCGGAACGCTTCCATCTTCAAGCAAAGGCGTGAATTTTTCAAGCGGGGCATCGCTGTTGACTGAATACTCGTGCTTTGAATCCAATATAGCAAAATATAAGCCGTTGATTTGCAACATATCGGCATAAAACATCATCTCCTTATAAGCGGAAGCCTTTTTTTCCGGGTTTCCTTCATCGGCAAACCACTCGATTATGTTTTCGGAACCCGACATATGCTGAACCAGCGAAATTTCTTTGCTTAAATGTGCACTGAATGTATTCACGGAATCTGTAGTGTAAAAACGTACATAGTCAGTAGATGCGGCGTCAACCAAATTATTGATTAAAAATCCGCATACAGCTACTGTAATCGTTAGGATTAAAACAGTAAAGAATATATTCAGATTTTTGAAACGCACAGCAAGCCTGCTTTTGCTTTTCATGCTCCGTTTACCCTCGGAACCATCCGTTCTCACAGGTTGACCCATTTTATACGTTGTCTCCCTTCTCAAAATTGTTATTTAATTAAGTTGCTTACCCTCAAGAAGTTTTCCGCTACATCTTTCGCATATTCGCCTTCTACGTTGACCTTGTAATTCAAGTCGCGCATAATTTCATCAGTCAGCAGTCCAACAAGCTTGTTAAGCACCTCTAACAGCTCAGGGTATTTTTCCGCCGTATCGTCCCTAATAATAATTGCCCCGTGATATGGCGGGAAAAATTGTTTGTCATCTTCCAATACTACAAGATTGGATTCAATAAGCATCCCGTCAGTGGAGTAAACCTCAAGCACTTGGATTTCATCATTAATAAGGGCTTGATAATGTGAGGCGGGGTTAACTACCCTTTCTTCCTTGAAAGTCATGTCATATGTAATTTTCAAATTGGGAAGACCGTCATGCCTGTTAAAGAATTCTGCAAAGCCGCCGAGAACAAAATCCGGCGACACCTCTGCCAAATCCGAAATGGTTTTAAGGTTGTGTTCTACGGCGGTATCTGCCCTAACCGCCAAGGCAAAAGTATTGTTAAAACCGAGCGGGTCAAGCATACGCAGGCTGTACCTTTCCATCAATTCTCTTGCGGAGATTTCATAAGTCTCTTCATAGCTTTTTACATCGGAAAACCTAAGAAAGCTTCCGTATACAGTTCCGGTATACTCCATATATAAATCAACGGCTCCGGTTCTTGTGGCGGCAAAAAGCACATCTGACGCCAAATCGCTTTTATATGTAACGATTATGTCAGTATTATCTTCAATAAGCAATGTGAGCATATATCCTATGATATATTGCTCTGTGAAATCCTTTGCGCCCACCACAACACTTTGACCGCTTTGCGAACAACCTGTGGGTATCCCGCAAACGAATAGAAATACCATAAGTAATTTTAACTTTCTCATAAAATCTCCTTTATTTTAATACGACTATTAATATTATACATGATAAAAACTTAAAAAACTGCGATTGTTCCATATTTGTCACAGAACCAACAAGCTGCTAAGCAAAAATTAAGCTACCTAAAATAGATACTGCCTACTTCTTTCTGTTTTTAAAAATTTACTCAAAGCACATTGTTATTTTTTATACAAGGCACATTTTTTTGTTTTGGAAAAAATATATTGCTTTTTACGTAAGTTTTTAATATAATAATAAGTATAAATAATCAAACATAATTATTTGGGGCGATTTCCATTTGTCAAGCCTTTTTACACTCTTTTTGAAATTACTTTTAAATCTCGTTGATTTCAAACGCTTGCTTCCTCAAAAATGCTTGTTATGGGACTTAGGGAGTTTTCAAGAAAAACTATAGATAAACGGAGGTGTTCGATGAAAAAAATTACTATATTCGTTATCTGTATAGCTTTAATATGCGGTACAATGTTCTACTTAATATCCATGCCGCGAAATATGTCTGATATGACCGCTTCACAGGGTGTGCTTGACCTTACCGATGAGGACTTTTCCCGCTCGCTTTTTCTTCTTAACGGTGAGTGGGAGTATCACCACGGAAAACTTTACACACCGGAAGATTTTTCAAGCAATGCGGGACTTGACGGGGACTTTATCATCGCTCCTACAGCGTGGCATCATGCAGAGTCCTCGCTTTACGGTGTTGCCACGTTCCGATTGATTGTCAAGACGGACGAGCCGGAACTGTTAATGTTTATCCCCGAAATGATGGACGCGAGTATTATATGGATAAACAATAGAATAGTCTTTGAAGCGGGTGTAATAGGCGAAACAAAATCTGAAACCGCAGCAAGGTCAAGGAGTGCCTTTGCGAGTTTCTCGCCCGTGAGCGGTCAAGTTGAAATCGTTATACAAGCGGCAAATTATGATATAATTGAAAGCTGGGGAACTTTCGGGATTGAAATAGGAAAATCGAATGTTCTGCTCACCGATGCAATCAGCCGCAGGGTTTTGGTGGGAATCTTTATCGGGTTACTGCTAACTTTGTTTATATATCAAGGAACACTGTTTTTCTACCGCCGTAAAGACTTGGGAAACCTCTTCATAGCATTGCTGTGTATTTTTGGTGCAGGGTTCTTCGCGTTAGAACGAAACGGATTCGCTTCCCTTTTTTTATCTGACGGGGTTGGCGTTGGGTTGAATCGTTTATATTATCTGTTATTGGTATTACAAACATTTACCGTAATCGGCTTTATAATCATCACATTAAAAATACCGGTAAAAAGGTTCATGCTTTCTTTTTACTGCGTGTTCTTAATAATAATGCTTTTCATCGTTTTTCTTCCTTTCAGCCTATGGAATACGCCATTTTCTTATACCGGTCTTATTCCGGCGGTATTTGCCTATATTAGTGCTGTACGTTCAAAAAAACTCAAAGAAAACCCATTTAACATTCTGCTTGTTTCTTCGATAATTGTTTACAATGTATGGAATCATTTCTGCTGGTATGTATTAAAAGATACGTTCTATATGCAGAATGTCGCAAGCTATATGTTTTTTGTTGTTAGTCAATGTATAATTCTTTCTGTCGGTCATGTTGAAACAAAACGCAAAGAAGAGTTATCTACAGAACAAAGTGTGATTTTAGGTAACTTGAATCGGCTTAAAACTGAATTTCTGCAAGATATGAGCCATGAAATGAAAACGCCCCTAACGCTCATCGCTACCGGAATTGACTACACAGACAGGGAAATAAAAAAAGAAAACGGAAATATCTCGAAAGTTATAACGGTTCTTGAAAAATCACGAAACGAAACACAGCGGCTTGGGCGAATGATTGAGGGTATGCTAAAATTGTCTACCATGAGTGAAATCAGCGAAAATCGCAGACGTTTAGACTTTGCGGATTTGTTAGTAAACAGTGCAGAAACATTTAGATTGGCTTTTGAGCAGCGTAATAACAGCCTGAAAATAGAAATAATGCCGGATTTACCCGATGTGTTTGTAGAAAAAGACAGGTTTATTCAAGTTATAGTCAACTTGCTCTCGAACGCAACAGAGCATACACAAGGCGGTTCGATTGCTCTCATTGCTGATTATGACAGTTCTTTTATAACCGTTAAGGTAACGGATACAGGGTGTGGTATACCGCCCGAAGTTTTCCCGAATATATTCAAACGCGGAATATCGGGCAGAAACGGGACGGGGTATGGTCTTAATCTGTGCAGAATAATCGTTGAAGCACATGGAGGAACAATCGAAATAGAAAGCGAGCCGAATATGGGTACTACTGCAGCATTTACCGTTCCGGTTTACGGCGGACAGGAGGTCGGGCGTGATTATAAAAGATAAGTTGATTCTTTTAGTAGAGGACAACGAAGATGTTCAAGAACTTAACAAAAGTATGTTGGAAGATGAGGGGTTTGTTGTTAATACGGCTATGACACTTAGCGAAGCAAAAATATCCATTCAACAAAGAAAACCCGATTTAATAGTGCTTGATATTGGGTTGCCCGATGGTAACGGACTTGAATTTTTACGAAAATTCCGTAAACTCTCAAAAATCCCTGTGTTGCTCTTAACGGGTTACAGCGAGGACACGGACGTTATTAAAGGTTACGAAAACGGTTGTAACGATTATTTACCCAAACCCTATACTTTTGGTGTTCTGCTTGCACGGCTAAAAAGCCTGTTGCAAAGTGCGGAGCAAATACCGGAACGCATTGCCCACGGCTCGCTATACCTTGACGTACAGAGCGGACGTGCCTTTGTTAATGGTAACGATTTATTGCTTGCACAAAAGGAATTTTTTCTGCTGTTATATTTTATACAGAATGAGGACGTAATAATGACCGCAGAACATCTTTATAAAAAGGTTTGGGGACAGCCGATGAACAAGAATAACCAAGCAATTAAAAAGACGATTTCCCGTTTACGGAACAGTCTTGAAGATTCGGGGTACACCATTGTAGTTACACGGGGCAAAGGGTATGTGTTTGAAAGAGTATAAAGTAATAAATGCGAAAGAGCCGTTTACGGAATTTTCGTGTTTTTTCGTTTATTTAATGTTATAATTTGTATTATAATCGTTTAAATTGAAAACTGCGTGGCATCAATAAAACGTGGTATAAAGCAGAGAAAGATAATGGAGTTACTAAACGTAAACTTCTCAACGGTGGTATTGATTTTGCGAAATCACTAATACCTACTTCTTAATCACTAAAGGGCAGTCTCTCAAATCTACTGTCCACAATTACCACCTGCGGGCAGGTTGAGGGGCATTTTATTCTGCCGCCTCAAAACAAAACAACGAAATACGAACACGTAATCCCCGCTCTTGTCGCCATTGAGCAGGACCGGAGCATCGACGGGCTTTTAATCATTTTAAACACCGTTGGCGGCGACGTTGAGGCGGGGCTCGCAATCGCGGAGCTGCTTTCTTCCATGAGCAAGCCCACGGTTTCAATCGTTGTTGGCGGCGGCCACTCAATCGGCGTACCGCTCGCCGTCAGCGCGCGTAAAAGCTTCATTGTACCGAGCGCCACGATGACCATTCACCCTGTCCGTATGAACGGGCTTATGCTCGGCGTGCCGCAGACGCTGTCCTATTTTGACCGTATGCAGGAGCGGATTATTAATTTCGTCGCCCGCAACAGCAATATAAAACCCGACCGCTTCAAGGAGCTAATGATGAAAAAGGACGAGCTTGTCATGGACGTGGGCGCGGTGCTCGACGGCGAGGCGGCGGTCAGCGAGGGTATTATCGACAGCATCGGCGGACTTTCAGAAGCTGTCAGCTGTTTAAATTCACTTGTTGAGGAATCAAAGGGAGGAAACAACGATGCTCATTCACACAATCATCAGTGAGATGGATATATTTTATACACCACCTCAGTTTGAACAACAAAAAAGTAATGGCATTGCCACTAACATCGCTCCCTATGTGACGAATCCCGCAGAGTTTTTAAAACCCCGTGAAAACCCGTACTACCAAAAAAATAACGCGGTATAAACCGCGTTATTTAATTTATTAATACATATTATTCTTATAATGTGCATTAAACAGTTATCACTTGCGTATCCAAATAACTATGTTTGACCATTTGCTATATCTTGTAGAATTGAAATTTCGTATTGTACGAACTGTTACTTCTGCATTTTCTGTAATCAATTGAGAATTACTCAAATCCATAGATGTTAAATCTATGGATAAGATTTCATCTACTCTTTTTGCTCCATCAACAATTGTCGTAAATGTTTCATCACCAATAATTACACGTACTTCATACGACCGAATAAAACGTCCTGCTCTAATATCACCTGTACCTGTGGTGTTCCATGAAACTGTATTATTTTCAATAGAAATAATAGGGGTTGTATGTCTTGTTCGCTCAATATAAATAATTAATGCAGATATAAAAATTATTGCTGTTATTATAACGCTTATTACAATTTTAATTTTTTTCTTATGCATTTTCAACCTCGCATTTTATAAATTAAACACACCTACTTCTTCTTCATATACATGATATTATCCATCGTCCACTTCTCATAAAACCCTACCCAGTATCCCAGCCTGCAGATAAGCGGCGTAAGTGCAAAGATACTCATGAACACAAACGGTGCCCAAATCGGGTTCGATAAATCCCCAAGCAGCAGCGATATCGCCATAACAGTTGCAAAAATAATCCTCACGAAACTGAAATAGCTCCCGCTTATAACCGTGCCGTCGTCGCCGCTGTTTACGCTGAACACAAATAAAAGCGCGCACATCAATACAAAAAAACCACCCACAATCGAGCCTATAACGAACCACTTTCCGCCCTGCTGCGTGTCAATCGTTTTTCTGTTGAAAAGCTTGCGGTCGAGCTCGCCGTCCTTGTGCCCGGCATTGAACAGCATCATCAGATAGAGCGAAACCGAGCAGAACAGCGCAATGCCTTTAAACGCGGTGCCTGCGCCGAACGAGAGCAGCGAAAACGTAACAATCAGCGCCATTACATTACCTCCCGCCGCGTATCCGAATGTTTCAAGCAGCAATCTTAAAAATGATTTTCTTTGCATATATTTGCCCTTTCGGTTGATAATAATCTTAATAATATTTTTCAAGGTAAATAATAAGGCTTAAAGCAACTGAATCCGTGAAACATCGTTTTCATCATTTGCTTGTAAGGAAAGGACTTAGTAGAAATAATTATGAACGGAAAAAAATATCTGCACGGCAACAATACACGCATGAAACCTGATAAAAGCATTACCCCGCGCTTCACGAACTATGTCGTGAACAACTATACAACGAGAGACGGCACGGTTTATTACCACCTGCCCGACGATGCCGAAGTCGCTAAAAAAGAAGTTGACGATAATAAACTTTAACCGTTTATCACCGCATTATTTACTATATTGCCGAGCACCTCAAGCGAGCGTTCATGCGCTCGCTGTTGTCTTTCGTTTTCAAGGTTCAGCGCGAGCAGCGCGATGTAAAAATCATCGGGGCAGAAATCGCCTATGCCGGAGAGCCGCGACAATTCGCTGCCTGCGAGTTTATAAAACACATCTTCTTTCACGTTCGCGTTGCCCGGGAAAAGCTCGCTTAAATTAACAAATATTGCGTCCAATTCACGGTTTGAATCGCCTACTATGCGGTCGAAAGCCTCGCGGTTTCCGATGATTAACCGCGTCACGCCCGTCCTTATCTGCGTGAAAAGCTTGGTCTGCGTCGCCATGAAAGCGTTATTGTCGAACACGTTGTAAAGGTCGATGACAAGCCCCTCCGCATGAACGTACTTGTTTTCGTCAAAGTTAGGCGTAAACGCCGCGACAGCCTCGCTTATATCTTTATCGAAGCTGTACATAACAGCGCTCGTGATTTCATTCGAAGCAATCATCAAAAACTCAATGTCGGGCTTTTTTCTCGAAAGCAAATCAACGGCAAAAAAGCCTGTTAACAAACCGAAAAACAGTACCATTAAAACATGAATCTTATAATGGTACCAAAAGTTTTCGGCTTTCTTTTTACCGTGAAGTTCGACTGCTTCAGTTTCTTCTTTTTTTATTACCTCGCTGTCTTCAATAAGCCCCTGCTTCAATTTTAACAGCTCGCGTTTATCATGATTCGTTGACATAAGTTTCTCCTGAATTGTCAATTATCAATTGTTAATTATGGATTGTCAATTGTCAATTATCCGTTACGGCTTCATCGTCGGGAACAAAAGTACGTCGCGGATTGACGCGCTGTCCGTGAGAAGCATCACAAGCCTGTCAAGCCCGAGCCCGAGCCCTCCCGTCGGAGGCAAGCCGTACTCCAGCGCAGTCAGAAAATCTTCGTCCAGCTCAGCTTTTAAGCCTTGTTTCCTCTTCTCCTCAACCTGCTTCGCAAAGCGTTCGCGCTGGTCAATAGGGTCGTTGAGCTCGCTGAACGCGTTACCGAACTCCCACGCATTAATAAAATATTCAAAACGCTCCGTAAACATTGGGTCGTCTTTTTTCCGCTTGGCAAGCGGCGAATTCTCCACGGGATAATCATAAATAATAGTCGGCTGAATGAGCTTCGGCTCGACGTGCTCTTCAAACAAATCAATCAGCTCGTTGCCGCTTACGCCGGTTTTGCCCGTGTATTTCTCGACTGCCCCGCGCATTGTCATACGCGTCCACGGCTTGCCGAGTTCGATTGCCGTACCCTTAAACATAATTGTATCGCTGCCGCAAATCGTAAGGCATAAATGCCTGTAAAGCGCCTCGACCAAATCCATAACCGCGAAGTAATCCACATACGCCCAGTACAGCTCAATCGACGTGAATTCGGGGTTGTGCGTGGAGTCCATGCCCTCGTTTCGGAAGATTCTGCCGACTTCATAAATCTTGTCAAAGCCGCCCACAATCAGCTTTTTAAGGTACAGCTCTGTTTCTATTCTAAGATACATTTCAATATCAAGCGTGTTGTGATGCGTGATGAAAGGCCGCGCCGCCGCGCCGAGCGACACGGTGTGAAGTACGGGCGTGTCAACTTCAAGGAACCCTAAATTATCAAGGTAACTGCGGATTTCGCGCAGAATCAGCGAGCGTTTGACAAACGTATCCTTTACCTCCGGATTCGCGATTAAATCGAGGTAACGCTTCCTGTAACGTTCCTCCTTATCCCGCAGTCCGTGCCACTTTTCTGGCAGCGGCAGCAGCGATTTTGTAAGCAGCGTGATTTCTTTGGCATGAACGGAAATTTCACCGCGCCTTGTCTTGAAAACAAAACCGCGGACACCGACTATATCGCCTAAATCCCACTTCTTAAATTGCGCGAAGTTTTCCTCGCCGATGTCGTCGGTTTTCACATAAACCTGCATGCGTCCGCTTGCGTCGCGCACGTCGATAAAATTCGCCTTGCCCATATCGCGCCAGCTCATTATCCGCCCGGCAATACACACGTCCTTGTTCTCATACTCATCGAATTTATCTGCGATTTCAACATTTTTATGCGTTACCGCATACTTTGTTATCTCATAAGGATTCTGCCCCGCGCTTTTTAGTTCCGCAAGCTTTTCAAGCCTTATCCGGTTTTGCTCGCCAAGCTCTGCAAGCATCTCCTCATTGGTTAAAACTATTTCGTTTTCCTGCATTTTATATATTCCTTCCAAGAATCAATTCGCATTAAAAACTCATCTGCCCAGACGGCAGACAGTACTTTCAATGTGCATTGGTATGCTGATTATTTAGATATTTCTAAAATTTTATAGGAAACTGTGCCCGCGGGCGCTTCCGCGTTAATCACATCGCCGACCTTATGCCCGATGCACGCCCTGCCAATCGGTGATTCATCGGAGATTTTGCCCGCTTTCATATCAACTTCCTTCGAGCCCACGATATAAAGGTTCATCTCTTTTTTTGTCGCCGTGTTTTCTATTTTTATTTTGTTGCCGATTTGCACTTCCTCTGTCGTAAGGCTCTCGGCGTCGAGGATTTCCACGTTCATAAGCGTGGCTTCGATTTCGGCTATGCGCGCCTCGACAATCCCCTGCTCGTTCTTCGCCTCGTCGTATTCCGAGTTTTCGGCGAGGTCGCCGAAAGAAAGCGCGGTTTTTATTTTTTCGGCAATATCGCGCCGCTTCACGGTCTTCAGCTGCTCGAGCTCCGCCTCCAGTTTGTTAAGTCCCTCTTGCGTTAAAATTGTCTGCTTTGCCATGTTAATCTCCTCCGTTATGATAATTAATAATTAACAATTAATAATGAACAATTATGGAGTTCGCTTCGCGAACGGTTCTTAAATCCGCCGCCATAGGCGGCACAACAATTGTTCATTGTTCACTGTTCATTGTTCACTGTTCCCTGTATCCGTGCCTCAGTTACTTCAAACGCTTTTCTGATTTGCAGGTCGCGTGTATTCTCGAGATTATATAAATCCATCTCAACAGGCGTCGTCATTTCAACCAGGAAGTCGGGGCGAATCCCCTCGCCGTCGAAGCTTGTACCCCCGCCGGAACGTACTTTCATAATCGAAAGAATCACCGCGCTGCCATCTCCAAGCGTCTGCGTATTCGTGAACATCGCATCGCCTTTTGTGACTGTCCCCACCAACTGCGCTCCCGCGAAATCTTTCAGCGCCGCCGCGAGCAGCTCGCCGCCCTCAGCGGTATTTCCGTCTGTTATAATCGTAACCGGCAGGTTTACGAACGACTCGCTTGTTATTTCTATTAAATTATTGACGCTGCCGTTTCCAAGCTGAGCGACCGCCGCCGTGCATCTCGGAAGCAGCCTGTCTAAAATCTGCCTCTGCGGCGTAATCAAACTGCCGCTTGTTCCGCGCAAATCTATAATTAAACCCTTTGCGTTATTCGCCAGTACCTCGCCGAGCGCCGCCTCAAACTGCTCACCCGTGTTCTCCGCGAACGCCGAGATTTTGATAAAGCCGAAATCGCCGTGCTGCGCGCTCTTAACCGTGATGAGCTCCACATCCTGCCGACTTAAGGTAAAACGCCGTTCCTCGCCGTCACGCTGGATTGTAATGACAAGCCGCACGCCCTCTTCCCCCGAAAGCATACGAATTGCGCTCTCCGCGCCGATTTCAAGCACCTGCATATTGTTGATGCTCGTAATAATATCGTCAACTTCGATTCCCTGGAGCTCCGCTGAAGAACCCTCGTAAACTCCGGTTACTCTTATATACCCGTTCTCGTTTCGCACAACCTGAATCCCTGCGGTGATAATCCGTCCCCGCGTGTGCTGCTGCAGTTCATAAAACTCAGCGTCGGGTATGTATCTGCTTTTACTGTCGCCGAGCCCCGCCATATAGCCGCTCATAATGCCGTTTACAAGCCGCTCCTCGTCAATCGCCCCGAAAAAACTATTTCTGACATAGGAGTCGATGTTCTGCAGCTTTGCATTAATAACTCCGCGCTGGTCAACTCCTGCGATTCTCTGATTGTAAACGTCAAGAGAAAGGCTCATGGTCAATACAAATGTCACGGCGCAGGCGACAGCAATCAAGCTTATGCAAACGCCGAGCGATATTTTCTTGTTCATTTATTTTCAATAAATCCTTTCTTAACCAAAGGGATATGAAAACCTGGTTTTCCCCAATTTAACAGTTTTTTACTTTTAGCTTTAATTATTCTCTATATTATTATACTTTAAGGTGTTTTCCCATGCTCATGATTGTACCGATTGCGCCGAGCATTGCGCCCGCGAAACAGTTGGCGGCAAGCGCAAGCCACATTATATCATCGAAAACGATTACATTCGCGAGCCCGAAAATCTGCAGGATTGTAATATCCTCCGTAAACACCGAAACCACCGAATTATAGGCGACTCTCGTCAGCGCCCATGAAGCGGCTCCCGCAAGAATCCCGATGAACATCCCCTCAATGAAGAAAGGTATTCTTATGAACGCGTTCGTCGCGCCGACATGCTTCATTATGTTGATTTGCATTCTCCGCGCAAAAACGCTCGACCTCGCCGTGTTGTAAATAATAACAAGACAGACGACAACAAGCGCGCTTAAAATCGCGATTCCTATCATTGAGAACGTGTTGCGTATGGTAATCAGAATCTCCGCAAAATCATACGGCGCATAAATCTCCTCGACGCCCTCGATTGCGCGGAAAATATCCGCGGCTTCATTAATTCTCGTAATGTCCCATAATGTAACGACAAACGTGCTGGGCATCGGGTTTTCACCCACTGCATCGAAAAGTGCTTTTACATCGCGGTAAATAGGATTATCGCGCGCCATCTGCCATGCTTCTTCTTTCGGGCGGAAAACCACCCTGTCAACAAACTCATTGTTATAGCTCTGCAGAATCTCGGTAATATAGCTGAGCTCCGAGTCCGGCACGTCGCCGTCAACAAAAACAAGTATTTCGTTTTTATCCTCAATATTACCTATTACTATGCTGATATCAAGAGAAATAAGCACGGCAAGTCCGATTAACAGTAAACTTACCATTAATATACAAAAGCTTGCAAACGACATTATGCGGTTATGCCATACCGAAACAACTCCCTGCTTTACAAGGTACGAAAAATTACTGCTTCTCATTTTTCATCATGTCCTTTCGACACCAACGAAGAATGAAAAGTTCCGTTTTCCCCGATTCAGTGCCATTTATTTCAAACCTATCCCCAAAATTATAATTAATTGTCAATTGTTCATTATCCGTCATTTCCTCCTATATAGTCATCGAAGTCAACGCTGCCTTTCTTGAGGCTTATGATTCGCCCGCCGAAGTATTTTACCAAATCGTGCTCATGCGTTACCATCAGAACCGTGGTGCCGCATTTGTTTATATCTTTAAGCAGCTCGACAATCTCATAAGAAAGCTCGGGGTCGATGTTTCCGGTCGGCTCGTCCGCTATTATAAGCCCCGGGTCAGAGGCAAACGCCCGCGCAATCGCCACGCGCTGCTGCTCCCCGCCCGAAAGCTGTGAGGGATACGCGCGCGCCTTGTCCGAGAGACGGACTAAATTAAGCACATAAGGCACACGCTGACGGATAAACCGCCTTGACCTATCGGTCACGCGCAGCACAAACGCCACGTTCTCGTAGACCGTCAGGTTCGGAATCAGCCGGAAATCTTGAAATATCATGCCGATTGAACGCCGGAATTTCGGTACCTTACCCTCGCGCAGCTTCGACAGGTTGTAGCCGTTGACGAAAACCCGCCCGTTCGTGGGCTTGCGCTCACGCGTCAAGAGCTTTAGGAGCGTTGACTTCCCCGCACCCGAACTCCCGACAATGAAAACGAACTCACCGTCATTTATTCTTAAATTTACGTCGTTGAGCGCTTCCACGTCGCCTTCCTTGTAGTATACGTCAACGTTTTTCAGTTCTACCATGTTTTCTCCAATTAATAATTAATAATGAATAGTGAATAATTTTAGTGTCACTCCGCGATGATTTTATATCCGTCCGCGAAGCGGACTCTTTAATTATTCCTTGTTAATTATTCATTATTAATTAGAATTTTACGGGGTCCGCGGAAAGATACTTTTTCACCATAAGCGCAATCTTAAATATAATAGCGTGGTCAAATTCGCGCAGGTCAAGCCCCGTCAGCTTCCGAATCTTGTCAAGGCGGTAAACCAGCGTGTTCCTATGTACGAACAGCTTTCTTGAAGTTTCTGAAACGTTCAGATTGTTCTCAAAGAATCTTTGAATCGTGAACAGCGTTTCATGGTCAAGCGACTCAATCGAGCCTTTCTTAAACACTTCTGACAGGAACGTATCGCAGAGCGTGGTAGGCAGATGGTAAATAAGCCGCGCTATACCGAGGTTATCGTAGCTGATGATGGTCTTGTCCGTGTCAAAAACCTTACCGACTTCAAGGGCAATCTGCGCCTCCTTGAAGCTGCGCGCCAGGTCCTTGACGCCGAGTACGGGCGTGCCGATACCAACGTTCACACGGGTGAAAAATTCACTCGACAGCGTGTCCGAAATCGAACGCGCAAGCTTTTCGAGGTCTTTTATATCAATCTGCGCCTTGAGCTCTTTCACGAGCACGATGTCGGTTTCTGTAATATTAAATACAAAATCCTTGTTTTTATCGGGGAAAAGATTCTGAATCACATCATAAGCCGAAACATCGTTGGACGAGATAATGCTGATTAAGAAAACGACGCGGTTTATGTCTGAATTAAAGTGCAGTTCGCGGGATTTTATGCTGATGTCTCCGGGCAGAATATTATCGAGGATTATATTTTTGATAAAATTATTACGGTCATATTTTTCGTCATAATACTGTTTAATGCTCGCAAGCGTTATCGCCAGTATCGAGGCATATTTGCCCGCCCCCTCGTCAACGCCCTCGACAAATACGGCATAATCGGGCTTCGCGTGGATTCCGAACGGCTTGTACGTGTAGCCGTCCCTGATGAAAATATCGTGCGATTCGCCGATTTCGATTGAGAAGAAGTCAGTGCTGGTGCCGAGTTTCGGGGTTTCGCTGCAGGCGACTACGGTTGCGTTCTCGTCAATAACGCCGATAACTCGCCCCACGGTGTCTTTCATCTGCTGAATTACCCCTTGAAATAATCTGTTAGACATATTAATCTACCTTTCCGCCCTTAATCTCAAGGGCTTCGCCGCCTCTGCCGGTGCTCTCCTCCGCAGGATTTAAAAACAATCCTGCTGGGCGCATAGGTCGGGCCGGCGCTTGAATAACCATAGATATATATATTCTACATGAAAACGGTAAAAAAAGCAAGTCTTTTTTATGAGAAATGTAAATTTTTCATCTAAATTTTTTGTTATATTGCCAAAGAGTTAGAATTGTGGTATACTAAATTGTACATTTATACGAAAGGACAGATAAAAATCATGTCTGAAAATACTTTTTATATAACCACGCCTATTTATTATCCGTCGGGAAACCCGCACATCGGGCACTGCTACACGACAGTCGCCTGCGATACGATTGCGCGTTATAAACGCTGGCAGGGCTTTGACGTGTTCTTCTCAACCGGCACGGACGAGCACGGCATGAAAATCGAGGAAAACGCAAAAAAGGCGGGAATGGAGCCGCAGGCTTATGTTGATGAAATCGCCGCACGCTTCAAGAAACTCTGGGCATACATGAACATCAGCTACGACCGTTATATCCGCACTACCGACGATTATCACAAGTCTGCGGTTCAGAATATCTTTAAAAAAATCTATGATAAAGGTTATATTTACAAAGGCGAATATTCCGGGAAATACTGCGTCCCCGACGAGAGCTTCTGGACAGAATCCCAGCTCAGGGACGGCAAATGCCCCGAGTGCGGGCGTGACGTCATCGACGCTAAGGAAGAGGCATACTTCATGAAGATGCAGCCGTTTGCAAAGCGTATAGAAAAGCTGCTCACCGAAACGGATTTCCTCAAGCCGTCCGCCCGCGTAAACGAAATGGTGAATAACTTCATCAAGCCCGGGCTCGAAGACCTCTGCGTGTCACGAACCTCATTTAAATGGGGTGTTCCCGTGCCTTTTGACGGGGAGCACGTCGTTTACGTCTGGCTTGACGCGCTGTCAAATTATATCACGTTGCTCGGTTACGGGAACAACGAGTATGACGATATGCGGTATTGGGGAAATGAGAACCCCGCCGAAGGCGGCGTTGCCGCCGCGGATACCGTTATGCACATGACCGCAAAGGAAATCGTGCGTTTTCATTCTATTATTTGGCCCGCGATTCTTCTTGCGCTGGATTTGCCGCTCCCGAATCGGCTCTACTCACACGGCTGGATTAACTTCGGCGGTCAGAAAATGGGTAAGAGCACCGGCAACGTCGTCGACCCGTTCGTACTCGGAAAGCGCTACGGCGTTGACGCCGTGAGGTATCAGATTCTGCGCGATATGCCTTTCAGCGGCGACTTCGACTTCACTAACGAAATCATGCTCAGCCGTATAAACACAGACCTCGCAAACGATTTGGGGAACCTGGTATCCCGTACGGTCGCGATGGTTGAAAAGTATTTTGATTCTTCCCTTCCCTCAGAAAAAACGCAAAACAATGAACAAGACAGCGAACTTGTTTCTCTCGCTTCCGGCTTGAAAAACAAAACCGACGCACTCATCAGCGAACCTCAGCTCAGCGCGTCGCTCATTGAAATTTTTAAGGTAATCTCACGCGCCAATAAATATATTGATGAAACGGAGCCGTGGATTCTCGCTAAAGATGAGAAAAACAAGCCGCGGCTTGCCGCTGTGCTTTACAATCTGCTTGAAACCATTCGCATTTGCTCGTCGCTGCTCGCAGCATTCATGCCAACGACAATGCCGAAAGTCTGGGAGCAAATCGGCGCAAGTGAAGATTGCGTTACTCACGAGAATACAGGGAAGTGGGGCATATTGCCGCATGATGTCACTGTCAAACGCGGGGAAATTATCTTCCCGCGGTTCGATGTGGCGAAAGAGATTGAGGCTTTGAGCGCCTTGACTTAAACTATTTGCATGAATTCCTGTTATGCAACCGATAGTTGGTAGTATGCAACCGCAGTTTCTTGTATAATTTCAGATGAAAGGTGGTGTTCAAAATGACACTCGGAACAAAAATAAAAGAATATCGCAGCAAACTCGGTTTTTCGCAGGAAAAAATAGCTGAACTCGCAGGTACAAGCCGTCAGGCTGTCACCAAGTGGGAATCAGACCAATCTGTACCTTGCATGGAAAACCTCATTACGCTTGCCGAAATCTTCGGGGTAAATATAACTGAATTGACTAACGGTGAAAATATTGACTCGGACCCTGCCGATATATCCGCTGTGTTTAAAGGTAAAATAGGTGCTTGGTGGTATGTCTTTATTGTGGGTTTTAATGCTTTTATGGCTTTCATTGCTTACATTTGTTATGAAGATACCGTGGCTTTTCTGACTACAATAGGCATTGCGGTAATTTTGCTTCCGCTTCTTCTTATTATTACATTTATCAACTATATTATTTTGCACGATGGCATGTTAATCATTCATTTCGGATTCTTTAAAAAGCATATTAACTGTAAGGATATAATAGATATCGAGAAGACAAAAACACAGGAAGCAGGCATGGCTCTGTCATTTGACAGGTTATTAATCACCACTGTCAAAAGCAGATACATAATATCCGTTAAAGACAGAGAGGGGTTCTTGAATCAGATAGTTAAATGCAATAAAAAAATTAATGTGTATTAATAAAAAGGAACGCCTCGGCGTTCCTTTTTAATTATGTTTATTTCCATTAAGTCCTTTCTTCACAAACGAGCAATTAAAACAACGTTTTCCCCGATTCAATTGTGTTTATTTTCAAACTTAATCCTTTGTCGGCTCCATCACCCCGTAGTGCCCGTCCTTGCGCTTGTAAACCACGTTAATCTCGCCGGTGTCGCCGTTCTTGAACATGAAGAAGCTATGCCCGACCATGTTCATCTGTAAAATCGCCTCGTCCAAATTCATTGGATGCAGAATAATAGGCTTTTTCTTAATAACCTCATATGCCGCCTGCTCCTCGATTTCATCTTCAAAACCGTCGTTAAATGCTGCTATGTGCAGGCGTTTTTCGATTTTTGTTTTATTCTTGCGGATTTGCCGGACAATCCTGTCGACACAGGCGTCAAGCGCGTCGTTCTTATTCTGCGCGGACTGCTCTGCTCTGAATGTAAGATTATCGTGCTGTACGGTAAGCTCAAGTGTTATCATGCCGCGCTGCGTGGACATCGTGATTCTCGCGTCAAAGGCTTCCCCGAAAAACCGTTCGAGTTTTTTAAGCTTGCTCTGGGCGTACTCCGCTAAGCCGTCGGCCTGCACTTTTTTCGCGGTTATTTTTACGTTCATGTGCTTTCTCCTTCTGTTTATATAGAGTTATCCAAATTATAGCAAATGTTAATCGGTTTGTCAAGGGCGGGCGGAACCCTGTGTTCCCTTTATTATTTAGCCCATGAGTTTTACCATGACCGCTTTTTGCGCGTGCAGGCGGTTCTCGGACTCGTCGAAAATCGCATCCGCGTGTTCCTCGAAGACCTTATGAGTAATCTCCTCGCCCTTGTGCGCGGGCAGGCAGTGCAGAACCATGACATCGGGATTCGCAGCCTTAATCGTTTCGCAGTTAATCTGGAAGCCCGTGAAGTCTTTCTTGCGCTTGTCGGCTTCGTCTTCCTGCCCCATAGACGACCAAACGTCGGTTACGAGCACATCGGCGTCCGCTGCCGCCTCCAGCGGATCGCTCAGCAGCTCAAAGTTCGCGTAATCTTTCGCGAAATCCAGCGCGAACTGCGCCGGCTCATATCCTTTCGGAGTCGCTACGCTGACGTTCATGCCGACTTTAAGGCAGCCGACTATCAGCGAGTTTGCCATGTTGTGCCCGTCACCTATAAAGCAGAGCTTCAAGCCCTCGAGCTTGTTCTTATACTCCCGGATGGTCATTAAATCCGCGAGCACCTGGCACGGATGCGAGGCGTCCGTAAGCCCGTTGATGACAGGGATTGTGCTGTTTTGTGCAAGAACCTCCACGTCCTCCTGCTTATAAGTGCGTATCATTATGCCGTCAAGGTACCGCGACAGCACGCGCGCCGTGTCTTCAATCGGCTCGCCGCGCCCCATCTGCAGCTCCTGCGACGACAGGAACAGCGCATATCCGCCAAGCTGGTACATTCCCGCCTCGAACGAAACCCGCGTTCTTGTCGAGGCTTTCTCGAAAATCATACCGAGCGTTTTCCCTTTTAAAAACTTGTGCGGTATTCCGTGCTTCTGCTCGTATTTAAGCTGGTCAGCGAGGTTCAGTATCTCTATGATTTCTTCAGGGCTCAAGTCGAGCATTTTAAGTAGGTGTTTCATGTTGTTTATTTCCTTTCGGTTGTTTATTTGTTAATTTCGGGATTTTCAGTTCTACCATAAAGATAATCTATAGACACGTTAAAAAAATCTGCTATTTTCGGTATAACAGTTATACTCGGCTTTGCTTTGCCTGATTTCCAATCGCTTATATTTCCGGTTGAAACTCCTATTGTTTCAGCCATGTTTTTTTGTGTTAATTGCTTTTCTTTAAGCAGATTGAATATTTTGTCTACTATATACATATTAAATACCTCATATTTGTGTAATACGTAAAAATTCGATAATTCGAGAATAATGTATTGACAATCTCGATTATTCGAGCTATAATATAATTATAAAATCCAGAACAAAGGAGCTATTACCATGAACGAAACAATCAGAAAGCTTTTTAATCGAGCATTTTAAGTAGGTGTTTCATGTTGTTTATTTCCTTTCGGTTGTTTATTTGTTAATTTCGGGATTTTCAGTTCTCCCTGCGAGATAATCAATTGATACTTCAAGATAATCCGCAATTTTTTCAACGGTATCAATTTTAGGCATTTGCCCCTTAGACAAGTTACCCACATAATCTTTAACGCCGCATGAAATAAGAAGTTGATTTCTGCTGATTCCTCTTAATTCCGCTAAAGCATCTATTTTTTTAATCATTATTTGTGCATTAGCCATAAATTGTCACCTCATTTTTTGTGTAAATATACAAATTGTGTTAGTTAACAAATCTTGTATTAACATTTGTTAGTTAACATATTATAATAAGAACAAGAAAACTAAAACAAAGGAGCTATACCATGAACCAAACAATCAGAAAGCTTTTTAACGGCGAGATTGACCCTGCCGGCAAAAAATACTATTATATGTTAGAAGACGAACTTAAATTTGCTGAAAATGATTTAAACGAAACCTTTAACGACAGACAAAAAGAGTTATTCGCTTCATATAAAATCGCCCATCGCAATTACGAAAGAGAAATTGAATTTTTTCATTTCGAGTGCGGATATAAAACAGCCTCTAAATTAATCATTGAGGGTTTGAATTAAAATCGCCAAGCCTTTATCAATACTTTCATAATCAATCACGAGCGGCGGCAGAAGCCGCAGCTTCTCTTTCGCCGTCAGCGTCAGCAAGCCCGCTTCCAGCGCCGATTTCATAACATCGACAGCTTTTTTATTTTTAAGTGTAATCCCGAGCATCAGCCCCTTGCCGCTTATCTTTGCAACTTCGTCAAGCGCCGATAATTTCTCTTTGATATACTCGCCTTTTTTTATAACTTCGGCGAGAAAACCCTCCCTTGAAACTTTGTTAAGAACAGCCAGCGCCCCTGCTAAAATCACAGGATTCCCGCCGTAGGTTGAGCCGTGGGTTCCGGCTGCCAGCACATTTGCGCATTTCTTACCCGCAAGGCAAACCCCGAGCGGCAGACCGCCGCCGATGCCTTTAGCGAGCGTAGTTAAGTCGGCTTTTTTACCGTAATGCTCGCCCGCAAGAAACTTTCCCGTGCGCCCTGTGCCCGTCTGCACTTCGTCTGCAATCGTCAGCACATCATGCGCTTTGCAGAGCTTGAAAAGCTCATCGACGTAATCCTGCTCAAGCGGGGTTACACCGCCCTCGCCCTGCACATACTCGAACATGACCGCGCATACGGAGTCGTCGAGCTTCGCCTTTAAGTCGGCGATGTTATTAGCCTCGGCGTGCACAAAACCCCCGACAAACGGAAAGAAGTAATTATGCATTTCCTCCTGCCCCGTCGCCGACAAGGTCGCAATTGTTCTGCCGTGAAAAGAATTCACGAGCGTTATAATAGTGTGCCTGTTTTTGCCGTATTTATCAAAGCTGTACTTGCGCGCTATTTTAATCGCGCACTCGTTCGCCTCCGCGCCCGAATTCCCGAAAAACATATTAGTATAGCCGGTAATTCTGCAGAGCTTCTCGGCGAAATCCGCGCCCGGTTTATTATAGTAATAATTTGAGTTGTGCTGCAGGGTCTGCGCCTGCTTGCATACCGCTTCAACCCAGTCGCTGTCGCAGAAGCCGAGCGAGTTTGTACCTATTCCCGAGCCGAAGTCTATTAACGTCTTTCCGCCCTCTGCGACTGCATTCACGCCGCTTCCGCTTTCAATGGCGAGCGGAAGCCGCCCGTAGGATTTCATAACGTGCTTGTCGTATTTTTGAATTATACTCATAATTTCAATAAGTCCTTTCTTCACCTTATTCGGGATAAAAACAACGTTTTCCCTATTCAATTTAAACAGTTATCATCGTTCCCGCACCCTTGTCGGTCAGCAGCTCAATTAAAATAGAGTGCGGGATTCTTCCGTCTATTATATTCGCTTTCTTGACCCCGCGCCTCACAGCCTCAAAGCAGCAGTCAATCTTCGGAATCATGCCGCCGGATATAACACCTCGCTCCTTTAAAAGCGGAACCTCGCTGAGATTTATATTGTATATCAGCGTGCTTTCATCGTCCTTGTCCTCTAAAATTCCCTTAACGTCAGTCATCAGGATAAGATTGTCCGCGCCCATTTCCGCCGCAATGCGGGAGGCTGCGATGTCGGCGTTGATGTTATAAACCTCGCCGTTCTCCCCGCCCGCAACAGTCGCAATGACGGGGATATAGCCGTTGTTGAGTGCATTTTTGATTACCTCGGGGTTGGTCGCCGTTATTTCTCCCACAAAGCCGAGCTCCTCGCTCAGCTGCTTTGCCTCAAGCATGCCGTCGTCAAGACCGCACAGCCCGATTGCCTTGCCGCTGTGTGAATAGAGCAGATTCACAAGGTCCTTGTTGACCTTCCCGCACAGCACCATCTGCACGATTTCCGCTGTTTCCTTGTCGGTATGACGCAGACCGTCAATGAACTTCGGCTCCTTGCCTACTTTTTCGAGCACAGCGTTTATTTCGGGGCCGCCGCCGTGTACCAGCACGATTTTAATCCCGCACAGCGACAGCATTACAATGTCCGACATTACCGCCTGCTTGAGCTCGTTGTTTATCATCGCGTTTCCGCCGTACTTTATTACGACGATTTTTCCGTAGTACTGCCTGATGTAGGGCAGCGCTTCTATTAATATATTTGCTCTTGTATTATTATCTATCATTATTTTCTCCTTATTTATTTACCTCGGGATTATCGGTTCTGCCCGCAAGATAATCAATGGATACACCTAAGTAATCCGCAATTTTCGCGACTGTATCAATTTTAGGGACTTGCCCTTTTTGTAAATTATCAACATAAAATTTCACACCGCATGATATTAGCAGTTTATTACGGCTTGTGCCGCGTTCTTTTGCTAATTCATCTATTATTTTTACCATTTGTTCAAGATTCATAATAAACCACCTGTTCTTTTGTGCAAGCATACAAACATCTGTTATCTAATAGATAAGCTATTGACATCTGTTAGTTAATGGATTATAATAAGAATAAGAAATTAATACAAAACGGACGCGCAATGCGCCCCTACGCATTAATTTCGGGATTATCAGTCCGCCCTGCAAGATAATCAATAGATACGCCTAAGTAATCCGCAATTTTCGCGATTGTAGCAATGTTGGGCAACTTATCTTTTTTTAAGTTATCTACATAACTTTTTACACCGCAATCATTAAGTAGCTTATGACGGCTCACACCGCCACGTTTTGCTAAGTCATCTATTATTTTTATCATTTGTGCACTATTCATATTTTTTCTACCTCTTAATTGTATATTTATACAAATTGCGTACAAATACGGATTCTATATTGACTTCCGTATATGTACGTGATATAATAAAGAAAACGAAAGGAGCAAATCCAATGAGCGAAATAATAAGAGAGCTTTTTAACGGCGAAATACAACCTGAAAAACATTTTTATTTGTTTGACGATGATTTTAAGATTGCCGAAAAGAAACTGAGCGAAAATCTAAGCGACAAACAGAAAGAATTATTTAAAGCCTATAAGGCTGCCCGCAGCAATTATGAAAATGAAATTGCGTTCAATAACTTTGATTACGGATACAGAACAGCCTGTAAACTGGTTCATGCGGGATTGAAATAATTAAGTCCGGTACTCCGCATTAATCTTCACATAATCATAAGTTAAGTCGCAGCCCCACGCAACCGACCGGTTGAGCTCCGCGTTTTCTTCGCCTAAATCTATAACGATAATAACTTCGTCCGCAAGTAAAACCTTATGCGCCTCCTCGTCCGAGTGACCGACGCCTGCGCCGTTCTCGCAGACTTTGACGTCGCCGTTTTCAGAAACGATTCTCACCGAAACTTTTTCGGGGTCGAACTCCGCGCCCGAAGCTCCCGCCGCCATCATAATCCTGCCCCAGTTCGCGTCCGCCGCGAAAACTGCGGCTTTCACGAGGCTTGAGGAAATCACCGCCCTTGATATAAGTGCGGCCGCTTCCTCGCTCGGCGCGTTCATAACTGCGCACTCGATGAGCTTTGTCGCGCCCTCGCCGTCGCGCGCTGTTTCCTTTGCTAGGTTAAGCATTACCGCGCAAAGCGCGCCGAAAAACGCCTCGTAATCCTCGTTTTCCTCGGTTATCAGTTCATTCCCCGCGAGCCCCGACGCCATAACCGACGCCATGTCGTTGGTGGAGGTGTCGCCGTCGATATTGACGCGGCTGTACGATATTTCGTTCGCGTCCGACAGCGCCTTCTGCAGCATCGGCACCGAAATCGCGGCGTCCGTGGTGATAAAAGCGAGCAGCGTCGCCATGTCGGGGTTAATCATGCCCGAGCCTTTTGAGATACCGCCGATTCTGCAGGTTTTATTCCCGAGCGGCAGCGTGAATTCAAATGCGAATTCTTTCACCCGCGTGTCCGTGGTCATAATCGCTTTGCACGCATCCGTGCTGCCGACTTCGCTGAGCACGCCCGCAAGCACCGGTATGCCTTTCTCGAACGGCTCCCGCGTCAGCTGCTGCCCGATTACGCCCGTGGACGCGACAATCACGTCTTCTTTTTTTATTTTAATGCAGTCTGCCGTCAAGCCGCACATCAGCTCCGCGATTTCGATTCCGTTTGCGTTGCAGGTGTTTGCATTTCCGCTGTTCACGATTACGGCTTGCGCCTTGCCGTCCTTCAGGTGCTTCTGCGTAACGGTAATCGGCGCGCCTTTGACAATATTCTGTGTGTAAACCGCAGCCGCCGAGCAGGGCTTAACGCAGTAAATGAGCGCAAGGTCGTCTTTCCCGCTGCTCGCCTTTATTCCCGCGCGGACTGCGCCGGCTGTAAAGCCGGCAGCCGCACAAACGCCGCCGTAAATAGGGTTCAATCCCTCAAAAGTTATCATTATTTTATTAAGTCCTTTCTTCACAAACAAATTATGAAAACAACGTTTTCCCCGATTCAGTTTTGCTGTTTATCATGCTTATTTTCATTAAGTCCTTTGCTTCACAAACGAATCACAAAAATAATGCTTTCCCGATTCAGTCATTTTCATTTTAAGCTTTTGCTCCCATCATTATATCAAAACACTGCACAGCCGCGCCGCTCGCGCCTTTGCCGAGATTGTCGAACCGTGCGCTCAGCAGTATCCGCTCGCCGTCCCCGAACACATAGATTTCCATATCGTCCGAACCGGCAAGAGCGTTTGCCGCGAGGAAACTTACGCCGTCGGAATCCATGAGTTTTATTCTGCCTGTTTTATAATGATTATTGTAAACAGTTTTAATTTCATCTGCGCTTGTATTTGGCAGCTGCAGCGGCACATTCACAATCATTCCGCTGAAATAATCGTCAATAACGGGACTAAACATCGGCGTTTTTGTAAGACCGCAAATCTTCTGCATTTCGGGCTGATGCTTATGCACTTGCGAAAGTGCGTAAAGCCGTGCGCCTGACAGCTCGGGGTTTCGCTGTGCGCTCTCATACTCTTCGATAAACGCTTTGCCGGCGCCGCTGTAGCCGGAAATCCCAAAGCAGCTGACCGAATAATCGGCAGGGATTATGCCCGCCTTAACCAGCGGATGAACCAGCGCTATAAACCCGCTCGCGTAGCATCCGGCGTTCGCGACCCGCTTGGAAATACGGATTTTCTCATACTGCTCCGCGCTAAGCTCCGGGAAACCGTAGTCCCAGCCGGGATGGGTTCTATGTGCGGTTGAAGCGTCGATTATGCGCGTTTCGGGATTCTCCGTCATAGCTACCGCCCCGATAGCCACCTCATCAGGCAGGCAAAGGAACACAAAGTCCGCCATGTTTAGGAATTTTTTGCGTTCGTCTGCATTTTCACTGAGTTCGGGCGCAATCACAAGCAGTTCTATATCCGTTCTGCCTGCAAGCCGTTCGCGGATTTTAAGCCCTACTGTCCCCGATTCGCCGTCTATAAATACTTTTGGTTTATTCATTTTTATCAAGCCCTTTCTTCATAAGTAAATCATGAAAACAATGTTTCATCGATTCAATTGTTTTATTTTAAAACTTTACTCTTTAATATAAACTAAACTCATTCCCGCACCGTAATTATCAAAAGGGCGCGGTTTAAATCCGAACTTTTCGTAAAAAGGCTCCTTGCCTTTCGCCGAAGCGAGGTGAATAACAACATACTCGCCGCTCTCTGCGGAATCGTTTATGAGCTTCAGCAGCCGTTCGTTTATTTCCCGCCCAAGCCCCTTACCCTGATGCTCTGGCAGAACTACTAAGTCCGATATATTCCAATAATAACCGCCGTCACCTATAGCTTTTCCCATTGCGATTGTTTTACCGTTTTCCTTGGCAACCACAGTATACTGCGTGTTTTTGACACCTATATCAAACTGCCTTTCGCTGACCTCCCGCCAGCCGACCGAATCGCGCAGAGCTTTGTAATCAGCATACGAGATTTTATTATCATACGTATATTTCATTTAATATAACCTCAATCTTCGCGTTGTAGCCATATTCTCTTCTGTAAAACCGATTTTCTCCCAAAAGGCGTTCCCGCCTTCATTTTCGCTTAATACAAAAGCGACAACAACTTTAATCCCCTCGCTTTTTATCATTTCGACAGACCTATCTACCAATGCCTTTCCTATGCCCTTTTCGCGGCACTCTTCCGAAACAGTAAGCCGGTAAATCAAGCCTGTTCTTCCGTCGTGCCCCGCTAAAATAGTCCCCGCGATATTCCCGTCAATTTCCGCTATGAAGCAGGATTTAGGATTACGCGTCATAAATTTTTCTAAGTTCTCCCTGGAATCGAGCTCCGTGCATTTATCGCACTTGCAGACGCCCTCGGTGCTCCGCCAAAGCAAGTGAGCCGCTTCAATATCGGCTGATGCAAACTCCCTTATTATCATATTTTCATTAAGTCCTTTCTTCACCAATGCGAAATGAAAACGTCGTTTCCCCCAATTCAGTTTTATTTGTTTTCAAACTTTTTACCGCCTCTTTTTTTGTCTATACTGAATATTATACATTATATTTCGTCAATGTCAAGGAATAATATAATCATAATTGCATAATATTCATTTTATTATGCATATTCTTTGTATATCAAAAATATTTTTCTCATATATTGATTTTTTGATATTTTCATGTTATACTATTATCATGAACAGGAGGCAAAGCAAGGTTGAAAATAAATGATACCAAATCGGGCAAAACGAAACTTTTCATTCTTGTTTGTGTAGAAAGGGCATGGTGAAATTATGAAACTCAGTGAGAAACTTGAGGTTCTCATTCGCCGGGGCGGCATGAAGAAGACCGAGTTCGCCGAAAAAATAGGCATAACCTACCGCGCGCTCGCCAATTACATTTCCGGCACGCGCGAGCCTAAGAAGTCAGTGCTGCTCAAAATCGCCGAAACTCTTGAAACCGACATCGTTTTCCTCACTGACGACGCGAAAACCCTCACCCTCACAAGCGAAGAGCGTTTTTACTTCGGCGCGACCTCCGAGGGACGCGGAATTCTGGACGCGATGTTTTACCTTGACAAGTCGCGGGAGCTTTTCGCGGGGGAAAAACTTTCTGAAGGGGATAAGCAGGCGCTTTTTAACTGTGTGACGGAGATTTATTTTGCGGCGAAGAACAAAAAGAACGTATAGGACGGGGGGGCCTCCCCTGGTCATGATAAAAGGGCGGCTATGCCGCCCTTTTATATAATTTATTCAATCATATCATATTAAATCATTTTCAATATCATTTATGATTTTATTTAAAACCTGTTCCCGGTTTTTAGATACATCATAAATAACAGGGTTATGTTTTTGATATTTATTATAAAAATTCCGGCTGTATTCTATGCAGTGGTCTACATGACTTCTTAACTCGTTATCGCTAAGATTATATGTCCAGTCGTCCTCGGTATCGAACTTCCTTATATCGTTAAATAATCCTCCGGACGTTTGCCCGGGATAAATCAAACCTATAAGCAAGCAGTTATCTTTCCATTCGTCATACATTCTCAAAACAGGCAGCATTGCATTTAAATCAAAATAACCTCCCTCGAAAACATATTTGGTTCCGTTATGGCAACAGGAACGATAGGATAACCCGCCAAGGAAATGAGCAAGGAACGGTGCTAAATTAGCCGCAGTCTTTTCAGAATCATTAGGCTTACCGATTCCTAATTGAAGAAAAGACCTCTCAAACGCAGTGACAATTTCATCAGTGCCGATGACACTGTAATTCAATTCTTCATTTAATTTTTTTGCTAATGTTGTTTTACCCGCTCTTCCTGTGCCAAATATTATAATGCTTTTCTTCATTAAAAATTTCCTCCATTTTTAGGAGGGTGGCTCCTTTGTAAGAGGAGTTAAATATGAATTGCCCTCCTTATTTGCAACTTGTTTACAATAAAATATTTTTTCATAAAATATCACACCTTTCTTTATCAGGAATATCTATATTAACACAAGTTTCCTTGTGGGATTATTAATTACATCTATCACTATCTCCCCAACACCCCGTGCGTTTCTTTCAGCTGCTCAATAATCTTCAGTTTCTGCGGGCATTTTTCCTCGCACACACCGCATTCAATGCATTGCCCCGCGTCCGTCCCCCAACCGATTTCCCATGCCGCCGTGCGCTGTTCCATCGGCTTATAAAGATTGCCGTATTCTGCCTTTGAGTAGCCGGTCAGCTCGTAAACCCTGTGGTAGTTCATCAGCGAAAAAACGTGCGGTATGTTGATTTTCTGCGGACATGGCATACAATAATTGCAGCCCGTGCAATACAGGTCGGAAAGCTTTTTATTCTCCGCCATCATCAGATTAATCTGCTCGATTTCATCGGCAGTCAGCGCGTTTTCAATGCCTGCGATTCTTGCATTCTCCTCAAGCTGTGCAATATTCTGCATACCCGAAAGCGCAATGTCTACATAGGGATTCGCGGTCACAAAGCGCATCGCGATTTCCGCCGAGCTCTTGACCTCGCGCTTCAGCAAGCTTTTTATCACGCTCGACGGCGTGCCGAGCCGTCCGCCGCCGACAGGCCCCATAATAACAGTACCCAGACCCTTTTCTTTCGCGTATTTAATCGCGTCCTCAAGCGAGCGGTCAAGCAGGTTGTATTGCAGCAGCACCGACTCGAAAACCCCGCTGTCTATCATCGGAAAAATGTTTTCCGCCTTGTCGTGGAACGAGAATGAAAGATGTTTAATCAATCCTTCCTCTTTCAACTTCGCCGCCTCGTCAAGCACACCGCCTTTTACGCTTACTCTCTCGATTGTACCTGCGTTTATGCCCCATAAATGATAAAAATCCACACAGCCGGTATCAAGTTTCTTAAGCGATTCTTCAAGCTTCTCGCGCAAATCGGCGGCGGTAGCTTTCTCGCACGGATATTTCGTGGAAACGTAAACCTTGTCACGCCAGCCCTTGAGCGCTTTTCCTACAGCAACCTCACTGTCGCCGTCGCAATAATAAGGCGCACTATCTATGTAATTAACGCCGAGCTCAAACGCCCGCTGCATGAGCGGGGTAGCAAGCTCATAGTTCACTTTTCCGCCCTCCGCCATCGGCAGCCGCATCGCCCCAAAACCGAGCAGCGACATTTTTATCCCCGTTTTCCCAAAATCCTTATAAATCATTTTTTCAACAAGTCCTTTCTTCACCTATACGGCATGAAAACATCGTTTTCCCCGATATAGTAATTTTTTATTCTAAACTTTCAACAAGTCCTTTCTTCATCTATACGGCATGAAAACATCGTTTTCCCCGATTTAGTAATTTTTTATTTTAAACTTTCAACAAGTCCTTTCTTCATCTATACGGCATGAAAACATCGTTTTCCCGATTCGGCAGTTTTTATTTTAGATTTTCCCTGAATACAATATTTGAGCGGGGTAGCGCACTGCGCGTACCCCACCTGTAAATCATCTGCATTTTTAAAAGCCTACGCTGTTGCCGAAAATTTATCGCCCGTTTTAAACATATCCTGCGCGCCCACCTTGAAAAGGTCCATGTAGTCGGAATTGACGTATCTTGTGCTGGTTCTCGTCACGCCGCCGGAAACGTAATTCTTGCCACATTCGGGGCAGGTATCTGTTTTAATCTGCACGCTTTGGGTTAAAATACGCCTGTCGCTGTCGCCTGCGACTTTCTGATGCTCGCGCCGGACGTGCTCCATCTCGTGCGCCATAACCTTGTACGCTGCTTCTGCCGGTTTCATTTTCGCAGGCTTTTGAAATGAAACTGCCGAGTCTGCCGACCGGTCAACATAGCGCCTGTTTTTGCAGGTTTCGCACTCACACAGCGGGCAGTTGATGTGCGAGTCGCTGTGCTCGTTCCGGATGTGGCTGTTTGCGTGTTCGTTCTTGGTTTTGTACGCATCCGGCTTATAATTCCCGCCGATGTCGAACATCTTTTCGAGATGCTCTTTATGCGCTTCTTTCCTTGCCTCGGAATCTTTCGTGATTCCGTCGGGGTCGTACCCGGATTGCTTTTCCACTGCGTATACCCTTTGAGAATCTTCGAGCCCTGCGTTCGCTTTTTCGCTCTTCATGCGCGAATATGCCGAACCCTGGGCATATTTGTTTGCATCGTCAATATAATTAAACCTATGCCCGTAGTATTGCGCTACCATTCCGGTCACCCCTTTCTAAAAATTTAGCCATTTATACACTATAAGAATAACATATGACGTAAATTTTGTCAATAGATTTTATTAAATTTTGTCAATAAAGTCAATTTTTTCCTGCGTTTCTGTAAAAATTAAATAAACTTTTAAAACCCGCTCTAAATTTTTTATTTTTTCTGCCGATATAAAAAATAACTTGGATTATACAAAAATGGAGAAATGTAATGAGGGTTAGCTTTAACAGTGAAGTTGCGGCGAACGCAGCCAAGGCGGCGAGAAATGCAAGAATAAATTTCAACCCGCGGGACGGGGAAAATCGCTTTGCCGAAAGCGGCAGAATCGAGAGCTTACGCGACCGGATTAGCCAAATCCGCGAGCGGATATACGAGATTAACACCGACCCGAATCTTTCGAGCGAAACTAAGGCAAATATGGTTAAAGAACTCACAGAGAGCATTTACGCGCTTGAGCTTGACATAGAATATCTCTCGCACGAGTTAAGGCGCAAAATAGAAGAGGAGCAAGAACATAACGGCCTTCTTTCCGATAAAAACAACGCTAAAAACTACGATACTTACACAGAAGAAAAAAGAGCCGAACGATACCAAAAGTACGTCGGCGTAACAGAGGGCGTAATGGCGCGTTTCCTTGAAGAAAAAGAAGCCGAAGCCGCCGCACGGACGGAAAAACTCGCTCAATCCGAGCAGAAGCAGGAAAAACCCGATGAAAGCCTTGAGAAGAATACACTTTTAGAATATAATGCGGGCAGCTCAGCGGCGCCAAGCTCGCTCGAAGATATTTCGGCAGCGGGCGCGGGACTTGACAAGGCCGAAACCATACTTCAGTCTACACGTAGGCTGGAACGGGAAACGGAGCTGAGGGAAGCCGCGTTCCTCAAAAGCGGCAACAGAGCGCATATCGACTCAATTTTAAAGGCAAAAACGCAAATCAGAATAAACCGAACAAACCCGCTTAACGGATTAAAATAATAAGTTTAGAATAAAATATTACTGTATTAGGAAAACGATATTTTCATGCCATATTAGTGAAGAAAGGACTTAATGAAAGTTCAGAATAAAAACTATCGAATCGGGAAAACGATGCTTTTATACTGTATTGGTAAAGAAAGGACTTAATGAAAACGTGAGTATTAACGATTACAAATCCGCCGCTCGCTCCCTCATTTCGCAGATGACCCTGGAAGAAAAAGTATCGCAGATGCTGCACAATTCTGCGGCGATTCCGCGGCTGGGGATTCCTGCTTACAACTGGTGGAACGAGGCTTTGCACGGCGTTGCGCGCGCCGGAACGGCGACGGTTTTCCCGCAGGCAATCGCGATGGCGGCGATGTTTGACGAGGATTTAATTCACGAGGTTGCAACAGCGATTTCCGACGAGGGCCGCGCAAAACACCACGCCTGCGTCCGTGAGGGCGACAGGGATATTTACAAGGGGCTGACGTTCTGGTCGCCTAACATCAATATTTTCCGCGACCCGCGCTGGGGCAGAGGTCACGAAACCTACGGCGAGGACCCGTATCTGACCTCTCGCCTGGGAATAAAATTTGTGCAGGGTTTACAGGGCGATGATGAAAACTGCCTGAAAACCGCCGCCTGCGCCAAGCATTTCGCGGTACACTCGGGACCCGAGGAACTGCGTCATGAATTCAACGCCGAGTGCGATGATTACGACCTTTGGAATACATATTTACCGCACTTTGAGGCAATGGTTTACGAGGCAAACGTGGAGGGTTTCATGCCTGCGTACAACCGTACAAACGGCGAGCCCTGCTGCGGTTCAAAGGCGCTGCTGCAGGATATTTTGCACGGGAAGTGGGGCTTTGACGGCTATGTAACGTCCGACTGCTGGGCGGTTAAGGATTTCCACGAGAAGCACAAAGTCACAGCGAACGCTACTGAATCAGCTGCGCTTGCCGTCAGCATGGGCTGCCATCTCAACTGCGGAAATTTGTATGGCTACTGTCTTCTTGCGGTTAAGGAGGGTTTGCTTTCCGAGGAGAAAATCGACGACGCTGTCGGGCATCTTTTTGTGACGAGAATGAAGCTCGGCCTGCTCGGCGACTTTCCGAAAAAACAAGAGTACATCAATATTCCCTATGATGTTGTCGACTGCCCGAAGCACAGGGAATTAAACTTGAAAACTGCACAAAACGGCATAGTTATGCTGAAAAATAACGGCACTCTTCCGCTTGATTTAAACAAGCTCAAATCCATCGCCGTGATAGGTCCCAACGCCAACAGCCGAGCCGCACTCGTGGGCAACTACGAGGGCACGGCGAGCGAGTATGTGACCGTAATTGAAGGAATCATTGAAAAATCCCGGGGGAATATTGCGAGCGGAGGCTCTCCGCTGCGTGTTTATTACGCCGAGGGCTGCCATCTCTGGAGTGACAGGGTTCGCGCACTGACACTGCCCGACAGTTTGGAGTCCGAAGCGATTGCCGCGGTGAAAAGCAGCGATGCCGTTGTGGTTTGTCTGGGGCTTGACGTGCGGCTTGAGGGCGAGGAGGGCGGCACGGGAATCGAGTATTCGAGCGGCGATAAACCGGGCATCAGCCTCCCCGGGAAGCAGCAGCAGCTTCTTGAAAAAGTAACGAAAGCTGCAGATGGAAAACCTGTAATTCTCGTTGTGCTTGCAGGCAGCGCGCTTGCGGTTACCCGGGCACAGGAGAGCAAAAACGTCGGCGCAATCCTGCACGGCTTCTATCCCGGAGCGCAGGGCGGACGCGCTGTCGCGGATATTATTTTCGGGCATGTCAGTCCGTCGGGCAAACTGCCCGTGACGTTTTACAAAAGCGACTGCGACCTGCCGGAATTTACCGATTACAATATGAAAAACCGCACCTACCGCTATTTTAAAGGCGAGCCGCTTTACCCTTTCGGCTTCGGGCTCAGCTACTGCAGGTTCGAGCTCAGCGATGTTATCACCGGCGAAACTGAAGTGCGTTTTACCGCAAAAAACATCGGCGCCTGTTCGGATATTATAAATCCGAATCAAGCGCACGGTGAAGTTGTGCAGGTTTATGCAGAAAATCCGAACGTGCGGGAAATCCGCAGCTTGATTGGTTTCAAGCGGATTGAACTTAAAGCGGGCGAGTCAAAATCCTACACTATTACGATTGATAAAAACGCCTTTCATCGGCGTGACAAGAACGGCGATTTATACAGAATTCCCGGCGAATGGAAAATCCATGTAGGCTTCGGACAGCCTAACTTTATTAACTGACCTCCAGATAATTCCCGAGGAAAACGAAGCTGTGATTGCTTTCGGAAAGGTCGGCGAGCAATGCGCGAACCCGCTCGTCAACAACGGAACCCTCAAAGTCGAAATAAAACATAAAAGCGAAATCTTTGCCTTGAATAGTTCGGCTTTCGAGCTTGTTTAAATTCAATCCAAGCGCGGCAAAACGCCCCACCAAACGATAAAGACTCCCCGGTTCATGCGGCAGAGAAAGCATCAGGCTTATGCGGTTTGAACCGGGATAAATTTCGGTTTTTTTAGAAATACAAATGAACCGCGTGTAGTTATTATCGTTATTTTGTATGCCGTCAGCAAGCACGTCAAGCCCGTAATAATCGGCACAATTCGGCGAACAGACAGCGGCGGCGCCCCTACCCGGCGACTTCGCTACGTACTCGGCAGCGGCTGCGGTATTTTCAAACGCCGTGATTTTTACGCCCGACAGCGACTTTAAGAACTCGCCGCATTGCCCGAGCGCAGGGTCAATCGAAAGCACTTCTGTGATTTCTTCGAGCTTGACTCCTTTTTTTGCAAGCAGAGCGTGGTGAATGTGCATGCGGATACTGCGCACAATGTTGAAATTCTTCGTTCTCATAAGGTCATAAACCTCGCCCACAGAACCGTACGAACTGTTCTCAAGCGGCAGAATTCCATAAGCGCAGAGCCCGTTTTCCACTGCTTTAAAAACATGTTCAAATTCCGAAAAGAACATGATGTTCGCGACAGGAAAAAGGCGGCTGCACGCCTGCTGCGAAAACGCACCCTCAACACCCTGGCATGCGACTGTCGCTTTACGCGGGAATAACGCGGGAGTGTCAGCGAGCGCCAACGAAATCCTTTCTGACAGAGCATTTTTGCTGTTCAAAAACGCGCTTTGAAACGCGCGGCTTGAATCGAAAACCGCACCGAAAATAAGCCGCAGATAATCCTCGTTCTCACCCTCGCAAACGCGGTTCAAAATCTCCATTTCCCGCTTCCTGTCTGCGATTCCCGCGCCTGTTTTCTTTTTATATTCAGCTACGCTTTTTACTATTTCCATGCGCTTATTTATGAGCGCGGCGATTTGGTCGTCGGTTATGTCAATTTCTTTCCTTATGTTTTCTAAGTTCATATTTTAATTAAATCCTTTCTTCACCACTAAGGCGTAAATATTTCGTTTTCCCGATTCGATTGTTTTAATTTCTTTCAATGATTTCATCAAGCAGTACTAACGCGCAAACAGCCTCTGCGACAGGCACGGCGCGGATTGCAATGCACGGGTCATGCCTTCCTTCTATTTTTAATTTCACACTTTTAAGTGTTTCTAAATCCACGCTGTCTTGCTCGAGTGCAATACTCGGCGTCGGCTTGAGCGCAATTCTGAAAACGAGCGGCATACCCGTTGTTATCCCGCCGAGCAGTCCGCCATGATTGTTAGTAGCGGTAACTATTTCATTGTTCTCAACGATAAACGCATCATTATTTTCGCTGCCTTTTTTCCTGCTGCCCTCAAAGCCGGAGCCGAATTCCACACCCTTGACCCCGGGAACCCCGAAAAGTGCATATGACAGCTTGCTTTCAAGCCCGTAAACCCCGCCGCCGAGCCCTGCGGGAACTCCTGCCGCTTCACACTCAATCACACCGCCTACAGAATCGCCGTCAAGGTTTTTTATCAGCTCGTACATCGCCTCACCCCGGACGCCTCCGATTGAGTAAATATGCGCGTTTATGGCAATCCCGCGCCTCTTTAGAATCTGAAGTGCAACCCCTCCTACCGCGCAAACCGGAGCAGTCAGCCTGCCCGAAAAATGCCCGCCGCCCCTCATATCCGCATGACCCGCATACCTCAGCCATGCTGTAAAATCAGCGTGACCCGGCCGCGGAATCGTTTGCATTTTTTTATAATCCGACGAGCGCGTATCCGTATTTTCAATGACTACACAAACGGGCGAGCCTGTTGTTTTCCCTTCGTAAACGCCGGAAACAAACCTTGGCGTATCCGCTTCCTTTCTTGGTGTCGTCAGCGTTTTTCCGGGGGCGCGCCGCGCCATAAAACTAAAAAGCTCAGCTTCATTTATTTCCTCGCCCGCCGGCAATCCGTCAATCACAGCGCCGATTGCCGCGCCATGCGATTCACCGAAAACCGAAACTTTTATGTTCTTTCCGAATTCAGACGGCATTTTCTTATCAAGTCCTTTCCTCGCTAATGCTTTTTAAACCGTGTTTTCTCCGATTTCATCAAACTCGCTGCACACCTGCACGCAACCCCCGAGTTTTTTTAAATCTTCAAAAAACTGCGGATACGATTTTTCCACTGCCTGCGCGCCTTTTATAACAGTTTCCCCCTCACAGAAGCTTCCGCAAACCGCCGCCGCCATTACGATTCTGTGGTCGTTTTTACCCTCGATTATCCCGCCTTTTAATTCTCCGCCGGTGATAATTAAACTGTCGCTTTTCTCCTCAACTTTCGCGCCGAAAGCTTGCAGCATTTCGCTCACGCTTGAAAGCCTGTCGCTCTCTTTCAGCCGTAACCTCGCCGCGTTATAAAGTACGGTTTCACCTTTCGCGAACGCGCCTGTAACCGCTAAAATCGGCACTAAATCAGATATTTGCGAAACGTCAATTTCAATGCCGGAAAGTTCGCCGCACACCTTAAAACGGTTTAATATACTAACTATTTCCTTGTC
Source organism: Oscillospiraceae bacterium (assembly GCA_009783695.1). Classification (GTDB taxonomy): domain Bacteria; phylum Bacillota; class Clostridia; order Oscillospirales; family Ruminococcaceae; genus Ruminiclostridium_E. The sequence continues at coordinate 42,986 of WRCY01000001.1, forward strand.
GCCCTGCGTCGAATTCATATCCAGTCCGGATATTTTAATTTGACCGCCGATTGCATCCGCCGCAAGAAAAAAAGCCGCGTTTGACCAGTCTTTTTCAATAATAATTTCACCGGGCGAAACATACTTTTGCCCGCCTTTGACTTCGTAATTATTACCGTTTCGTGTTATTTCAACACCGAATTTTTTAAGCATGTCCACCGTCATGTCAACGTAACCCTCAGACTCAAGCGGTGATGTGAGTCTGATTACGCTGTCGCCGTCAAGCAGCGGCAACGCAAGCAGCAAGCCGCTTATAAACTGCGAGCTTACATTCCCCGGTAAAACAAATTCACCGCTTTTAAGTTCTCCCGAAACTGTAAAAGGCAGCTTATCCGAAGAAAAAACTGCGCCGTTTGCCTTAAGCGCGTCGAGTAAAGCAGAAATCGGACGTTCCGGCAATCTGCCCTCTCCGGTGAACTGCGCGCTGTTGCACAAATGAGCCGCAAGCGGCAGCAGCAGCCTGAATGTCGCGCCGCAGTCACGGCAATCAATTAAAGGCGCGTTTTTGATTCTCATCGCGCTGAGACAACTTACTGTCGCCTCTATATCGCTTGACATATTATCAATTTTTATTTCCGGTTTCTGCTCACATAAAAATGCGCAAATGAGTGCGCGGTGCGCCGCTGATTTTGACGTTATCGCCGCTGCTTCCCCCGATAATTTCCGCGGTGTAATTTTTATATTCATGTTTTCATTAAGTCCTTTCTTCACCAACGAGAAATAAAAAACAACATTTTCCCCGATTTTGTATCAGTTATTTTTAAACATATTTTCATTAAGTCCTTGTCTTCACCAACGAGAAATAAAAACAACATTTTCCCCGATTTTGTATCAGTTATTTTTAAACATATTTTCATTAAATCCTTGTCTTCACCAACGAGAAATAAAAACAACATTTCCCCTATTTTATATCAGTTATTTTTAAACATGTTAATCCTTTTCCAGTCCCAGCTTAAATATTTCAAGAAGCTCAATCGCCTCAATCTCTTTTATAACGCACTTTCCGATGCGTTCGGGAATGATAATGTTAATTTTTACGCCGCTTCTTTTTTTATCCGAAAGTGCGGCTTCGTATAGTTTTTCAGCACAGAAATTCATATTAAATACATTCGGAAAATCAAAGTACGCCGCAGCGATTTCCTGCGAAAAATCGCAGTCACAGAATCCTTTTTTATAAGCCGCCCTGCTCATTATAATCATTCCCGCCGCTACGGCTTGTCCGTGCGATACCGCATGATTAGTGCATTTTTCTATCGCGTGTCCTGCTGTATGCCCGAAGTTTAACAACTGCCGTTTTCCTTTTTCAAACTCATCAGCCGCTACAATCCCGCCTTTAATTTTAATATTACGCGAGATAAATTCAACTATGTTTTTCATATATTCGCTGCGTGTTTTTCCGCTTAAACAGCGGAAAAGCTCCTCATCGGCAATAAACCCGTGCTTAACCACTTCCGAAACTCCGTCCGCAAACGTAACATCATCAAGCGTACGGAATGTTTCCGGGTCGCATATCACAGCTTCAGGCTGATAAAAAAGCCCCGCCAAATTTTTTCCTGCACCGAGATTCACCGCAGTCTTCCCGCCCACGGAAGAATCGACCGCCGCAAGAAACGTTGTCGGAACTTGAATATACCTTATTCCGCGCAGGTAAATCCCGGCCGCGAAGCCCGCCATATCTCCGGCAATACCGCCGCCGAGCGCGATTATAAAATCCGAACGTGTCACCTTATTGTCAGCCAAAAAATTTAAAATTTTAAAAAGTTCATCGGTTGTTTTATGATTTTCACCGTTTTTAAATGCATAAGAAATCACGTTGAATCCTGCGTTTTCAAGCGATTTGCGTACTGCCGGCTCATATAGCGCAAAAACATTATCATCGGTGATTACAGCGGCTGTTCCGCCTCTTATATATGTCGGAAAATATGCCGCTATTTCATTTATTATGCCCGTTTCAATTATAACGTCATAAGGTTTTCTCACATTAATTCTGACTTTCATTTTTTAACTTCTCCGCTATGCTGCTGATTTTCTCGAGCCTGTGAAAAACCCCGCTACGGCTGAGTCTGGGCTCGCATGCCTCGCCAATTTCTTTAAGGCTCATCTCAAAATTATTAAGCCGCAGCTTCGCCACCTGCCTTAGCTCCGGCGACAGAAAATCCGCGCCTTTTTTCTTAAAAATAAATTCGATATTCGCAATTTGTACCGCCGCCGCGCGCGTTGTTTTTTCTATGTTTGCCGCATCGCAATTGACGGCGCGGTTAACGTTATTACGCACTTCCTTCATGATTTTAGCGTTCATAATTTCCATGGAATTAACGCCTGCACCAATAAACGTCAAAAAATCTGAAATCAGTTCGCTCTCTTTGATATACAAAATCGGACGGTTTTTCCTCGCTCCTTTTTTAATTGCAATTCCGCTTTCGTTAATAAGCGTAAAAAGCTTGTCCGCCTTTTGTTCATCGGTGATATTAATCTCAAGGTGATAATTTTGGGAGGGGTCGGAAACGGTTCCGCGCGCCAGAAAAACGCCGCGCAAAAACAATCCTGTTTCCCGGTCGCCGTTTATATTCACTTCGTTTAGCTGCTCGCCGGTGAATTCTTCACGAAGCTTTTCATACAGCGCTGTTACCGCTTCATTTTCGGCACTTGGCTTTCTGCGCGAGCAATAAAGCATACCGTGAAAAAGTATTTTACGGTGGCTTTTGAGCGTTTCGCGATGCCCGCTCAGCTCGTTTTTAACTTCACTTGAGAACGACATTTTATTTCCTCAGAATTATCAATAAATCTAATGTAACCGCGCAGATTATCTGTTAAATATTCCTGTGCAGTGCGGAAGCATTATAACCTTTTTCAATGAGCCAACCGCGGAAATACTCGGCAAGCGCAACGCTTCTGTGCCGCCCGCCTGTGCAGCCGAACGCAATGGTCAAACGGCTTTTTCCCTCCCGGATATACTCGGGAACCATGAAACCAAGCAGGTCAGTTAGCTTTAAAATCAGCGCCTTCGTGCAATCCGACGCCATTACGTATTCGCGTACATCTGCATCCAGTCCGGTTTTTTCCTTTAACTCCTCGACATAGAAAGGATTCGGCAAAAACCGCACATCAAACAGCAAATCCGCCTGCCCCGAAAAGTTATGCTTAAATCCGAACGACAAGCAGGTAATCATCATCGTATCGGAAAAATCATGCTTCAACAGGTCAAAAACATGCTCCTTTAACCGCGAAACCCCGATTCCGCCGGTATCTATATATAAATCCGCCATCTGCTTGAGCGGCGCTAAAATCTCGTTCTCAGCAGCAATAGCCTTATCTAAGTCACCGCTTGCCGCTTCCGTCAGAGGATGACGGCGGCGCGTTTCGTTAAATCGCTTTTTAATGATCTCAGCCTCGGCGTCCGTGTATAAAAGCCGCACGCTGTAACCTTGCTCCCGAAGCTCGCGAAGCCGCTCGGGAAGCGACAAAAACATCGTTCCGCCACGAATGTCAACCACAAGCGCGATTCGCTCAATCTCAGTGTTATCCTTGCATATTTCCACGAATTTCGGAATTAACTGCGGCGGCAGGTTATCCGCGCAGAAGTACCCGGCGTCTTCAAGAACATCGGCGACGCAGGATTTCCCCGAGCCCGAAAGCCCTGTAATTATCACTATTTCCATTTTTTAACCCAACCCTTTTACATCGTTACCGTTTGATTTAGTTTTCTTCCTCAAATCTTCATCTACCTACCCAAGAACCTCAACTTCTTTTTCCAGCATGATTCCCGTTTCTTTATAAACCCGTTCTTTCACTGCTTCTATGAGCTTCAACACATCACCACAGGTTGCGCCGCCTTTATTAATAACGAATCCCGCATGCTTCTCGCTCACCTGCGCGCCGCCGACGCTGAAGCCTTTCAGCCCGCAAACGTCAATCAGCCGCGAAGCATAATCGCCCTCAGGTCTTTTGAAAGTACTGCCCGCGCTCGGAAACTCCAACGGCTGCTTACTTTTTCTGCGATTCATGAAGTCGTTCATCTTTGCAGTAATCTGCGTTTTATCGCCATGTGTGAGCGCGAATATTGCCGACAAAATTATTTTTTTTGTGCCCGTGAAAGGGCTTTTTCTGTAAGCAAAATCCTCGGTATATCGTGTATCAAGTCTTTTAATTTCACCGTCTTCATCAAGATATTCAATTTCATAAAGCACCTGCGAAATCTCCCCGTCATAAGCTCCCGCGTTCATGTAAACCGCACCGCCGACCGTACCCGGAATCCCGTAAGCGAATTCAAGCCCTGTCAGCGCATTATCACGTGCGATAATACACGCACTCGTCAATCTTGCGCCTGCATTTGCCACAACGCAGGCTCCCGGCATATCAATATCTGCGAAATCCGAACCAATCAGCAAAACCGCACACCGCACACCCTCGTCCGAAACAAGCACATTACTGCCGTTGCCGATGATATGATAATTCACGCCGCTTTGCACGATTTTCTGCAACAGTTCAACATTATTTACTTTTACAAGAAAATCACACGCCCCGCCGATTTTAAAGGTCGTGTAAGCGCTGAGCGTCGCGTTACGTTCAAACTTTGCGCCGTATTTTTTACATATTTCTTCAAGTTTATTATAATTATTCATAGTTTTATTTTATGCTGTTCCTGTTAAGTATAAACCTAATTGTCAATTATCCATTGTCAACTGTCAATTGTCACGAGTGCTCCCAGTCTTTAACCGTGCTTGAAGCCTCCATGTTTAAGCCTAAGTTGTCAAGAAGCTCCTGCGCCGCGTTATAGCCCATCTTCTTCTGACGGTTGTTCATCGCCGCCACTTCAAGAATCACCGCAAGGTTACGTCCGGGCTTTACAGGAATCGTTAAATGCGGGACTTTTACGCCCAAAATCGCCATATAATGGTTGTCCATGCCCATGCGGTCGTAGACTTTCTCGGGGTTCCACAGCTCCATCTCAACAACAAGGTCAATTTTCTCCGAAATCTTAACCGCGCCCATACCGAAAAGCTGACGGGCGTTGATAATTCCGATTCCGCGCAGTTCCAGGAAGTGCCGGATATTGTCGGGCGAACTTCCGACCAGCGTTATGTTGGAGGTTCTGCGGATTTCCACCGCATCATCAGCGACGAGCCTGTGTCCTCGCTTAACGAGCTCGATTGCCGTTTCGCTCTTGCCCACGCCGCTCTCGCCGAGAATCAACATTCCCTCACCGTAAACCTCAATTAACACGCCGTGCCGAGTGATTCTCGGCGCAAGGCGAATATTAAGAAAAGCGATTAGCTTCGCCATGAAAGTAGACGTGCTTTCCTTGCTCCTAAGTACGGTTACCTCGTAATTCGCCGCGACTGATAAAATTTCGGGGTACGGGTCAATTTCGCGCGTTATTATAAAAGCGGGCGGCTTTGTCGCGAGCAGCTCGTCAAAAACCTTGAACCTCTGCTCCTCGGTATAGTGCGCCAGATAGGCGAACTCGGCTTTTCCGACAATCTGTATGCGGCTGTTGTCGTAATACTCATAGAAGCCGGCAAGCTGCAGGCCCGGGCGGTTTATGTCGTTGTTGGTGATGCGGATTTCAGACAGCTCGCACGGGCTGTACATCGGCTCTAACTCAAACTCATTCACCAGCATGTCAAGGGTAACGTAAAATTCCTGTGCCATAAGTTTCTCTCTTTCGGTTATGTTTTATTTTAGTATACTATATTTTCCCAAGAATTACAATAGCTATTGATTTAAAGTTCAAATTATGGTAAAATTATACTGTCACAGCTCCAGTTTCATCATCACCGCATTGTCAGTCATGCTCCAGCTTACCGCCACAGTATCCCAAAAACTGTATATAAACCCGTTCGCAAGCAAGGCGCGCCTGCGCTCATTCCCGCCGCCAAGCTCATAAATATACACGATTTCGCTTCTTTCATATATCCCCGTAGTTTCATGATAACCCAAAATAAGGATTTTTTCAATATCCGCAATGCCGTTCGAGAATTTGACCGGCAGAAGTATAAATATATAATCCTTATCACAGATGAAAACAGCCTCCCTGTCGAATTCTGCGTCTGTGAAAAGAAACCGGTTCCAGTTTCCGGCGACGCTGCTGTCAGCAGTAATCAAGTGAGTTGCGGTAATCTGCTCGCTTACATGAACATTGAGGCGGATTCCCGCGCGGTTGCCGCCGGAGTCAAACTCTACAGCGATTTCAAGCTGCTCTTTATCCGATATTCTGTAAAAATCTTCTGCATAAATCTGCTCTTTCGATTCCTCTGCAGCAATAAAATCATCCGAAAGCGGCTCCAATGCATTATTAAAAACAAGAAGTCCGGCTTTTTCATCCTTATGCACTTCCACATGCAATATGCTGTGCCGCTCGCTGACGCCGCCGGCGGGAATCACGCCGTCTATGTCGTAAAACACAGGTTCATTTTCATCAACTGTACAAAGCCTTATAATTCTTGATTTTTCGCCTACGGATTGTATAACGAATAACGCATCTTCACCTTCATAAACGTTTCCCGCGCCACCGGCGACGACAAACTCACCGACAGCTTCCGCACCGCTAATCATGCTGAGCACTGTCATTTCATTATTCATAAGTGCGGCGGGCGGCACATAAATATGACCCATACCGATGAACCTTTTTTCGCCGTTTACTGTAAACGACGGCACAAACGCGGACAAATCGCTGTGCGCGGCAGGCTCGTGCGGGGCGTAATCAGTAATGAGAACAAGATTGCTTCCGTGCAGTAAAACCGCGTTGTAATCGCCGTCCGCAACAAAATGCATCTGCGGCGTTACGCCGAAATCCCATGCGTCATAAGCACGCACGGAAACTGTGCTTTGTATGAAGCCGCCTGCAATTGTTATTGATTCAAATTCATATTCCGTTTCAATTATTTCTTCATGCTCAAAACTTGCTTCATACCCGCTCTCGGTTATAACATAAAGCCTGTCGTTCAGGAAATACAGCTCGCGAATCTGCTCGTCCTCATATTCAATTTCTGCTGTTTTCTGCATATTACCACCATTGTATTCAATGATGTAAAGCGTGTTTTTAATTACATTAAAAATATATTTGTTGTTAAAAAGCAGTGTCTGCTGTAAATTCGCCTGCTCCGTCCGCTGCGACGGTGAATTTCCCGCACTCATCAGCCTTTGGGCAAGCTCGTGATATGTTTCGGGAACGGGAAGAACGAGCGGCTGCATTTTTTCAAGCCGGAACGAACCCGTATAAAACCATCGAAGACCAAAGCTCGCACCGAAAAGCATTGTTGCAAGGAAAAAGCAAACGATTATTTTACCCCTGTTGCCGGCGGCGGTAATACAGGCGCCCTCTTCGCTTTCTTCCGGTTCTTCGTCTATAATATCTTCATAAAGCCCGTCGTCCGGGAGCTTCAGTTCCGGTTCAAAAGCGGCTTCTTCAATTATTTCCGGTTCATCTGCAACCATAACAGCGGCTTGCATAGTATCCGTCTGCATTTCCGCTTCCGCTTTCTTCTGCGCCTCCGCTAAAAACTTCTGCGCTTTTAAAGATGCCTTTAGTTGCTGTTCCGCCTGCCCCAGCGCCTGACCGAGCCGCTGCTCGCTGTTTTGCCGGCGCTCCAGCACGCGAAGATGCGCGAGGGCGTGCGCGTCCTTTAAAAGCCGCTTAAAATCCTCTGAAGCAAGCTTAGAGCTTTCCAGAAGCTCGACTAAACGTCCGTAAGTAAGCCCTGCATTTTCTTTTATTTCATTGTAAATATCGTTGCTGATTTTTGAGTTCCCGATTATCTCAAGAAAATCTTTACCCGAAAGATTAAACTTCTTTATTTCGGACAAAAACAGCTTTGCGTTCATAGTTTCGTTCATCATATTCTTAGTTTAACATAATTCTCGCTAAAATTCAACAAATTTCTTTAAAGAGGCATTAAGAATGAAAACGAATGGCATTAAATCGGGGAAAACGAAACTCTTTTATTCTTTGTTGGTGCAGAAAGGACATGGTGAAAATATTAAAAATAATGACTGATAAACCTGGAAAATGATATTTTCATACGCGTTGACGAAGAAAGGATTTAACGGAAATATGAACAATAAATATACCGAACTCAGAGCCCGTCATAAACGGCTTGTCTATCACGATTTTAAAATTTACGAGGGTAAAATTGTCTTTCATTTTTCTATTGACGAGTTTCATTTCAAGCCCGAGTGGACCGTCATGCCGCCGGTGACAATACCGCCGCTTATCAGCGGAAATATAGATTTGCTGGTGTTTAACTTAGGCATGGCTGAACTCATCAGCTACTGGAAGTGCGCCTGCCCGCCGATTGTCGAGGTGCGGTGCGGCGCTTTAAGCGATTGGCAGATTGCATGGTGGAAGAAGCTTTACATGAACGGGCTCGGCGAGTTTTTCTACCGCAACAATATTGAAATTGATGACGATTTCATGCAGATTCATGCAACAGGCACTGAACTGCCGGCGCCGGAAAGCCGTAAATTATCGGGTAATCTTATACCTATCGGCGGCGGAAAGGACAGTGTTGTTACGCTTGAGCTGCTTAAAAGCCGAAAAGAAGCCAATACTTGTTATATCGCAGGCAGTATCGGGAGTGCGCTTGACTGCGCAAAAACCGCAGGTTATGCGGATTCGCAGGTAATTAATGTAAGCCGTACAATCGACCCTGCGCTGCTTGAACTGAATAAACGCGGCTATCTCAACGGGCATACGCCTTTTTCATCAATTATTGCGTTTTCTTCACTTATCTTCACTTATCTTGCCGGCAAAAAATATATCGTGCTTTCTAATGAAAGCAGCGCAAATGAGGGTAATGTTACTAATAACAGCGGCGTCAATCACCAATACAGCAAAAGCATAGAATTTGAGCGGGATTTCCGCGAGTATGTTTCGCAAACAGGCATGAATTTACCCGAGTATTTCAGCCTCCTGCGTCCCTGGAGTGAGTGGCAGATTACAAAAAGGTTTTCTGTTTTGCCGCAATATCTGAGTGTTTTTAAAAGTTGCAACGTCGGCTCAAAAACTAATACGTGGTGTGCGAAATGCGCAAAGTGCCTTTACGTTTACATCATGCTTTCCGCGTTTTTAGACGAGGAGAAGCTGCTGCCCGTTTTCGGCAGAAACCTGATGCTCGACCCTGAACTCGCACCCATACTCGAAGCTCTTAAAAACCCTGATTATGACAAGCCTTTTGAGTGCGTGGGTACCCGTGAAGAAGTCAATCTCGCGCTTAATAAAAACCGCGGAAATCCGACTCCGCTTGATAATTATTTTGATAAAATTAATTTCGTTCCAAAAGAGTTTTTGAGGTTATTAGTTTGAAAATAAACACAACTGAATCGGGGAAAACGTTGTTTTCATTCCGCTTTTGTGAAGAAAGGACTTAATGAGAATAAAAATGATAAAATTATATGAATTCTTTCAGTATAAAACAGTTTTAATCCTCGGTTTTGGCTTGGAGGGCCGTTCCACACTTGATATATTACAGAAAATTCCATGCAGTATCGTAGTCGCCGACAAGAATCCCGGCGCCGTGAAAAATTTGCCGTATAAGCTTTACACCGGTGAGAATTACTTAGATTCGCTCTGCGACAGCAAAATTGATATAATCATGAAATCGCCCGGCATCAGTTTTAAAGGTCTTGAAATCCCGGCTTATGTTAGGCAGAAAATCACCTCGCAAACCGACTTGCTGCTGCGTTTCAGTGACAACAAAATCATCGGAATCACAGGCACGAAAGGCAAATCCACGGTTTCTTCGCTGATTCATCATATCCTCATATATTGCGGAAAGGAATCTGCACTCATCGGTAACATCGGCGTACCGCCTCTTGAATTTATGCGTAAAAATAATGATTCCGCCGTCACGGCGGTGTGCGAGATGTCCTGCCATCAGCTCGAATTCGTACAGGCCTCGCCTGATATCGCGGTTTATCTGAATCTTTACGAGGAGCATCTTGACCATTATAACAGCTTCGCTGATTACCGTACGGCGAAGGAAAATATTTTCCTATACCAAAAAAGCGGGGATTTACTCATCTATCTTGACGAGCTTGAATCGCAGGAATTACTTACTTCAAAAGGTGAAAAGCTCGCGCTCTCGTATAATCAGCCAAATACTTACAAATCCCGACTCCCCGGTAAGCATAACCAATACAACATAGCGGTCGCAGCCGCGGTTTGCAAGCAGCTCGAGTGCGGTGAAAAAGATGTAATTTCTGCCGTGGAAAGTTTTAACGGTCTGCCGCATCGTCTTGAATTCATCGGAATAATAAACGGCGCGGAGTACGTCAACGACAGCATCAGCACGATTCCGCGGGCGGCGGTTTTGGCGCTGGAAACTTATCCCGACACCGATACGATTATCATCGGCGGCATGGACAGGGGAATAAATTACACAGAACTTGTTGATTTTCTTGACAAAAATAAATTCTGTGGTATAATTAATGTAATTGTCTTACCGGACAGCGGATACAAGGTCGCAGACTTACTTAAAACCGGCAATATCAACATATACCGCGCGGGTAATATGAACGACGCTGTGCAATATGCCGTCAGCGTTACCAAGTGCCGCTGCATTCTTTCGCCCGCCGCCGCAAGTTATAATGTTTATAAAAACTTTGAAGAACGCGGCGAACATTTTAAGGAGATTATTAGCGAATATATACAAAAAGAGCAAATGACAGAGGTTTGAGAGTTTAAGGATAAAACTTTTAAATCAAGAAAAACGATATTTTCATGTTTATTTTCATTAAGTCCTTTTTTCACAAATGAATCATGAAAACAACGTTTTGCCCGATTCAGTTGTTTTACTTTCAAACTTTATAAGCAAAAGAAGGGAATTAATGAAAATATGCTATTTAACAACATAACAATAATCGACGAGAATTTTAATGTCCGCCCGAATATGTATGTCGGAGTGAAGGATAAAAAAATCGCCTTTATCGGCGACAGCAAGCCCTACGACGACTTCGGCGACGTATATAACGGTAAAAATCGTCTGCTCATGAGCGCGTTTTATAATTGCCACGCGCACACACCCATGACGCTTCTGCGCGGATACGGCGAGAACCTGAGCCTGCAGAACTGGCTTGAAACACGGATATTCCCGTTCGAGGGGCAGCTTGACGACGACGCCGTCTACCGGGGAACCTTACTCGGGATTGCCGAGTCAATCCGATTCGGCATTGTTTCGACTACCGATATGTACAACTTCTGCTCAAATATTGCGCAGGCTTTCACGGAAACCGGCGTCAAAGCCAACATCGGCAGGGCGATTCTCAGCTTCACGGACGAAGAACTGCGCGAAACCGAGCGGTTCCGTGAGTGTGAAGAATTATATAAAAACTTCCATAATACCGCAGACGGGCGCATAAAAATAGATATGTCACTGCACTCCGAATACACCTCAAACCCCAAGACCGTCCGGCAGCTCGCCGAATATACAAAAGAAATCGGCGCTCGCATGCACGTTCACGTCAGCGAAACAAGGTTCGAGCACGAGGAGTGTAAGAAGCGGCACGGCAAAACTCCCTCGTCGTATCTTGCCGAGCATGGCTTATTCGACAGCCCGGCAACTGCGGCGCACTGCGTTCATATTGAAGACGAGGACATCGCAATCTTTAAGGAAAAAGGTGTGACTGTGGCGAGCTGTCCTGTGAGCAACTTGAAACTCGCGAGCGGTACCTGCAACGTTCCGAAGCTTGCCGCCGCCGGCGTCAATGTTGCAATCGGCACGGACGGCTGCGCCAGCAATAACAGTCTTAATTTCATCGAGGAAATGAAATTCTTCTCACTTTTACATAAAGGAATCTTCGCCGAGCCCGCGGCTTCATCGCCGCGTGACACGCTGTATGCCGCGACCAGAGCAGGCGCTTTGTCGCAGGGGCGCACGGACTGCGGACTGCTCAAGGAGGGCTTCGCCGCCGACTTAATAGTTTTCGACCTGTCAAAGCCGAATATGAACCCCGCACACGACTTAGTCAGCAACGTGGTTTACTCCGCGTGCGGCGGCGATATAATTCTCACAATGGCAGACGGCGCAGTGCTTTACAAAGACGGCGAGTATAAGACAATCGACATAGAAAAAGTAGTTTCAGCAGCGGCAGATGCCACCGCTGCTATACTTAAAAAACTAAATCAATAATTCATAAAAATGAAATATTAATTTTAAAATAATAACAATTGAATCGGGAAAAAGCTTTTTCCGTGAATCACTTGTAAAGAAAGGAATTACTTAAAACAAGCATGAAAAAGATTTATATTGTTTTAATCAAAAGCCCGACGGTTCCTGCAAAACTGATGAATCTGTTTAAGCGCAACAAATACACGCACGCGGCTCTCAGTCTTGACGAGGAGCTTCATTCCATGTTCAGCTTCGGGCGGCACTGGACCACCTATCCGTGCCCCTGCGGATTTAAGCAGGAAAATTTCAACGAGGGCATATACGGGAAGTTTGCGGAGCTGCCCGGCATGGTTTTGGAGCTCGCCGTTACCGAGGAGCAATATGAAAAGGTAATGGAAAAGCTTGATGGTTTTCTTTCAAGAAGCAAGGATTACAAATATAATTATCTTGGTCTGCTCGCAAACTTTTTCCGCCTTGATTACAAGAACAAGAACAGATTTTTCTGCTCCGAGTTCGTTTATTATGTTTTGTATGAGAGCGGCATCTTCGACCTCGGCACTCCGCGCGTGTTCGTAAGCCCGCAGGAACTCTTAAAGGCGAGCAAGAAAATTGTCTACGAGGGGAACCTTAAAACATACGTATCGCAGGGAGTTTAGGAAACGGAAGAAGCTTACAGAAGATTTTTCGATTAAATAAAAAACCGCCATAAGGCGGTTTTTTATTCAAGCTCCATCAAAAGCTTCAGCTTCTTTGATTCGGGATAAGGCTCTTTGACATCGGTTCTGTACAGCAGATAGTCTACACTCGTACCGTAATAATCGGCGAGCTTATGTAATGCTTCAACAGAAATTTGCCTACGCCCTATTTCATATCCCGAATAAGTAGTTTGCTTTATATTAAGTATTTCTGCTATTTTCTTTTGCGACAAATCTGAATCTTCTCTTAAATCTTTAATTCTCATATATTTCATAGGTTTGACCTCCTATGTTATTATAGCATAACGCGTTTTGCTCTGCCGTTAAGGCAGTTTTTTATTCAAGCCCCATCAAAAGCTTCAGCTTCTTCGATTCCGGATAAGGCTCTTTCACATCGGTTCTGTACAGCAGATAGTCTACACTCGTACCATAATAATCTGCGAGTTTAATTAGAACCTCAACCGGTATGATATTATCACCAAGTTCATAATGCGAAAATGAACGTTGGTTTTTACCAACAATTTCTGCTATTTGAGTCTGATTCATATCAGAATCTTCTCTAAGCTCTTTTAATCTTGTATACATTTTTGTTCACCCCTAATTATTATACATTAGCCGTCAATAGGCTATTGACTTTTAGTGTTTTCGCGGGTATAATATACTTGGAGGTGAAATTTATGGATAACTACAAAAGCCTTTATCATTTACTTTTTAATTGTATTACAGATACGATTGAGGATTTATATGATTTAAGAATTAAGTTAGTAAGAATCCAGCAATCAGTTGAGTATCATTTTATCGAGCGCAGCGATACAGGAAAGGAGGAGCCGGTCACCGAACACGCTTTAAAAAAAATACTCCAAATAGTAAAGGGCATTAATGATAAGAATAAGCTTTAAAACAAAAAGCCGTCAATCTGACGGCTTTTTTGTTTTTATGCTTTACGTCTTTTCCGCGACCAGGATATACGACAGGGGGATTCCTTTCCCGTCAAAAATATCCGAGCCTATGTTCCCAATGTCATAATCAAACTCGTCGAGCTTCACGGTCTTCATGCCGTTTGCTGACAACGCATTAATAATATCGCCCATCGTATGCGAATAATCCGTGAATGTTGACGAACTGTTTTCATAATCGCCCGATATATATCCCATCTGATTGCCGGTCCACGGTTCTTTTCTAAAATACGAATGTGCAAACTTATTCAGGTTATTCCCGTCAAATTCTTCCTCGCCCGGGTGCGGAATCATAAACAAAACCGGATGCCCGTCGTTAATAAGCAGCTTGCCGCCTGCTTTCAGGCATTTCCCCGCTTTTTCAAAAAGCACGGTTAGGTCTTTAAACCAGACGATTGCGCCGATTGTAAAGAAAATAAAATCGAACTTGTTGTGATAACTTTCCGGGATTTCGAGTATGTTGCAGTTTATGAATTCGCAGTTTGTAATTCCCGCTTTGCCGGCTGTTTCCCTTGCTTGATTCAATATGTTTTCCGCGATGTCGAAGCCGGTACCCGACTGCGCGCCGCCGTCAAGAACGAGCGAAAGCAGCTCCCTGCCGTTGTTGCAGCAGAACTGTGCGACATTCTTGCCCTTGAAGTCCATGCACTTAATTAATTCTTTTAAATCGTCGTCAAAGAACGCGAATTTCTCGCTTTTAAGTTTAACATGATTATCATCGCCCCAGCCTTGCTTGCGATTGTCGAAAACCTCTTCCCAAGCGGCTTTGTTGGTTTTTATATAGTCCATTATTTCCTCCTGTTTAATGGGAGAAATTCCTCCCAAGTTGTTTAATTTTCATAGTAAAAATCCTCCTTTCAATTATTTAATAAATAAAACAGGGGCTGTGCGCATTGCGCTGCCCCCGTAAAACTTAACTTATACTAATTCAATGATTGCCATTTCTGCCGCGTCGCCGCGCCTGGGTCCTATGCGGATTATGCGTGTGTATCCGCCCTCGCGGTCTGCGTATTTAGGCGAAATCTCGTCAAACAGTTTCTTCGATACCGCTTCCTTTGTTACGTATGAAAAAATCTGACGCTTTGAATGTAGGTCTGTCTTTTTGCCGAGGGTGATTATTTTTTCCGCTTCGCTGCGCACTTCCTTAGCGCGGGTCACAGTGGTTTCTATTTTACCGTTCTCAAGCAGAAACGTCACCATAGCGCGAAGCATTGCCTTGCGGTGGTCTGACTTCCTGCCTAACTTTCTCATAGCCATATTTTTAATAAGTCCTTTCCTCACAAGCACACCATGAACAGGGCGTTTTCCCCGATTCAGCCATGCTTTGTTTCAAGTTTTGCCTTTCCTCACAAGCACACCATGAACAGGGCGTTTTCCCCGATTCAGCCATGCTCCGTTTCAAGTTTTGCCTTTCCTCACAAGCGCGCCATGAACAAGGCGTTTTCCCCGATTCAGCCATGCTCCGTTTCAAGTTTTGCCTTTCCTCACAAGCACGTCATGAACAGGGCGTTTTCCCTATACAACCATGCTTTGTTTCAAGCTTAAGTTTCTTAAATATCCTCGCTGGTTGCAAGGTCAAATCCGAGTGAAATTAGTTTTGCCCGCACTTCCTCAAACGACTTCTTACCTAAGTTGCGAACCTTCATCATATCTTCCTGGCTCTTGTTGATGAGGTCGTCGACGTTGTTGATTCCCGCGCGCTTGAGACAGTTGAAAGAACGCACAGACAAATCCAAGTCTTCTATAGTCATTTCAAGAATCTTGTCCTTGCTCTTGTCGTCTTTTTCCACCATCAGCTCCGGCTGAGCGGGCTCGTCCGATAAGTCTACGAACAGCGCAAGATGCTCGTTTAGTACTTTCGCAGCGTAAGACACAGCTTCCTTTGCGGAGATTGTTCCGTCAGTCCAGACTTCAATCGTGAGCTTGTCGTAGTCGGTGCGCTGCCCGACGCGCGTGCTCTCTACCGAATAGTTTACCCTCATAACGGGGGTATAGATGCTGTCAACAGCGATTACGCCAATCGGCATAGGCGAGAAGATTGCTTTATTCTTCTCTGCGCTTACGTACCCGCGCCCTCTGTCGAAAGTCATTTCCATGTAGAGCTTTGCGCCCGCCGAGAGAGTCGCGATGTGCATACCGGGGTCGAGTATTTCGATTTCACTGTCGGTCTTGATGTCGGCAGCAGTTACTGTACACTCGCCTTCGGCTTCGATGTAGACTGTCTTCGGCGCGTCGCCGTACATCTTGGCAATCAGCCCTTTAACGTTGAGGATGATTTCCGTTACGTCTTCTTTTATGCCTGTGATTGTAGAAAATTCGTGTTGGATACCGTCAATTTTCACGGACGTAACCGCCACGCCCGGCAAGGACGAAAGCAGCACGCGTCTAAGACTGTTTCCAAGAGTGTTTCCGTAGCCGTGCTCGAGCGGTTCAAGACAGAACATTCCGTATTTTCCGTCGGGTTTAAGCTTAACGGTTTCTATTTCCGGCTTTTCGATTTTTTCAAGCATTTTCTCACCAATCCTTTCCCGCAACAGCGAGATGCAAAAATTAGTTTACAGCTTGCACAACATCTTAATAACAGGTTTTAACCCGTTCCTTTTGCAGTACAAGTTGTCGTTTGTCGTTGGGTGAGCTGAGAGCAGCTCCTGCCTGCGAATAATTCAAAATTGCTGTAGATAATGAAAAACACTACGGCAAATTTGAAATACCCGCTACCTACATTATATGCGGGACTTTGATTATTTAGAATACAATTCTATAACCAAATGTTCTTGAATCTCAAAATCAAGCTCGTCGCGCTGCGGTAATCTTACGATTGTCGCGCTTTTCGCCTCTTTGTTGACATCAAGCCACAAAGGAAACGTTCTTCCGTGGTTTGCGTCTGCGATTTGCTCAAACTTGGGGCTCTTCCTGCTTTTTTCCTTAAGTGCCACAACATCGCCCGCTTTAATCCTAAACGAGGGTATATCCACACGCTTACCGTTCACGGAAAAGTGACCGTGCCCTACAAGCTGTCTGGCTTCGCGTCTTGTTGTAGCCATTCCCATTCTGAAAACGACATTATCGAGACGGGTTTCAAGAAGTCTGATTAAGTTTTCGCCGGATACGCCTTTTTCTTTGGTGGCGATTACGTAATAACCATGGAACTGCTTCTCCAAAACACCGTAGATAAACTTCAGCTTTTGTTTTTCTTTAAGCTGCAGTCCGTACTCGGATATTTTTTTTCTGCTGTTGGTGTTTCTGTTACGCTTGGTTTCTTTTTTCTGGGTGTAGCCGAGAATTGCGGGACTGAGTCCCAGTGCCTTACACCTTTTTGAAATTGGGGTTCTGTCAATAGCCATTGGTTAATTTTCCTCCATGTTTGTTACTTAATCTACTATCGGAATCTCACCGACATTGGGCTAACAAACCCAATTATTAATTGTCAATTCCGCTTCGCTCTGTTCGCGTTGCGAAATTGTCAATTGTTCGTTACACGCGTCTGCGTTTGGGCGGCCTGCAGCCGTTGTGAGGAATCGGGGTCACGTCTTTAATCATACGTACTTCAAGCCCCGCGCCCTGTAAAGCACGAATCGCCGCTTCGCGTCCCGAGCCCGGCCCCTTTACGTACACCTCAACGGTCTTGAGTCCGTGCTCCATGGCAGCTTTCGCTGCGGTTTCCGCCGCTGACTGCGCCGCATAAGGAGTGGATTTGCGCGAGCCGCGGAAGCCCAGTCCACCCGCCGATGCCCACGAAAGTGCATTGCCATGCAAGTCCGTAATGGTAACGATGGTGTTGTTGAACGTAGACTGGATATGTGCAGAGCCGTTCTCTATATTCTTGCGTTCGCGCCGTCTGCGTGCTACAGGCTTTTTGCCGCCTTTCTGTTGTTTTGCCATATTTTCAATAAGTCCTTTCCGCACTAATTCGAGTCGGAACAACGTTTTCCCCGGTTTGCGGGGATATTTGTTCAGACGCGGTTTTACTTCTTCTTGTTTGCAATAGTCTTACGCGGGCCCTTGCGTGTTCTCGCATTGGTTCTTGTCCGCTGCCCGCGCACAGGTAAACCTTTGCGGTGACGTTGTCCGCGGTAACAGTTGATTTCAACCAGACGCTTTATGTTAAGCGCCACCTCGCGCCGCAAATCGCCCTCAACCATGTAGCTCGCATCAATAACCTCGCGGATTTTTGCCTCGTCAGCTTCCGTTAAGTCTTTTGTGCGCGTATCGGGGTTTACGCCCGCTGCTGTCAAAATATCGTTCGATGTTCTTCTGCCGATGCCGAAAATATAGGTCAGCCCGATTTCAATCCGCTTGTCCTTAGGCAAATCGACGCCTGAAATTCTTGCCATAACTGCTTTTCCTTTCTTATGATTTAACCCTGACGCTGCTTGTGCTTAGGCTCTTTGCAAATTACCATTACCCTGCCGTTGCGTTTAATTACCTTGCACTTTTCGCACATAGGCTTTACCGAAGGTCTCACTTTCATATTCTCACCAAGTCCTTTCATCACTATCGAAGAATGAACAGCTTCATTTTCCCCGATTCAGTGTCGGTTGTTTTAAACTTTAACCAAGTCTTTTCATCACTATCGAAGAATGAACAGCTCCATTTTCCCCGATTCAGTGTCGGTTGTTTTTAAACTTTAATCAAGTCTTTTTATCTTCTTTATTTTGCTCTCCATGTAATTCTGCCCTTTGTCAGGTCATACGGTGACATTTCGACCGTTACCTTGTCCCCCGGCAGTATACGGATAAAATTCATCCGGAGCTTCCCGCTGACGTGAGCGAGTATTTTATGCCCGTTCGACAGCTCAACTTGAAAGGTTGCATTCGGCAAAGCTTCAAGTATTATACCCTCGACTTCTATAACATCTTCTTTTGCCATATTTCATCAAGTCCTTTCTTCATAAGCATTATTTGAAACTGCGTTTTCCCCGATTATGAACAGCGTGTTGCCAAGCTTTTATTCAAGCCCTTTCTTCATAATCATTATTTGAAACTACGTTTTCCCCGATTATGAACAGTGTGTTGCCAAGCTTTTATTCAAGCCCTTTCTTCATAATCATTATTTAAAACCGCGTTTTCCCCGATTATGAACAGCGTGTTGCCAAGCTTTTATTCGCAGACATTATTTAAAACTGCGGAAAATTATAGCTATGCAGTAAAGCGCGCAGTTTCTTATCCGTAAGTTCAGTTGTGTCTATAGTATTGTTTGTTTTTGATATATGCTTCGGGTTTTTTGCTTTGGGTTTTTCAAGTTTTCTGCGCCGCCCGTCCGCGATTATCGGTCGTTCGCCATCCATACCGACCACAACGTAGAAACTCCCCTTGTCGCGCCCCGACGTGCTTTTTATTATTGTTCCTGTTTTCATTTTAATCCGGTCTTGTAAGAATCATCGGCTGTCCCTCGGTTATTGCTATTGTATGCTCGAAGTGCGCGCATAAATTCCCGTTGGCTTCCACAACCGTCCAGTTATCGTTCAAAAGCTTTGTCTTCGAGGTCGATTGATTCACCATCGGCTCAATGCATATTGTCATTCCCGGCGTGAGCCGCGGCCCTTTCCCCGGTTTCCCGAAGTTCGGAATATCAGGCGCCTCGTGCAAATCCCTGCCTATACCGTGCCCTATATAATCCTTGACTACATGAAAGCCTCTGCTCTCGCAATAGGTTTGGATTGCGCTGGATATATCACCTATTCTGCTTCCCGGCAGCGCTACTTTTATAGCCGCATACAAACATTCCTCGGTAACCCGCAGCAGCCTTTCGGCTGTTTCTGAAACTGTTCCGACTTTAAACGTCGCCGCGTTATCTCCATGCCAGCCGTCAAGAAAGGCACCCACATCAACCGAAACTATATCGCCGTTTCTGAGGATTCTTTTTTTAGACGGAATCCCGTGGATTAGTTCGTGATTTACAGAAATGCAGGCGTTACCTTTGAATCCGCGGTAGTTTAGGAACGACGGCTTCGCACCGTGTCTGTGAAGAAACTCGCCGATAATTCTGTTCAGCTCCCACGTGCTCATTCCGTCGGCGACTTTTTCGCCTGCCAGCTTTAAAACTTTCGCCGAGAGCTCGCTCGCCTTGCGTATTTTATGAAGCTCAGCTGCGTTTTTAACGACGATTACGCTTGATTCGCGCTGTCTATGAATCAATTGCTTCAAAAGTCAGTTTTGTCGTGTCCGCGATTTCCTCTTGCCCCTCAACAGTGCGCAGCTTCCCGCGGCTTTCATAGAAGCTAATCAGCGGAGCCGTCTTCTCGTGATAGGTTTTAAGTCGGGCGAGCACCGTTTCGGGTTTATCGTCGTCGCGCAGCACAACCGCGCCTTTGCATAAATCGCAGGTGTTTTCAGCCTTAACGGGTTTATACTCGATGTGGTAAGAAGCACCGCAGTCGCTGCAGACGCGTCTTCCCGACATGCGGGCGATGATTTTTTCATCATCAACATGAATATTAATAACTTTATCAATTGCAACGTCCATGCGCTCTAACGCTTCCGCCTGCTCGACAGTGCGGGGAAAGCCATCAAGAATGAAGCCCTTTTTCGCGTCGTCAAGGGCAATACGGTCTTTGATTATGCCGATTACAACTTCATCGGGGACAAGGTCGCCCGCGTCCATGAAAGCCTTAGCTTTAAGCCCTGCCTCCGTACCGTTCTTCACAGCTTCGCGAAGCATGTTCCCGGTAGATACGGCGGGAAGATTATACTTTACATTTACTTGCTCCGCCTGCGTGCCTTTTCCCGAGCCGGGAGCACCTAAAAAGATTAAATTCATAGTTATTCTCATTAAGTCCTTTCTTCACAAAATTGGAATGAAAACAGCGTTATCCCCGCGTCAGTTTTATTTGTTTTCAAACTTTTCTTCTGCCTGTCATTGTTCAGTTCGCCGTGAAAGGGCGCATACGCGCCGCCGGCCGCTTCTGCGAGCGCACGGGTTCATCGGTTTATTCCAAGAAACCCTTATGATGGCGCATCATCATCTGACCCTCAAGCGAGCGCACGGTTTCGAGAGAAACACCTACTAAGATTAGCATCGTTGTGCCGCCCATTGCCATTCCGTGAATGTTCGTAACGTTCGAGAACACTATCGGGAATATAGCGATAAATCCGAGGAAAATCGCGCCTATTAAAGTTATCTTCGAGAGTGAGTTATAGATGAAGTCCGATGTGGGCTTGCCCGGACGGTAACCCGGAATCGCACCGTTGTTTTTCTTCAGGTTATTCGCGATTTCAATCGGGTTGTATTGAATCGAGATATAAAAGTAGTTAAAACCAATAATCATGAAGAAATAAATTACCGCATAAATCCATGAGCCTTGGTTGAAGTAGCGCAGGAACGTATTCCAGAACGCAGGGCTTTCGGGATTTGTGCCATCGATTCCGAAGAAGAACAAAACCGTCTGCGGCAACGACATAACCGACATCGCAAAGATAATCGGCATAACGCCCGCCATCGCAACTTTAATCGGGATGTGCGAGGATTGCCCGCCGTACATCTTGCGTCCGACTACGCGCTTTGCGTACTGTACGGGGATTCTGCGTTCGGCGTTGGTCATAAGCACGACAAACCCAATCATCGCGACATAAATCGCAAGGTACACAGGAATCAGAACATAATTCTGTACGCCGCCCGTATCCGTTACACGCATTTGCATTATAAGACTATAAACGTCAAGCGGAAGCCGCGAAACAATACCCGAGAAAAGTATAATTGAAATACCGTTTCCGATACCCTTTTCGTTAATTTGGTCACCGAGCCAGATAATAAGCGACGCGCCCGCCGTAAAGCATCCGACGATTGTCACCATTGCGAGGAAGCCCTCAAAGCCCTCGGTGTACATAACAGCGCGGTTATTTCTAAGCGTGATATAAAACGCAACGGCCTGGAATACTCCTATACCGAGTGCAAGGAACTTCGTGATTTTGTTGATTTTTTTTCTGCCCTCGTCACCCTCCTTGCTGAGCCTTTCCAGCAAGGGAATCGCGACAGTAAGAAGCTGCATGATAATAGAGGCGTTGATGAACGGCATGATTGACAAAGCGAACAGCGTACCATTGCCCAGCGCGCCGCCCGTCATGGTGTTCATGAAGCCGAGAAGCGTGTTTTCGCTGCCCGAAAGCATCCCCTGAACTGCCTCTGTATCAAGGAAAGGTACAAATATGGCGCAACCGATTCTGAACACGAGTATAATCAGACCCGTATACAGGATTTTTTTGCGCAATTCGTCCACTTTCCACGCATTCCTCAAAACTTGAAACATTTTATATAAGTCCTTTCTTCACAAGTGAAGTCCGGGAACGACGTTTTCCCCGTTTCAGTAGCGGCGGCTTTAAACATCTCACTCTGCTACTCTATTACTTCAACAGTGCCGCCTGCACTTTCGATTTTTGATTTCGCAGTTTCCGAAAACTTCTCCGCACGAACTGTAAAAGCTTTCGTGAGCTCGCCTGTTCCGAGGATTTTTATGCCGTCGAGCGGTTTCTTGATGAGCCCGCAAGATATAATAGCCTCAAGGTCGATAACTGCGCCCGCCTCAAAACGTTTTTCAAGGTCACGCACGTTCACAAGCGCATATTCGGTTGCGAATAATTTATTATTGAACCCGCGTTTAGGTATACGCATGACGCGCTTAGTCTGTCCGCCTCCGAAGCCCGGCTTCACACCGCCGCCCGAACGCGCCCACTGACCTTTATGACCCTTGCCGGCTGTCTTGCCGTGACCGGAGCCGTGCCCGCGCCCTACGCGCTTGGCTTCCTTATTAGAGCCTTTATTTGGCGATAATTCATGTAATTTCATGTTTTCATCAAGTCCTTTCTTCACAAGCACATTTTGAAGCAACTTTTTCCCGGCAGCTTGAGTATTCTACTCAGTTACCTCCACGAGATACGAGATATGCTTAATCTTTCCTCTGGTCGCTTCGTTGTCCGGCTGGGTAGTTTCCGCACCGATTTTACGGAGTCCGAGCGAATGTGCGGTAGCAATATGGCTGTCTTTTCTTCCTATTAACGATTTCTTGAGTTTAATTTTAAGTGCCATTTTAAAATAGTCCTTTCCTGACAAATTCGCTTTATAACAGCGTTTTCCCCGATTCGGTATCGGTTAATCACTCAGTTTTGACGAGTGTTTTCTACGCTGTAAATATTTCTTTACAAATTCGCTTTATAACAGCGTTTCCCCCGATTCGGCACCGATTAATCGCTCAGTTTTGACGAATGTTTTCTACGCTGTAAATATTTCTTTACAAATTCGCTTTATAACAGCGTTTCCCCAGATTCGGCACTGGTAACCGCTCTGTTTTGACGAGTGTTTTCTACGCTGTAAATATCTCTTTAACAGACTTCCCTCTTACAGCTGCGACTTCCTCGGCGTTACGCACGGAAAGCAAACCCTCTACGGTCGCGCGCACAACGTTGCACGGATTGTTGGAACGCAGGGATTTTGTCCGTATGTTGCGCACTCCCGCCATTTCCATAACCGCACGTACCGCGCCGCCCGCGATAACTCCCGTACCCTCGGGTGCCGGCTTCATGAGAACCGCGCCCGCGCCGTACTTTCCGATTACCTCATGCGGAATCGTGGAATTCTGTATGGTTATTCTGACGAGATTCTTCTTTGCGTCCTCGATGCCCTTGCGAATCGCGTCGGGAACTTCGTTTGATTTGCCCATTCCGAAGCCTACTATACCCTGCCCGTCGCCCACTACCACAAGTGCGGAAATTTTCATTACACGCCCGCCCTTAACGGTTTTAGATACGCGCTTGATATTTACCACTCTTTCGGTAAGTTCAAAATCAGCTGCATTTAAAAGTGACATTTTTTCAATAAGTCCTTTCATAAGTGGATTGTACTGTAAACAACATTTTCCCCGAATCAGTTTCAGTTAATTGCTCATTAGTTAAGTTAAATTAAAATTATTAATTATTACTTAAAACTTAAGCCCGCCCTCACGCGCGCCGTCCGCCAAAGCGGCGACTCTTCCGTGATAAAGATATCCTGCGCGGTCGAAAACCACGTTTTCTATGCTCTTTGCTTTTGCTCTTTCGGCAAGCGCGAGCCCGACTTTTTTAGCCGCTTCTTTATTACCGCCGATACCGAAGTCCTTTTCCTGCGTCGAAGCTGAAACGAGCGTTGCTTTCGCAACATCATCAATTAGCTGCGCATAGATGTTTTTTGCACTGCGGAAAACGCAGAGCCTCGGTCTATCAGCCGTACCGGTAATCTTACCGCGGACGCGCTTGTGCCTTTTAAGACGATTTTTATTTTTATTAATTGCTTTTATCATAACAATCCCCTATTAGAGTTATTATAATTGTCAATTGTCCATTGTCAATTGTCAATTGTTCGTTATTTTTTACCCTTGCCGGCTTTGCCTTCCTTACGGATTACTACTTCGCCTGCGTATTTGATTCCCTTGCCCTTGTAGGGCTCAATGGGGCGGATTTTACGTACTTCTGCGGCAAATTGTCCGACCTTCTGCTTGTCTATTCCGGAAACTACAATCTTGTTGGGTGTCGGCGCATCAAGCTTGATGTCGTCGTTGTCTTCAAAGAATGTCGGATGCGAGTAGCCGACCGTGAGGTTCAGCTTGCTGCCCTCTTTTGCACAACGATAGCCCACGCCGCTGATTTCGAGTTCCTTTGTGAAGCCGTCGGTCACGCCTACGACCATATTAGATACAAGCGTTCTTGAAAGTCCGTGCAGCGAGCGGCTGATTTTTTCGTCGCCATCGCGTTCCACAAAGATTTCCGCACCCTCCTGCCTGACTGTAATCTCGGGCTGTATGGTTCTTGAAAGCGTCCCTTTGGGACCTTTTACTGTTACTGTGCTGCCGTCAATTTTAACGTCTACTCCGGCAGGGACAGGTATCACTTTTCTTCCTATTCTCGACATTTTCCCTATGTCCTTTCCTCAGCTATTTGCGCCTTAAAACAGCGTTTTCCCCGATTCATGTGATTTAATTTCAAGGTGAACCCCCCTTACCATACAAACGCGAGGACTTCGCCGCCGACATTTTCGCTTCTCGCTTTTTTGTCGGTCATGATGCCCTTGGATGTGGACACGATGGCGATACCGAGCCCCTTCATCACTTTAGGCATATCCTTGCTGTTAGCGTAAATTCTGAGTCCGGGCTTTGAAACCCTGCGCAATCCCTGGATTACCTGCGCCTTGTTCTCGGTGTATTTCAGCGTGATTCTGATTATACCCTGCTTGTTATCCTCAATTATACGAAAACTTTTAATATAACCCTCGTCCATCAGAATCTGCGCAATTTGCTTCTTCATGTTGGAAGCCAGGATATCGACATATTGATGCTTGGCGGAATTGGCGTTGCGAACTCTCGTCAGCATATCTGCAATTGTGTCGGTGATTTGCATTGTTCTTCCTCCTTGTGTTTTTGCCGGTTATTAGTACGTCCAAAGTGACGCACTAAATTACCAAGATGATTTTTTTACGCCGGGAATCTGCCCTTTGTAAGCAAGCTCTCTGAAGCAAATTCTGCAAATACCGAATTTGCGTAAATACGCGTGCGGTCTGCCGCATATCTTACATCTGTTGTAACCGCGGGTGGAAAACTTCGGCTCAAGCTTTTGACTTGCGATTTTCGATTTCTTTGCCATCGTGAATTATCCTTTCCTCTCCTACTGTGCCGTTTTCGCGAACGGGGCGCCCATAAGGGTTAATAGCTCTCTTGCTTCCTCGTCCGTTTTGGCTGTTGTTACAAAGCTGATGTCCATTCCGCGCACCGCGTCGATTTTATCGTACTCGATTTCCGGGAATATTAGCTGTTCGCGAACTCCCACCGAGTAGTTGCCTCTGCCGTCGAATGCGTCGGGGCTGATACCTCTGAAGTCTCTTACTCTCGGGAGCGCGACGTTGAAGAATCTGTCTAAGAATTCGTACATCGTCGCATCACGGAGCGTGACTTTAAGTCCGATTATGTTACCCTCGCGAAGCTTAAAATTCGCAACTGATTTTTTAGCCTTGCAAATTACCGGCTTCTGGCCTGTGATTTTCTTGATGTCGCTTGTTATGGCGTCCACGATTTTCGGGTTGTCTTTACAAGCTCCCGAGGCTACGTTCACGACTATTTTATCAATTTTCGGTACCTGCATCACGCTCTTGTAGCCGAATTTCTTGAAAAGAGCCGGAACCACGGTTTCCCTGTAATAGGTTTTCATTCTTGCCATTTTGAGTTACTCCTTGCTGTAGGCGCACGAAAATCCTTTATCGTACAACCCCACTTTTTATGGATAGCTTACAGTTCAGCTCCGCATTTTTTGCAGATTCTGATTTTTTTATCTTTTTTTACTTCCTTGCCCACGCGGGTAGGCTTGTCGCATTTCGGGCAGACAGGCATTACCTTGCAGGCGTAGAGCGCGCCCTCAGCCTTGACTATGCCGCCGAGCTGACCCTGCTTCTTAGGTTTTACGTGCTTGGTGACGATGTTGCGGTCTTCAACGATAATCTTGCCTTCCTTAGGGCTGACTTCCAGTACTTTGCCTTTTTTACCCTTATCGCGGCCGGATATTACCATTACCTCGTCGCCTTTTTTAACGTGCAATGTATTCATTTTTATCCATGTCCTTTCTGAACAAGTGCGTTTTAAAACAGCGTTTTACCGGTTTTGCATTGTTGGTTGTAAATTCTACAGCACTTCCGGTGCGAGCGACAGAATCTTAATGTATTCCTTATCGCGCAACTCTCTTGCCACCGGCCCGAATATGCGGGTTCCTCTCGGGTTCTTATCTTCCTTTATTATAACCGCTGCATTTTCGTCAAAGCGGATATAAGTGCCGTCGCCGCGTCTTACGCCTGTTTTAGAACGCACGATTACGCAACGCACAACCTCGCCTTTTTTGGCGGTTCCGCCTGGAGCTGCTTTCTTGACCGAGGCCACGATTACATCGCCGATATTAGCGTATCTGCGGCGGGTTCCTCCCAGCACTCTTATACATTGAATCTCTTTTGCGCCTGTATTGTCGGCGATTTTAAGACGTGATTGCATCTGTATCATATTTTCAATATAGTCCTTTCATAACGATTGCGAGTCGGAAAGCTTCGTTTTCCCCAATTCCGTAATGCGAATTGCACAGTTCCGGCACAAGTGCTTCAAATCATAACGATTGCGAGTCGGAAAGCTTCGTTTTCCCCGGTTCCGTAATGCGAATTGCACAGTTCCGGCACAAGTGCTGCGAAATTTTCCCGATTATTTTGCTTTTTCTAAGATTTTGACTAAACGCCAGTGCTTATTTTTAGAAATTGGGCGGGTTTCCATAACCTCAACCTTATCGCCCACGCCGCACTCGTTTTTCTCGTCATGAGCCTTTAGCTTAATAGTGCGCTTGATTATTTTCTTGTACAAGGGGTGACGAATGTTGTCCTTAATGGCGATTACGATACTTTTATCCATCTTGTCGCTCGTAACAACTCCGACTCTTGTCTTGCGTAAATTTCTCTCGCTCATTTTGCCTCCCCCTAATTCGCCGCCGCTTTAGCGGCTACGCTTTGCGAGGCAAGCTCGCGTTCGCGCTGTATTGTTTTTATGACTGCGATTTGCTTCTTTACTGCTCTTATTCTCTGCGGGTTTTCAAGTTGGTTCACCGCGTGCTGAAAGCGCAGATTGAAAAGCTCTTGTTTAAGGTCTGTAACTTTTTCATTAAGCTCAAGCTCGGACAAATCACGCATTTCCTTCGCTAATTTCATTACCCGGAACCTCCTCTGCCTTTCTGATAAACTTGCATTTCACCGGAAGCTTATGCGCTGCGAGCCTCATGGCTTCACGTGCGATTTCCTCCGAAACACCCGCGATTTCAAACATAACTCTGCCCGGCTTCACAACCGCCACCCAGTATTCGGGCGAGCCCTTGCCGGAACCCATGCGGGTTTCAGCGGGTTTCTGCGTAACAGGCTTGTCAGGGAAAATTTTAATCCAAACCTGACCGCCTCTCTTGATATAACGCGTCATTGCGATACGCGCAGCTTCTATCTGATTCGAGGTTATCCATGAAGGCTCGGTTGCCTGTAAACCGAAATCGCCGTTGGAAACGGTGTTTCCGCGGGTTGCAATGCCTTTCATGCGCCCTCTGTGCTGACGTCTGTATTTAACTCTTTTCGGAAGCAGCATTATTCGTTACCTCCCTCATTTTTAGGTGCAACGGCAGGTGCGGGAGCGGGAGCTCCTGCGGTGGTCTGCGGTCTTGCGTGACCCCTGTCCGCGCGGAACGCGGTTCTGTCCTGCGGTGCGTTTCCACCGTCTCTCACTCTGTTTTCACGGTTTCCGGGGCGGTCGCCTCTGAAGCGGTCGTTGCTTCTGCCGTCAAAGCGCTTCTCACCTCTGGGCTTTCTGTTATCGCGGGGCTCGCGCTTCATGGATTCGAGCCTTTTCTTAGCCGCGCCGACTTCACCCTTGAGAACCTCGCCCTTGTATATCCACACTTTTACGCCGATTACGCCGTAAGTGGTGTTTGCTCTTGCCGTGCCGTAGTCGATGTCCGCGCGCAGCGTCTGCAGCGGAATCGTACCTTCCTTGTAACTTTCCGCACGTGCGATTTCCGCGCCGCCGAGACGTCCGGAAACTGCGGTTTTAATACCCTTCGCGCCGGCTCTCATGGTTCTGCCGATTACCTGCTTCATCGCACGTCTGAACGACACGCGCGCCTCAAGCTGCTGCGCTATTGCCTCCGCGACGAGCTGTGCGTTAAGGTCCAGGTCGCGGACTTCGATTATATTTAAGTTTACGGGTTTGCCTTTTGTGATTTTCTCGAGGTCTCTTTTCATTATTTCGATTCCCGAGCCTTTGGAGCCGATTAAGATGCCCGGCTTCGCGGTGTGGATAAACACCTTTACCTTGGTTGCGTCGCGCTCTATTTCAACAAGGGAAATCCCCGGCTTCATAGGAACGGGCGACTTGTCGGTGCGGTATGTTTTAGCCGCAAAATACTCGCGGATTCTGTAATCCTCAACCAAAGTTTCGCCGAATACAGATTTGCTAACAAACCAGCGCGAATCCCAATCCTTAATAATCCCGACTCTCAGTCCGTGCGGATTAACTTTTTGTCCCATTTTATAACCATCCCTTTCCGGCATCAAAGAGCCCCAAAGAATCATTTATTCTAACATGAGTTATCATTTTCAAGTTTTTTACTCCTTTTCTCTGACAACCAAAGTTATATTTGACGTGCGCTTGAGTATGCGGTGAGCGCGGCCGTGGTCCTTGGGGCGTATACGCTTCATAGTTATTCCCGCTCCGCAGAAAGCTTCGGCAACAAAGCATGAGGATAAGTCCATCATGTGGTTGTTTTCTGCGTTTGCCATGGCGGACTTCAGTAGCTTCTGAAGCGGCTCGCTCGCGGACTTCGGCGTCAGCTTCAGCGTTGCCATAGCTACGTCGCAGGGTTTATTTCTGATTAAATCAAGCACGATTCCGACCTTTCGCGGAGAAATACGGACGTGTTTAAGTTCAGCTCTTGCTTCCATGTTTTCAATATAGTCCTTTCTTTACGATTGCTAATTGAAATAATCGTTTTCCCCGATTTGGTATCGGTTGATTGCTCAGTTTTTAACAATTGCTATTTTATTACGATTTGTCTTTTTGCTGCCATTGAAATAATCGTTTCCGCGATTCAGTTTCGGTTACTTGCTCAGTTTTTAACAAATGCTTTCGCCGCTACTTCTTGGTCGTCTTGCTTCCGGCGTGACCTCTGTAGGTACGCGTGGGAGCGAATTCGCCTAATTTATGTCCTACCATATCTTCCGTAACGTAGACGGGAACGTGCTTGCGTCCGTCATGCACTGCGAAAGTATGCCCCACAAAATCGGGGAAGATGGTACTTGCGCGGCTCCAGGTCTTGATGACTTTCTTTTCGCTCGCGGCGTTCATGGTTTCAACTTTTTTCATAAGGGACGCTTCTACATAAGGGCCCTTCTTAATGCTTCTGCTCATTGGTTTATTCCTTTCGTGTTTTAAAATGAAAGTATTTTAACACAATTATTAATTATTTTTGATTATTTCTTATCTCTGCGTTTTACAATAAACTTATTGCTCGCCTTTTTTCTTGAACGGGTTTTGTAGCCGAGCGTCGGCTTACCCCAGGGAGTCACGGGACTCGGACGTCCGATGGGCGATTTGCCCTCGCCTCCGCCGTGCGGGTGGTCGCAGGGGTTCATAACCGAGCCGCGCACTGTAGGTCTCTTGCCCATATGGCGCACTCTGCCTGCTTTGCCGAGATTGATGTTGGAATGGTCGGGGTTTGACACTGCGCCGATTGTCGCCATGCATTTCAGCGACACGTTACGTAATTCGCCGCTTGGCAGACGGATAAGCGCGTACTTGCCCTCTTTCGCCATAAGCTGAGCTGAGCCGCCCGCGCTGCGCACAAGCTGCGCGCCCTTTCCGGGGTAAAGCTCAATCGCATGAATAACGGTACCTAAAGGCATATCGCTGAGTGCAAGCGCGTTCCCGGGCTTGATGTCCGCGTCTTTTCCTGCGCGGATAACATCGCCGACCTGCATTTTATCAGGAGCTAAAATATAATTCTTCATGCCGTCTTCGTACTCGATAAGCGCGATAAACGCGGTACGGTTGGGGTCGTATTCGAGAGTTTTAACCTCGGCGTTCATGCCGAGCTTATTCCTCTTGAAGTCGATGATTCTGTATTTTACGCGGTTTCCGCCGCCCTTATGGCGGACGGTAATCCTGCCGTAGCTGTTGCGTCCTGCGTGCTTTTTAAGCGTCTGCAGCAGGCTTTTTTCCGGCTCGACCTTGGAAAGACCGCTGTAATCCACCACTGACATGCCGCGACGGCCAGGCGTAGTGGGTTTATAAAGTTTAATAGCCATTTAAATATAGTCCTTTCTTAACAAGTGCTCCTGTTCAGCATCGTTTTCCCCGATTCAGTTTCGGTTAATTGTTCAGTTTTAACAATTGTACATTGTCAATTGTCAATTGTCAATTGTTCGTCACACCATATCATCGAAGAATTCGATTGTTTTCAAGTGCTCCTGTTCAACATCGTTTTCCCCGATTCAGTTTCGGTTAATTGTTCAGTTTTAACAATTGTACATCGTCAATTGTCAATCGTCAATTGTTCGTCACACCATACCGTCGAAGAATTCGATTGTTTTCGAGTCCTGTTTAAGCGTTATGATTGCTTTTTTCCAAGCCGCTGTGTAGCCCTCGGTTCTGCCCTGACGTCTTTTTTTGCCTCTGACGTTCATGGTGTTCACCTTGTCAACCTTAACGCCGCCGAAAAGCGATTCAACTGCTTTCGCGATTTCAATTTTATTGGCGTCCTTCATAACGCGGAACGTGTATTTACGACTTTGCAGATTATCCATTGCGCGCTCGGTGATTACCGGCTTTATAATTATATCCTGTGGTGTTCTGTTTGGTGCGGTCATTATGCGTACACCTCCTCAATCTTCGAGACGGCGTCTTTTACGACGATGAACTTATCATAATTCAAGATATCGTAAACGTTCAGGGTATTCACCTGCGTCGTCTTTATGCCCGGGATATTACTCGCACTGCGGATTACCTTGTCGTCAACGCTGTCGAGTACCAGCAGAGCTTTTTTCTCGACGCCCAGCGCGCTCATAAGTTTAATCATAGTTTTGGTTTTGTACTCGTCAATTTTAAGGCTGTCGAGAACCATCATTTCTCCTCCGAGGACTTTTGATGACAGCGCGGACTTCATCGCTATGCGCCGCACTTTCTTATTAAGAGTAAATCTGTAACTTCTCGGCTTCGGCGCGAACGCCACGCCGCCTGTTCTCCACTGCGGGCTTCTGGTCGAGCCGTGTCTTGCTCTGCCTGTTCCTTTTTGCCTCCACGGCTTCTTGCCGCCGCCGCGAACCTCAGACCTTGTAAGTGTGGACTGCGTTCCCTGGCGCTGATTCGCGAGATAATTTACCACTGCCGCATGCATAATCGACGCGTTCGGCTCTATGCCGAATACCTCTTTATTAAGCTCAAGGGTGGAAACCTCGTTGCCGTTCATATCATAAACAGATACCTGTGCCATTTTATCTTCCTCCCTTTACGCCTTAACAGCATCAGTGATGTACACTACTCCGCCTTTAGGGCCGGGGATTGCACCTCTGATTGCAATTAAGTTGTTCTCCGCGTCAACCTTGACTACCGTAAGATTCTGCACGGTTACGCGCTCTGCGCCCATGTGCCCGGGCAGCTTCTTGCCTTTGAAAATCCTCGACGGGCTTGAGTTCGCGCCCATTGAGCCCGCGTGCCTGTGTGTGGGGCCGCCGCCGTGGCTTTCGCGTCCTCTTGAGTTATGGTGACGTTTAATAGAGCCCTGAAAGCCTTTGCCCTTGCTGATTCCGCAGACGTCGATTACGTCGCCCTCTGCGAAAACGTCGGCTTTGAGTATGTCACCCACGTTATGTTCTGCGTTTTCAAGTTTGAACTCTCTCAAATATCTCTTGAAAGGCAGGTCGTTTTTCTTAAAGTGCCCTTGTCTGGGCTTGTTTACGCCTTTTGGCGAAACATCGCCGAACCCGAGCTGTAAAGCTGTGTAGCCGTCGTTCTCGCCGGTCTTCGCCTGCACTACGACGCATGGCCCTGCTTCCACTACCGTTACGGGGATAACTTTCCCCGCCTCGGAGAAAATCTGTGTCATGCCGATTTTCTTTCCGATTAAACCCTTTTTCATTAAAGGTTCCTCCTGTCTTAAAGGTTATTGGTTGCCAAATTCGGCAACATGACCAACAGTACGAAATTTACAATAATAAGGTAAACCTTAGAATTCCATTGAAATTTCCACGCCGGCCGGAAGCTCTAAATTCTGAAGCGCTTCCACTGTCTTGTTGGTAGGACGGATAACGTCAATAAGGCGCTTATGAGTTCTCATCTCGAACTGTTCTCTTGCGTCCTTGTACTTATGGACAGCGCGCAGAACAGTGATTTTTTCCATATCTGTCGGGAGCGGAACGGGCCCCGCAACGCGGCTTCCGGTACGTTTTGCCGTTTCCACTATCTTAGAGGAGGCAGAATCGACTAAACCGTGCTCATATCCCTTGACTTTTATCCTTACTTTTTCCTTAACTGCCAAGTTGGTTCTCCTTTCGCAAGAAATAGACCGATGTGTTTTTCAGCTACACGTTGCCGTGTGTTTCATAATACAAAATAGCAACGCGCAAAAATAATTGTATCACAAACTATAAACGATTGCAATAGCCTTTATAAAATTTATGCATAGAAAATTGGAGCTTGTTTTTTCTATTGTTTGTGCAATTTGTATAAATATGCATATTTACGATAAGTCTTTTATAACTGAAGCAATATGACAACATCGTTTTCCCGATTAATCAGATACTGTTACAGGCATAAAAAACCGCCTGCATAACGCAGACGGTTTCAAGCTACGTATATAAAAATTATTCTGCGAATCCGCTTTCCACGAGTTTCACCAAACCGTCGACGGCGAGCTGCTCGTCCGCACCGTCAGCAAGCACCCTAATCGTAGTGTCGCCGACAATCCCGAGCGATAAAACGCCCAGCAAGCTCTTGGCGTTAACTCTGCGTCCCTCTTTCTCTACCCAAATCGAGGATTTATACTCGTTGGCTTTCTGAATAAAAAAGGTAGCCGGCCTCGCATGCAGACCCACCTGATTCTTTACAACAACTTCTTTCACGAGCATATCTATATACCTCCACTTGAAATTATCACTCTATATAGTATATATTGAATCCCGAATTAAGTCAACAGGGTTTTTTTATTTTCTTGTCAAACCGATAAATATTCTCTTATTTCGTTCAATAACTATAAATATTATACGAGCTATTTGTAAAATCTATACAATAAATTGTGCGTACAATTGTTTAAAAATTCTACAAAACAGTCAAAACTTTGTTTTTTATGTCTTTATTAATATAGTCTATGCCGTTTTGCTTATCCCGACGACGCTCAAAAAACTTTTCCGCAACCTGCCCGAACATCGCATAGCTAAGCACATCCTCGTCCTGCTGCAACCATTTAGCCGCTTCACTTCTGAGTTTTTCGAGCTCAGGCGCGATTAAATCAGCGGGGCGGCAGTCTATCTGCTCTTCGCTGCCGATGATTTTTTTACGGAATTCAGGGCAGATGCTCTCGGGAGTTCTGCCGTATTCGCCCTTGATAATCCCTTTAAACTCTTTTGTGACTGTCTTGTAACGCTCGCCGCTGATTACGTTGAACACTGCCTGCGTTCCCACAATCTGCGAGGTCGGCGTTACAAGCGGCGGATAACCCGCTTCTTCACGCACCCGCGGGATTTCTTTCAGTACTTCCCCAAGCTTGTCCGCTTTTCCAGCCTGTTTAAGCTGTGAAACAAGATTCGACAGCATGCCGCCGGGCACCTGATATAATAAGGTATCGGCGTCCACGCCCATAACTTTCGGGTCGAGCAGACCGCTCGCAATATATTTTTCTCGTAAAGTCCCGAAATAATCGCGGATTTCCGTAAGAGCGGCAAGGTTTAAGCCTGTGTCGTATTCTGTTCCCTGAAGCGAGGCTACGAGCGTTTCGGTCGCCATATGGCTCGTTCCCATCGCGAGCGGCGACATCGCCGTGTCAACCGCGTCCGCGCCCGCTTCAATTGCTTTCAAGTACGACATCGACGCCATGCCCGAAGTGTAGTGTGAGTGCACCTGAATAGGGATTGTGACTGCGTTTTTGAGTGCTTTAACAAGCTCAAAGGTCGCATAAGGCTTCAAGAGACCCGCCATGTCTTTGATGCAGATGCTGTCTGCGCCCTCGCCTTCGAGGGATTTTGCAAACTCCACGAACTTTTCTGCGTTGTGAACGGGACTGAGCGTATATGAAATGCACGCCTGGAAGTGCGCGCCTTCTTTTTTTGCAGCCTTGATAGAGGTTGTCATGTTGCGGATGTCATTGAGCGCGTCGAAAATACGGATAATATTTATGCCGTTACTGACGCATTTTTGCACAAAATACTCGAGTACGTCGTCCGCATAATGCCTGTAGCCAAGCATATTCTGCCCGCGAAATAGCATTTGGAGCGGGGTTTTCGGCATTTCGCGCTTTAAGATTCGCAGCCGCTCCCACGGGTCTTCGTCGAGGAAACGCAGGCACGCGTCGAAAGTCGCACCGCCCCAGCACTCAAGCGAGTGGAAGCCGGCTTTGTCAAGCAGCGGCAGCACAGGCATCATCTCATCGAGCGTCATGCGCGTTGCGATGAGTGACTGGTGCGCGTCGCGCAGAGTGACGTCGGTTATTTTTATCTTTTTCATTTTCACCATGTCCTTTCTGCACTAACGAGAAATGAAAAGTTTCGTTTTCCCCGATTTAATTGTTTTGTTTTCAAGCTTTATACTCCCGTCATGGTTGCAATAATCGTGCCCGTATTGACCGAATCGCCTTTTTTCACGTTCACGCCGGCTATTCTGCCGTCGGTTGCCGCGACTATGTCGTTCTCCATTTTCATTGCTTCGAGCAGGGCTATAACTGTATTTTTCTGCACTTCATCGCCGGCTTTCACCTTAACATCAATTATAGTTCCGGGCATGGGGGATTCAATTTTGATGTCGCCCCGGCGCGCCGGGGCAGCATTTGCTGCCGCAGCGGCCTCAGCCGCTGCCGGTTTCTGCTCCGCAGAAACCGGCAGCGCGTCCTCTTCTTCCACCACAACATCATAAACAGAGCCGTTTACTGTAACGCTGTACCTTTTCATATTAACGTTCCTTTCTTTTTCGGGATTGAAACCACGCGCTTGTCGCGGACGGCCTCGAGTGCGGTTATAAGCGCAGCCCTTTCTTCCTCCGGCGCAATCACTATGTCGATATAACCTCTTTTAAGTGCATTTTGCACGCTTGCATATTCCTTAATGTAATCAGCTTCGGGCGTTTCAAGGAAAGCAGCGGCAGTTTTAACCGCAACGGGAGAAATCACCGCATTCTTAAAGGCGAGCACGAAATCGCTGTTCAAGCCGCCTGCGAGTATAAACGCCGCGCCTGCCGCTCTTCTTGTAATGAGCGTGATTTTCGGGGTGGTTGCGCCCGCATAAACCTTCGCAAGACGCGCCGGAACATGGGAATTTACGCCCGCCTCAAAGCCCTCGCTGTCGATTACGGTAACAACAGGAATCGTGAAAGCATCGCAAAAGCTGACGAAACGGATAATTCTCTCGGCGTTGTCTGCGCGAAGTTTATCTTCGAGTTTGACGAAACCAACCGTGGTATTATCCGGTGTTTCAAATGAAGTTACTGTACTGAGTTCGATTTTCTGCTCTATGCTCGGGCAGAACGGCATTTCAAGGTTGTTTGGCGGCAGAAGCGAGAGCAAGTCCCGTGTTTTTAAAATCGCTTCCTCAGCGGTTTTGACCGTGATGTCTGCAGTTTCTTTCTCGCCGCCCAAAAACGGCGGCGTAAAGAAAATTTCCGCTTCCTCAGTTGCTATTACAAAATCCGACATGCGGCAGAGCGCGGCGTTCAGCCCCCCGCACTGCCCCGTAACCACCGAAATAAGCGGCACAACACCGGAAAGCCGCGCACAGTCCGCGATTATTTCACCGTAAGCGCAGGCAAGCTCTATTCCCTCGCCGATTTCGCCGCCTTTTGAATCGAAAACCGCAACCAAAGGCGCGCCGAATTTCACGGCGTCGGAATAAATCTTTTTCATCTTAGCAGCTGTGTTTTTATTCACCGCGCCGCTTTTAACGCCGATATTCTGTACATAAGCGTATACTTTAAAATCCGTGATTTTACCGAATCCCGCGATTACGCCGGATTCGGCATGTTTTTGAAGCTCACGGAAACTGCCTTCGTCGAAAAGCCGCTCAAGAAGCGAATTAGCGTCCATATTTTCAACAAGTCCTTTCTTTACTAATACGATATGAAAACATTGTTTTCTCGATTTAGCAATTTTTATTTAAACTTATTTTCTTCCTGCCCCGAGCAGCTTCAATTCTTTCTCGTTTAAATCCGCGTGCTCGCCCGGTTTAAGCATGCCGAGCTTCACTCCGCCCACGCTTGTCCGCTTCAGCCGTGAAACATCGAGCCCCACAGCCTTGCACATTCTGCGGATTTGCCGATTTTTGCCCTCCGTTATTGTGAACTCGAGCACGGTTCTATGACGTGTGCCGCTCTCCGTCTCGGTTTTATCGTGTTTTAGTACATGAACCTCGCATGGCGCGGTTAACTCCCGCTCGCCGTCTTCACCTATGTTTACACCTGACGAAAGCCGCGAAATTATATCCTCCGAAACGATTGACGCAATGGTTACGCGGTATTTCTTTTTGATTTTTCCGCTCGGGTGGGTAATCATGTTAGTGAAATCGCCGTCGTTGGAAAGCAGCAGCAGCCCCTCGGAATCCCTGTCGAGCCGTCCCGCGGGGTAAACCCGCTCATTTATACCTTTAAGCAGCTCGGTTATCAGCTTCTTGCCGTGGCTGTCGGACATGGAGGTCGTGTAGCCGCGCGGCTTGTAAAGCTTGATATAACGCTTGCTCTGCGAGAAATCCAGCTTCTTGTTATTAACAGTAATCAGGTCGTTTTTGGTTGCCTTATCGCCGAGAGTTACGCTGCGCCCGTTGACCTTGACCGCGCCCGACTTAATCAGCTCCTCGGCGGCGCGGCGGGAACAATGCCCGCTTTCGGCTATTAATTTTTGAAGTCTTTCTTTTTCCATTATTTTTTCTTTCTTTTTAGTAAAATGCTTATAATCGGAAGTTATTTATCACTTCATCACTCCATACTTGAGCCTCTACATAATGTACATGGAAATATGGTACATCGTAATCACATGGTTTTTCTTGCGGCATACCGTACTTATTTATAATATCCCAAATTTCATTATAGGTATAAACATTTTGCCTATATTCTTGTGTTTCACCGGTTGTCGGGTCGAATGTAGGAAATGAATCGCCGTAAGTAAATGAAACAGTATTCTTATCAAATTCTTCAAGCGGTATTTTTATAACTTCGCTTTCAATAAACCATGATTTACAAAAATCACATTCGCCCAGCACCATGTAAAACGGTGTTTTCTTCTGCGGCTTACCACCCTTTGCAACAAATGCAGAATATAACTGTTCTTCGACTATTCTTCGATAAAACATATATTTGCCGTCTGCATTACGCTTATTAAAAATATTACCCTCGATTTCAAATGTCTTGTGCAGCGTC
Organism: Oscillospiraceae bacterium; assembly: GCA_009783695.1. Classification (GTDB taxonomy): domain Bacteria; phylum Bacillota; class Clostridia; order Oscillospirales; family Ruminococcaceae; genus Ruminiclostridium_E. The sequence goes on from WRCY01000001.1 coordinate 80,907, forward strand.
AACGCTTCTTCGTCAGATAAATCGGACAAACTTAAGAAAGGCGTTCTTCCTCTTTCGTAATAATGGTATAAATACATATTTGAACCTCTCATTACACAAACAATCTAAAACAAACTTCTCCTCCAGAACTGCACAAGCCCTGCCGTAAACGTTAATCTTTCCGCAGGTGACTCGCAAGCCTCTGCTGTAACCAAAGGCACTGCCTTGAGCAGCCGCCCGTTGTAATAAAACTCCAGCAGCCCCACCTGCTCGCCCGCTCCAAAGCCCGCATAAATAAAAGGAATGATAACCGCTTTTATTTCAACGAGCCGCATTTCCGCATCGCTCAGCGCAAGCGTGGGAATTTCTGCAAGCCTGACCGCCGCACGTTCCTTTCCGCCGCCCGCAATATTCACATAAAAGTCCGACAAATCATAGTCTACAGGCTGGTTTTTCACCACCGAGAAGCCGTAATTGAACATCTTCATATGGTCGTTCCAGTCGTCGTGGGCGTTGAGCGTAACGGCGATGAGTGTAACGCCGTCGCGGATTGCAGTTGAAACAAGGCAGCGCCTCGCGTTGTCGGTAAAGCCTGTTTTAGTGCCTACCGCTCCCTCATACATATGAAGCAGTTTGTTGTTATTATTAAGCCACCGCCCGAACGGCGGGTTGCCGAATTCCACGCGCATAGCCTGCTGGGCGGTCATACGGGCGAACTCCTCGTCGCCCATCGCGAACATCGTGAGCAGCGCAAGGTCGTAGGCTGTGGAATAGTGCCCGTCCGCGTCAAGCCCCGAGGGATTCGCAAAGCGCGTGTCACGAAGCCCGAGCTCCTGTGCCCGCTCGTTCATGAGCTTCACGAATTCCGGTATGCTCCCCGAAACACTCACCGCCGCCGCCTGCGACGCGTCGTTGCCCGAGGGCAAAAGCATACCCGCGCAAAGCGCGCGCCTCGTGACTATATCACCCTCCCGGAGCCCCATCGTTGAGCCCTCGATACGGATTGCCATGCTGTCCACGGTGAACTGCCGGTCAAGGTTGCCGGCTTCAAGCGTGAGCAGCGCAGACATAATTTTCGTAGTGCTCGCCATTGCGCGGCGCTCAAGCGAATTCTTCTCGAAAACAACAGCGCCCGTATCCGCGTTTATTAAGATTGCAGAGCGGGCGGAGATTTCAAGCGGGGGCGGCGGAGCCGCCGCTGCCGGTATAGGGCGAACCGCAGACAGATTTAAGAAAACTAATGTAAAAACAAGTAAAGGTATAACAATTTTTTTCAAAGCAGGTCAGTCCTTTCGGTGTATTACCAATAATTATGACTTGCTTGTACACTTTTATTACTCTTCTTCTTTATTCTTGCCGAAAATATCCTTAACCTTGTTAATAAGGTCGGGCACGCCGGTAATCAGCCCGTCGATGAAGCCGTTGTCCGCACCTACTTCAAGCAGCTTTACATCGCCGTCGGTTTTGATTACGATGAACGCCTGCGGTTTTATCGTCACACCTGCGCCCGCGCCGCCCGCAAAAACATCGTTTGTCGATTTCGCCGGAATGTCCGAGCCGCCCGAAACAAACCCGAACGTCACCTTTGAAATCGGGATGATGAGCGTCCCGTCGGGTGATGTTATCGGGTCGCCGATAATCGCGTTAACGTCGACCAAGTCGCGTATTTTCTCCATTGATGAACTGAGTAACCCCTTTAAATTATCCGCCATTTCAGTATAGTCCTTTCTTTACGATTGCTAATTGAAATAATCGCTTTCCCCGATTCAGTATCAGTTAATTGCTCAGTTTTTAATTATATTTTAATTTTGCATTGTTAATTATCCATCAGTCTATCACAATTCTGATTGTTTTGCCGATACCGCCGCTTTTATACGCTGTTTGCCGCTTCGGTCTGTGCTTTCCGCCGCTGTTCAGGCTCGCCATCTTAAGCATAAAAGCGAGCAGACAGACAAGTACCGTGCCGGATTTTATTTTGACCTTGCAGTGCAGCGCAAATTCCGATTCCTCCCTGCAAAAATCTGCCTGTATATTGATTCGCTCGACCTTCACGTTTGTAATCGAATCCAGCCATACAACGCCCGAGTAAACTGCGGCGTTTTGCAGCCCGTAATTAATCGCGGCTTTCGCAGCGTCGGAACCGCCGACGACGCTGTCTATATTAAGCTCCGTGACTTTTATTTTCTTTATCAGCCTCTTAATCGGGTGAGCCATGCTGCCGACCAGCATTTTAAGCATGCTTATATCTAAGTCGGGTATATTTTTTACGACGCTTTTTTCTTTCTTGGGAGCGAGGTTCGTTTGCCGCGCTGCTTGCGGGGGAGCTGTGGATTTTTTGGGTTTACGGTGTTTTATTTTACGCTTTTTAAGCTTTTTAGGCTCTTTCTCCTTGAACAGATTAAAGAACAGCAGACGCATTTTTATTTCCGCTTCTTTTTCGTAGTCAATCACAAAAACGATAGGCAGCGAAAGGAAAACCGTGATTAAAAGAACGACTGCGCCTGTTATGATTAAAGCAGTCATATTTCCGGCTCCTCTTGCTGTTCGTGTTCTTCATATAAGCCGTCAAGCCGCATCTGCCCCTCCTGGTCGGGGAAAGGCGGAAGCTGTCCGATTTCATTTAAGCCGAATGAGCGCAGGAACGCCTGCGTTGTCCTGTAAGTCACAGGTTTTCCCGGCAAATCCAAGCGCCCTGCCTCCTCGATTAATCCGCGCTCCGCGAGCGTGTTTACCACGCTGTTGCTGTCTACTCCGCGAACCTGCTCGACATAGGCTTTAGTCACGGGCTGGTTATATGCAATCACCGCCAAAACCTCGAGTGCAGCCTGCGAAAGCGGCGCGTGCCGTTTTATTTCAAGCGCAGTCTTTATAAAAGGCGCGTACTCCGCACGGGTGATAATCTGATAGCTGTCCTCAAGCCGGATAATCCGCAGCCCGCTGTCGGAAACATTATATTTACGCTCAAGCTGACCGATTAACTTCGACACGGTTTCGGAGTCGATTCCGGCGGCTTCGGAAAGCCTGTCCACGCTGACCGGCTCGCCTGCCGCGAAAAGTATTGCTTCGGTTATGGCGATGCCTTCCTGCAGTTCCATTATTTCAACATGTCCTTTCTGAGCCAACAAAAAACGAAAACACCGTTTTCCGCTTTAGTTGCATTATACCGCTTGAGGGCATAAATGCTCATCGCATTTATGCCCGGCGAACAAAGTTCGCCGTTCGGGCAAAGCCCGAAAATAAAGCGGTATGCACGTAGTAACGGGCGGCGTTTACGCCGCAACACGCCGTAGGCGTGTTGGCAAAATGCTGAGAATTTTGCCCGTTAAGCAGTATAATTTTCAGCCTTTGCCGATTACCTCCACAACTTCCCCGTCATCCGAAAATTTCACCCGCCCGTAAGCCGACAGCTCCAGCAGCGCGAGAAACACCGCGACTTTTTCTGTGCGCGTCTGCCCCCTGTAAAACTCAGCAAGCCTGTATTCGCCGCCGCGCCGTATTTGCTTTAGAATAAACATGATTTTTGAGAAGACGCTGACATATTTATGTGCTGTCACCGATATTGCGGGCAGCGGCATTGCCGCCGCTTTCTCTCTGCCAATGATTTCCGAAAGTGCTCCGAGCAGCTCATCCGCGCTGTGAATCCCGCGGTACTCGTTATCTACAGGCAGCTCGTCCGGTTTTCGGACGAAAATATTATCTCCCCCGTACAATTCTGCGAACCTTGACGCGGCTTTCTTATATCTCGCATATTCCTCGAGCGAGTGACGCAGTTCCTTTTTAAGCTCCTCGAGCTCGTGTTTTGGCAGCAGTGCCGCGCTTTTCATGTATATAAGACGCGCCGCCATCGCCAAGAACTCGCCCGCTACTTCGATATCCGCTTCCCTCATTGCGTCGAGGTAGAGCAGAAACTGCTCCAGCAGCACAGAAATCCTAATGTCGGTTATATTGAGCTTATGCTTTGCAATCAGCGTCAGCATGAGGTCAAGCGGTCCCTCGAACACCTCGGTTTTAAAATTCAATGCCGTCATTATCGTATGAACCCCGAAAGAAAATCAAGTACGGAAAGCATACCATTACCGAGTGTCGCAATCAGCCACATCAGCGGCGAACGCGGAATAAAAAGCAGCACAAAGAAAATCATTGTAATTATTCTCTGATGCTCCATTATTTTATACATTTGCCTTGGCTTAAGGAAGAAAAATAATATTCTTGAGCCGGCGAGCGGCGGAATCGGCAATAAATTCAATACTGCTATAAATACACAGATTTGCACAATCAGCAGAGTAGCAAGTCCCGAATAATACATAGCCTCATTCGCCATATTTGTTGCGATTAACTTAAAAATAATCATGAAGATATATGCAATTAATATTAGTGCAAGCGGCCCCGCAAGCGTAATCAGCAGCATTGCTGTTTTCCCGCTTACCTTGGTGCAGCGTCCGGGGTTAATCGGCATGGGCTTCGACCAGCCCATCGGGAAGAATAAAAGCATAAGAGAGCCGAGCATGTCCATATGCACAAACGGATTGAGCGTCAGGCGCCCCTGCCGCTCCGCCGTGTCGTCGCCGAGGTATTTCGCCATTATACCGCACGCGTACTCACGCACGGGGAATATCATAAAAATCATCACTCCGGCAGCAAAAAACGAGATTAAAACACTTGCCGCCGGGGCGTTCCCCGCCATCCAGTCGAAAAGTTGAAAAATTGGACGGTATCTTATCATATCTAACATAAAAACGAAAACTCCCTTAGCTATTTTAACACGCTTATTTTTATATTACCATATTTGCCCAAGTTATGCAAGTGTTTTTTTATTAATAGAACCATAATCCCACAATCAGCCCGCTTAAAACCCATAATGTCACATCTCCCGCCAGCGCCGCCGGAAGAGCGTGGCGTGTCCTACGTACTTTCGTGGCGGCGAAGTAGACTGCGATTACATAAAACGTGGTTTCGCTGCTGCCGAGAATCACGCTTGCCACCCGCCCCGCAAAGCTGTCCGCGCCCGTTTGCCCCAGCACCGACTCGAAGATTGCAACCGAGCCGCTCCCCGAGAACGGGCGCATAATCACAAGCGGCGTCACCTCGCTCGGAAAGCCGAGAAAGTTCGTCACCGGCGAGAGCAGCGCCGATATAAGCGCTAGCCCGCCCGAGGCGCGGAACATTCCCACGGACAGCACGAGCGTGAACAGCGCGGGGAAAATATCATAAACCGTGTGCAGCCCCTCTTTTACGCCCTTTGTGAACTCGGCGAAGACGTCGGTTTTCCTGCACAGCGCATAAATTAGCACAAACACGAATATTACGGGAACTGCGAAATCGGAAACGCTCACTTCTGCACCTTCTTTCCCGCTAAAACTTTCGCCATTGTGACCGCAATAATAACCGCGGCAAGCGAGCAAATCCATACTGCAGGGAGGATTTCCATCGGCGCGGCGGAACCGTTTTTAAGGCGGATTGCTGCGGCTGTGGTGGGGATTAGCTGAAGACTGCCGCAACCATACAAAGGGCAACTATGGCAAGCTGCGCAGACATTGAAATAAATTCAATATCTACGCTCGCCGCCGATAGCGGCGGACTGCGGTTTTGCCGCAGTCACAGCAATTCCATGTGAAATGGAATTGCTATATTTAAGCTCAGCGATAATACTGTCTATAATAAACACCTTTTGTTCAGGAGCAGCGCCCGTCTCGTTCAGCCGCCTTTTAATGATTCCGGCATGAATTTTCGCGAGCTCGCCGCGGATTGCGCAGTAATTCCCGGCAGCAACCTTATGTACTGTTACCTGTTTAATTTTTGATTTTCGTTTACGCTGTGCGGGTTTACTCCGGCTCATATGCTGCTCCTCTCTGCGAACTTTGTTTGATACAAATGTTCTGTACATTATATACGGGCGGCGAAAATATTATAATCAGTTAACTTTAAAAAAGCCTTAGCATTTTTTAAATTTATCGGCTATATAAGCGCAAATATAAGCAAGAAAAATCAGCACGCCGTCTGCGTGCTGATTTTTCTTTTTATTATACTTACAGCATAAATGATTTATTATTACGCAGAGCGCACCCTCCGCCGCCCTCATGCAGAAGGTGACTCTCGCTTCTGATTCTTTGAAACAAAGGGGAAGAAAGCGAATCAATAAACGATGTCTGAATAACACTGCGGTCGGAAAAAGCTGCGAAAGGGCACGGCTCCAGCGCACCGGACGCACTGATGTGCGCAAACCCGCGCCCCGCCGCAAGGCAGCCGCCAAACTTTTCCTCATCGCCGGGAAACGGAATCAATATCATATTGTTATTCTTGGTTTCTGCCCGGCAAAACTGCTGCAGCGCCGACTTGCTTTCATCGGTAAGTATGCGCAGGGTGTCGTTTTCATCCACCGGAACATATTCCGTGTATATGACTAATCTGCAGCCGAGTTTTATATACGGGACTAAAAAATCACGAGCGGCTACTTCATTGATATTATGTTCACCCGTTGTTACAGATAAGCCGAAAGGGATTCTTCTTTCGGACAATAGCAGCATCGCAGTTTTTACACGCTCCGCCACACCTTCTCCCCGGCGCTCGTTTGTTCTGCTTAAGCCGCCCTCAACGCTAATCACGGGGAGCATGCTGCGGTTAGCGGAAAACCAATCTGCCCGCGCTTCATCAAGGAGCGTACCGTTTGTGAACACCAACGCTAAAAGCTCCGGGCGTGAAGCTGCTGCCTCAAGCCAGTCGCCGCTCAGCAAAGGCTCGCCTCCCGCAAGCAGAATAATGGAGCATCCGGCTTGGACAGCCTGCTCAAGCAAGTTATCAATATGGGTTTTCGTCATTTTGCTTTCAGTGCCGCGGCAATTCGCCCGTGAATAACACCCGGCGCAGTGAAGATTACATTCGTCGGTCGTGCTGACAATTAAGATAGGCGGCACGATTACATCTTGTTTTTTCCATGCTTCCCTCTTTTTGGCGGCCTGCGGCAAATGCAGCAGTGTCTGCATAAGAGCGGTTCTGCTTTCGGGAAAACCGCGCAGCATACTTACTCCTGTCTTAATAACAGATAATATGCTTTTATTAAATAATGATTCGTATGCTTTCAATCATTCCGTCCTCCTGTAAAATTATCTCTTTAATGTATCTGTAAAACGTCTTAACTATTCGGCAGCTATTGTTATAATTCTAAGTAATCGTCTTTGCTGCGGTTCATTCTTGAAAAATCCACTTTCGAGAATACAAGCGTCGATAAGCCGATGAACACAGTACCGACCACTACCAGTACGATTAACGCCTGCACGGGCCCCATTGTTACCCGCCCTATTTCAAAAGCCAAATCCTCGGCGACAAGATCGGCTACGGGAGCGTCCAGCTTCTCCAGCGTAATCGTACGGAACAGCGAAACTACATAGGTCAGCGGGTTAAAGTACCCCACCCACCGAAGCGCACCCGGGAGCATCGAAAGCGGTATGTAAGCGCCCGACATGAACGTCATCGGCATGGTTATCGCGATGCTGACCGCTTGAAATGTCTGCGTATTTTTTGTCATGGTCGCAATCAGCAAGCCGAATCCCGCAAGCACTAACCCTATGAAAACCATGGCTATAAGCGCAAGGACAACCGTCACGGGCGAAGTGATTCTAAAACCGATGAAAAAGCCTACGCCGAAAATAATAACGCCCTGAACCGTCGCGACCGTTGCCGATGAAACGAACTGCCCAGCTGCGATGTTAAGCCGCGAAATCGGCGAAACCAGCACTTCTTTCATGAAGCCGGAGGTCATGTCGTCAATCGTAGAGCTCGATACCCGGAAAGACGAGTCAAAGACGGTGGCGGCGATGATTCCAGCGAGCATATAGCTCATCGGGTTTTCAATGAAGTCATTGCGGAAGATTTCCCCGAAGACGAAGATAAAAAAGAAAGGGAAAAGCAGATTAAAAATAAGTGCGGGCTTATTGCGGATGAATGCCTTTAAATTACGGAGCCACAGCGCATGTATTACTCTCATTAATTCTCTCCTCCTTCCCTGATTTCGCGTCCCGTGATTTCCAAAAACACATCGTTGAGCGTGCCTTTTCGTATTTCAATGTCGGTGATGTCATTTCTACATTCGGATAATATATGTAGCAGCTCCGCGTTGTTTTCAACGTCAATCCGATGATATTTTTCTTTCACGGAATAGTTGATTTTTTGCGCGTTTAAAAGCTTCTCGAGCGCCCCGGGATTGGCTGTTGTGATATAAGCGCGGTCTTTTGTGTATTGCTTTTTCAAGTTGAACGGCGTGTCGTGTGCGATGATTTTTCCGTGGTCGATTACCGCAACCTTACTGCAGATTTCCGCTTCATCCATATAGTGCGTCGTCAGAAAAATCGTGATGTTTTTCTCCTTTTGCAGACGCAGCACATACTCCCACACATGGGCGCGGGTCTGCGGGTCCAGGCCTGTCGTCGGCTCGTCCAGGAACAATACCTTCGGGTAGTGAATCAAGCCTCTTGCGATTTCAACCCTGCGTTTCATGCCGCCGGACAAAGCTGCGACAGTTTTCTTTCGCACGTCAAGCAAATCCACCAGGGTCAGTACGAACTTTATGCGCTCATCGACTTCATTTTTCGGTACTTTGTAAAATACGCAGTGCATTTTCAAATTTTCTTCTATAGTCATTTTTTTGTCAAGCGTGCTGTCTTGAAAAACTACGCCGATTGCCTTGCGCACATCGGCTTTTTGCGTGGAAACATCTTTGCCGTCTATAAATAATTCGCCCTCGGTCTTATCAAAAATCGTAACAAGAGTATTAATCGTAGTGGATTTTCCCGCTCCGTTAGGCCCGAGAAAAGCAAAGATACTGCCCTGCTCCACTTCAAAGCTGATGTTATTCACCGCCGTAAAGCCGCCGTATTTCTTCGTAAAGTTTTTTACCTTAATGATAGAATCCATATTTTCATCATGTCCTTTCTGTACCAACGTGGAATGAAGAGTTTCGTTTTCCCCGGTTTATTCCTGTTTGTTCCATTCTTTTTTCATCATGTCCTTTCTGCACCGGCGCGAAATGAAGAGCTTCGTTTTCCCCGATTTATTCCTGTTTGTTCCATCCTTTTTTCATCATGTCCTTTCTGCACCGGCACGAAATGAAGAGCTTCGTTTTCCACGGTTTATTCCTGTTCGTTCCAACCTTATCTCTCCTGTTTATGTCATATAAAGCTTAATGCTCATGACAGCGTAATGTTCGCTAATATAATCAGTTAACTTAATAAAATGCCATAGCATCTTTTAAGTTGTGGCATTTGCCGCATTGCCGCTGTACAGCTTTACTTGATTGCGCAGCCGATAACCCGCCACTGGAGTAAAAGCAAGCATATCTTGCTTTTAAAAACGCGGAGCGTTTTTAAAGTTAATTGAATATATAACACAGTATAGCATAAAACGGGGCAAAATGCAAACATTGTTTTAAAAATTATTATTTAAGCGTATGCCCGCATGCAAAACCCCGCCGGCTGCGGCCCAAATCATAACTCATTTGATATTCCGAAACGCCTTTAAGCACCCGCAGTTCTGTAATACGTTCACGTATAAAAACCTCACTCATATAATAACCTCTTTTTTAATAAACTGTAATATATCTGAAGCGATTATTCTTTATTTATCTGCTGTATTTTTTTATAATTATATAATATTTTACATTAAATTGAAAATAATTCTTATAGATATTCGTCGTAATGTTTTGTATATTTGTTTATAAATTAATAACTGTATTCAAGGAGAGGTGACTATGGCATGAAATTCGCAATTTACAGCCGAAAATCCGTGCACACCGCCAAAGGCGACTCAATCGACAACCAGATTCTCGAATGTAAAAAGAGAATTTTCATGCAATTCCCCGACACTTCCGGCAGCGATACAATTATTTATGCCGACGAGGGGTATTCCGCGAAGAACACCGAACGCCCGGAGTTTCAAAAAATGCTCGCTGCTATTCGCGAAAAGCAAATCGGCGGGGTCGTCTGCTACCGACTTGACAGACTGAGCCGCAGCGTCGGCGACTTCGCGAACCTAATTGATGAATTGAACAGTCTTGACGTAATATTTATCAGCGTAAGCGAAAATTTCGACACCTCCTCGCCGATGGGGCGGGCGATGATGAGCATAGCCTCCGTGTTCGCGCAGCTTGAACGCGAAACCATCGCCGAGCGCGTCCGCGACAATATGCACGCGCTTGCACGCAAAGGTCAGTGGCTCGGAGGAACGCCGCCGCTCGGCTTTATAACCGAGAAACTCGAGAAAATGATAATAGACGGGAAAACTAAAACCACCTATAAACTTAAACTTAACCCCGATGAAATAAATACAGTTGAGATTATTTTTGAGAAGTTTCTCGAATTAAAATCATTAAGCAGCGTAAGCAGACATTTAATTGCCCAGGATATAAAATCACGCAGCGGCAAGATGTTTTCACTCCTCGGAATCAAGGAAATTCTGCAAAATCCGGTTTACTGCGCCGCCGATATGCATGCTCTTGCATATTTTACCGGGCATGACGCAGATGTCTGCTTTGAAGAAAAGGATTGCACGGGTGAATTCGGGCTACTCGCCTACAACAAGCGCGACCACCACAAAAAGAATATCCCCCGGAACACGATTGACAAATGGATTGTCGCTGCCGGGAAGCACGCCGGCGTTGTGAGCGGGGAAGACTGGGTTGCTGTGCAGAAGCTCCTTGAAGCAAATAAATTAACAGACGGCCGCCGTGAGGACAAGCCGCCTGCTCCCGCACATAACGGCTACGCCCTGCTCTCGGGAATGATTCGCTGTAATATATGCAACTCACGGATGTTTGCCAAGCACCGCTACAAAAAGAACAATCCCGCACTGTTCGACTACGTGTGCAGCAATAAAATCCGGGGCAGCAGGAAGCTCTGCGGCAGCGAAAATATAAGCGGGCAGGAAGCCGACGGCGTCATCTGCGAATATCTTGCGCAGGAGCTTGACAGCAGGCCGGACATTCATACATACCTTGACAAACTCAAAAAGGAAGCCGGCGGGAATAAACACGAAAACCCGCTCAATATTATAAGCAAACGGATTAAACAGAAACAATCGGAAAAAAAGAGCCTGCTGCAGGCTTTGAAGCTTGGGGCAGGCGAGGTTCTCATTAAACAAATCAACGAAGAAGCTGCTATAATTGACAAAGAGCTAAAAGCCCTTGAAGCCGAACGGATTCGCCTTGTAAAAAAAATGAGCGCTCTCAATAGCGAAGAGCTGCGAACCGAGCTGATTGCGAAAACATTGGCGGACTTGAAAAAAATTTTCAGCAACCTTTCAATTCATGAAAAACGCACTATAATCCGGCTGTTGGTCAAAGAAATCGTCTGGGACGGAGAAAGCTTTGATATTTTCATATACAGTTGCTCTCACGATGGTTGAGGTCTGGCCGTATTCAGTACCACAAAAATAACCATGTTGTTTGTCGCGCGCTCGGGATTAAGCGGGTCGCTTTCCTCCTTTTCAAGCTCGCGCATAGCCGCAATCCCGAACGGCGTTGAAGCGTTTCCGAGCCCGAGCAGGTTTGCCGTGATGTTGAGGACTATGTAGCCGATTGCCTTGCCGTTCGGATTTATACCCTTGAAAAGCCTTATGAGCAACGGCTTAAACGCTTTCGCAAGTAAATCAACGAGCCCCGCCGTCTGCGCTACGCGCATAATCCCGCTCCACAGGCAAATCACCCCGCATAGCGTCAGGCAGAGCGTTATAGCGCTTTGTACCTCCGAAAGCGCGGCATCGGACACCGCCGCGACATCGCCGTTTACAATACCGAAAACAAGCGACAAGAATATAAGTCCTGCGAAAACCCATTTCATCATATTTTAATTATTTCCTCCCCATATGTTTTCATTTTATAAAATAATCCCGTTCGTATTGACAAATTAATAATTTTATGCTTTAATAGGAGTATATTCAAACCGAAAGGGGTTTAAAACATGGCATGGGATTCGGGGATTATCAACCTGGACGACGCGATTACAAGGGCGATTGGCAGAAAAGAGCTTTACAAGGGCTGGCTTGACTCTTTTTTCAAGGACGAAAACTTTATATCGGTCGAGGAGGCTTTTGATAATAAAGATTACGAGGCTGCGAGCGGCGCGCTTCACAAGATGAAAGGTACGGCGGGCAATTTGTCGGTCATGGTTGTTTTCTCACAGGCGGACGGCCTTTGTGAAAAGATTCGTGCCGGCGAGGATTTCAACTCTCTTGCAGGGGACTTAAACAAGCTGCGCGACAGCTTCTACAGTGCAAAAAAGATGTATAACGATAATATTGATGAGCTTCTCAGCTACGGCGAGATAAAATTTTAACGGGAAAGGCGCGGTTTATACCGCGCCTTATTTTTGCAGATCTATAATCAAGTCCCTGAAGTATGCCGCCTGTTCAAAGTCAAGCACCTTTGCCGCCTCTTTCATGAGCGCGGTGTATTTTTTAAGCTGCAGTTCCTTTTCAGACTTGGTCAGCTTGTGTTTTTTCTTGCCCTTATCCGAATCGTCTTTACCCGAAATCTCAATAATATCCCGCACATTTTTAACGATTGTCTGCGGCGTAATCCCCTGCCGGGTATTGTATTCCTCCTGGATTTCACGACGCCTGTTTGTTTCGCGGATTGCCGCCTCCATCGAGCGCGTGACGCTGTCGGCGTACATTATAACCTCGCCCTGCGAGTTGCGCGCCGCTCTGCCGATGTTCTGGATAAGGCTCGTTTCGCTGCGCAGAAAGCCCTCTTTGTCGGCGTCAAGAATCGCAACAAGCGAAACCTCCGGCAGGTCGAGCCCCTCGCGGAGCAGATTGATTCCGACAAGCACATCAAACTCGCCGAGCCGCAAATCACGGATAATTTCCATGCGCTCTAAAGTGTCAATATCATGATGCATATAACGGACTTTAATTTCGTATTTTTCAAGATACCGCGTCAAATCCTCTGCCATGCGCTTCGTCAGCGTGGTAATCAGCACGCGTTCCTTGCGCTCCGCACGGACGTTAATCTCGGACAGCAAGTCCTCAACCTGCCCTGCCGTCGGCTTCACGGTAATCTTCGGGTCAAGCAGTCCCGTAGGGCGAATCACCTGCTGCGCAATCCGCGCAGAGCGCTCTTTCTCAAACGCAGAAGGCGTTGCCGAAACAAAAATAACCTGATTAATTTTATTATAAAACTCCTCAAAATTCATCGGCCGGTTATCATACGCCGACGGAAGCCTGAACCCGTAGTCGATGAGGTTTTTCTTCCGTGCATAATCCCCGCCGAACATACCGCGCACCTGCGGCAGCATAACGTGGCTCTCGTCCACGAACATCAGAAAATCTTTCGGGAAGTGGTCAATCAGCGTCAGCGGTGTGCTCCCCGGCTCGCGCCCCGAAAGCACCCGCGAATAGTTTTCAATCCCGCGGCACATCCCGATTTCCCGCAGCATTTCGATGTCGTACTTAGTTCGCTCGGCGATTCGCTGCGCTTCAATCAGCTTATGCTCTGCGGTAAACTTCTCAACCTGCTCATGCATCTCACGCTCAAGTTCTTCAAGCGCCTGCTCAAGCCTGTCCCGCCCGACAATATAATGCGTCGCGGGAAAAACGGTTGCATGCGCGAGCGTACGCTTAACGTTGCCTGTAACGGTTTCAAACTCGGAAATACGCTCTATTTCATCGCCGAAAAATTCAACGCGCAGTGCGGTTTCTATCGGATTCCCCGACGGGAAGATTTCCAATACGTCGCCGCGTACGCGGAACTTTCCCCGCGCGAAGTTGATGTCATTGCGCTCGTACTGGATTTCAACGAGCTTGCGCATAATTTCATCCCGCGAAACCTCCGCGCCCTGCCTGATTGAAATTACATTCTTGATATACTCTTCCTGCGCGCCGATGCTGTAAATGCAGGACACACTCGCGACAATTATAACATCGCGGCGCTCTGCAAGCGCGAAAGTCGCGGAGTGCCGCAGCCTGTCAATCTCGTCGTTAATTGCGCTGTCCTTTTCCATGTAAGTGTCAGTAGCCGGGAGGTACGCTTCCGGCTGATAATAATCATAATAACTGACGAAATACTCAACGGCGTTGCCCGGGAAGAACTCGCGGAATTCGCTGCAGAGCTGCGCCGCGAGCGTTTTGTTGTGCGCTAAAACAAGCGTCGGGCGGTTCACTTGCTTTATTATATTCGCCATAGTAAAAGTCTTGCCGGAGCCGGTAACGCCCATCAGCGTCTGCTCTTTATCGCCGGCGAGAACGCCGTTTACAAGCGCTTCTATAGCCTCAGGCTGGTCGCCGGTAGGTATAAAATCTGATTTTAAATCGAAGTAGTCCATTTTAAACTTTACTCGTTTTCATTCTATTATTTCAAATGTAAACACAACAGGGTTTGCAAGGTTTTCATCAAGCGTAGATATATCAACCGATTTAATCTTCAGCTTTATTCCCAACGCTTTTTGATATTCATACAGCCGCCCGCCCGCACATCTCTCGAAATAGCTTTCAACCAACGGTGGAAGCGAAGTAATTTTACCCTCACGCACTTGCTTGTAATACCCATGCGTACAGGCAAATGTAACGGTAATTGTATCATCGTCATTCAAGACAGCCTCTCTGCCGAAGGTTTCGGTAAAGATTCTTAAGCGGTCGGCAAGCGGTCTGTGAGCGTGTTCAAGTGCGAAGATTTTACGTTCTTTATCGGCTCCCGTGCCCTTGCAAGCACCATTCTGCTCATACAGCCAAAAGCGCTGCTCCTTGGTGAGATATTCTTTCATGGCTTCTTCAAACTCTGCGTCACACTCAGGGCCCAAGCTCGGCGCACCAAGCTCCTCATATTTCTGTATAATTCCCTCGAACGCAGGAATTACGTCTGCGGAAATTCCGCTGTTCTTCTTTTTCATCGTTTTTAACATAGATTTCATATTTTCATTAAGTCCTTTCTTCAACAACGGGAAATGAAATGTTACATTTTCCCCGATTCTGTATCAGTTATTTTCAAACTAACACTTTAATAATAAATTTTCATTTATTATAACACATCAATCTTGACAACTGCATGTCATGTTTGCCAAATATCGGGAAATGTTTCTTTCTCGCGCATCGACCAAACTCCGTCCATACCTGCGATTACATGGTCGATGAGTTCTATGTCGACAATTTTTAAGAAATTATATAATTCCCGCGTTATGTCAACGTCCGGCTTTGAGGGCATACAGCTTCCGTAAGGGTGATTGTGCGCGATTACAACGCGGTTTGAACAGGCTTTAAAAATCTTTTGCAAAAGCCCGCGCAGCGGCAGTTCAACCTTGCCGAAGTCACCCTCGCTCACTCTTTCGCTGTCAATCAGATTCAGCTCGTTATCAAGAAAAACACATCGCACTTCCTCGTTCTCCGCATCAAGGAACATCGCGGCGCAGTAATTGTTGAGCACGAGTGTGTTATTTAACCCGAGGACAGAGCCTTTCCTTTCCATGATGTAATACTTCGCCAACATTCTGAAAAGGCAAATCATGCTCGCCGTATGCTCCTTAACACCGCTCACCGTGAGCAAATCCTCATAATCCGCACCGATTACGTCAACAAAGCTGCCGAAACGTTCGATTAAACTATGCGCGAGGTCGTTCGTATCGCCGAGCGGAATCGAGTAGTACAATAAAAACTCCAGCTTCTCATGCTCGGGAAAATCGTCAAGCCCGCTCGCAAGAAACTGTTCTTTCTTCCTCTGCCGGTGTCCGTGATGTCGGTGCTTTTTCATTTAAAAATCGCTCCTATGTCCGCGCTCGTTGTTAATCTCATATAACGCCCCAGATATCCGCCGACATTGCTTGTTTTTAAGATTGTATTTGCTTTTCTTTCGGTAATAACAGTTTCGTCTACTAATAATTCTAATTTCCTGTTAGGTATATCAATGCTTATTTTATCGCCGCTTTGAACATAGGCGATGAGTCCTCCCGCCGCCGCTTCCGGTGCGATATGCCCGATTGCCGCCCCGCGTGAAGCACCGCTGAACCGCCCGTCGGTTATCAGCGCGACAGTGCCGTCCAAGCCCTTGCCGGCAATCGCCGCAGTAGGTGCGAGCATTTCCGGCATTCCGGGCCCGCCTTTGGGCCCCTCGTAGCGGATTACAACTATATCGCCCGCCGCAACCTCATCGTTCATTACAGCGTCAACAGCCGCCTGCTCGCCGTCGAAAACCTTTGCGGTTCCCGTAATGCACATCATCTCCGGGAGCACCGCGCCCTGCTTTACGACTGCGCCGTTCTCTGCCAGGTTGCCTTTTAAAATCGCGATTGCGCCGTCTTTGCGGAACGGGTTATCAAGCTTTCTTATAACTTGTCCGTCTGCGTCCCGCGCGCTTTTAACACGCTCTTTCTGCGTTCCCGAAACGGTTTTTTCATTTAAGTTCAGCAAATCTGCTTTGGATAACTCACGCATTACCGCTCCTATCCCGCCGGCTGCGTTCAAGTCCTCTATGAAAATCTCGCTCGCCGGATTAAGCTTGCAAAGCTGCGGAGTTTTACGTCCGATTTTATCTATATCGTCAAGCGTAAGCTCCACTCCCGCTTCCCGCGCAACTGCAAGAATGTGCAGAACCGTATTGCTCGACGCGCCGATTGCCATATCGACAGCCAGCGCGTTATCAAAATTCGCACACGTCATAATGTCACGGGCGCGGATATTTTTTTCAACAAGCTCCATAACCAGCTCGCCCGTTTCTTTCGCGAGCCGCCGTCTCGCCGCCGTAACGGCGGGCTCTGTGCCGTTAAAAGGAAGAGCTAAACCGATTGCTTCGGTGAGGCAGTTCATGCTGTTTGCTGTATACATTCCCGCGCAGGAGCCGCAGGTCGGGCATGAATTATTCTCGAACTCCGCCATGTCCGAATCGGTGAGAAGCTTGTTTTTATACTTGCCGATAGCTTCATACGACTCGACAAAGCCTATGCGCTTACCCGCAACCGTGCCCGCCAGCATAGGCCCGCCCGAAACAAAGACGGACGGCAGGTTCAGCCGTGCCGCCGCCATAAGCATACCCGGGACGATTTTATCGCAGTTCGGAATGAACACGGCTGCATCGAGCGGATGCGCCGTCAGCATGGTTTCAATCGAATCAGCAATCAGCTCCCGCGAACAAAGAGAATATCTCATGCCCTCGTGATTCATAGCCAAGCCGTCGCAGACGCCGATTGTAAAAAACTCGAACGGCACACCGCCCGCATTTCTTATGCCGTCCTTGACAGCGCGTGAAATCTCGTGCAAGTGCGTATGCCCGGGAACGTATTCGCTCGCCGCGCTGATTACGGCGATGAAAGGTTTTTTCATCTCGCTGTCGGTAATCCCGAGCGACTTCAGCAGTGCGCGGTGCGGCAGGCGGCTTACGCCTTTTTTCATCTGATTGCTTCTCATAATTATTTTCATTAAGTCCTTTCTTCACAAATGAATCATTAAAACAACATTTTCCCCGATTCAGCTGTTTTATTTTCAAACTTTCTCCCTTTTTATTAGTTTTCAATTAATCTAATTTATAACTCATACACAACCTATTAGGAGGGTCGATAAAACCTATATCTATAATTAAATACCATTCGTCATAAAAGTTGGCATATATGACATCACCTGTTTCAGAGTTAAATACTGCCGGACCGAATTGTATGTTTCCCGGTAATGCTTCTGTTGAAAACTCTTCACCCGTTAAATATAAAATATGATATATTGCGCTTGTTCCGTCTCTAAATACAGATGTTATCTCTTCCCCCATTGTAAAGTCCATACCCAAAAGCGCACGTATAATTTCTTCATGACCGGAAAATTTAATTATTGTGTAATCAGTAATCATGGCGTATACTTCTTCTATGTACGGAAAGCCTGCTTCCTTTTCAGCATAGAGTAAAAGCAGTGGATTTATATCATAATTTTCAACAAAATATAATATGGTATATGCCCTTGTTATGTATTCGCGAGCCATTATACTACCGAAAGGATACCCCGGATGCAATTGTATGTTTACAGAATCATCAGACCATTTTTGAAATTGGTTGTTTTCAATATACAACAAATCAGGATTGCCTAAAGAGTGGCAGAACTCGTGAATAATAGCTTGCTTAAATAAACTATAATCATCACAATTGGGTACCTTGGCATAAACAGTTTGCAGAATACCGTCAGCGTCAGAAACAGAACCTCCGTACCACATAGTGCTGCTTATGGGTGAAAGAACAACCTTCATGTTATCATAATTAAATCCGTATTGCTCAAACCATTCAAAATTTATTTTACTATGAACATCATTAACGAATCTTTCTTTTTGTGCTATGTAATAATCCTCGTTTGATGTAAAAAAATTTCCGAAATCCGTATCTGCATAAAAATCATTTACCAACACTAAAAACTCCTCGGCTTGCTGCGGTGTCCAACTGGCAAGTCCTTCAATAAACAGTTCTTTGGTGTTTTCTGTCATGATAAATCCCGCATTTGTTTTTTCTAAATGGATGGCGAACTCCCAAGCCTGATAACCCCCAAAATTATTTTTATTTTTCATATATGATACAGCATGGTGATTTTTATATTCATTAAAAACCTCAAGCATATTATCTTGAAAATCTGTATCCATATCCGGTCTTTCTTCACGTCCGGCAAGCCGGAAAATCAATGAAACCAACTCATAACGCTCATCGGCGAAATGATTAATAATCTGTACCGCCGCAGATTCCGGCTCAGGTGAAATTGACATTTCGTCTGATGCCATATTTGGATTAGTTACTTCCAGCTCACTTTCAGCACATCCCGCAAAGGATAAAACAATAGTAATGATTAAAAAGAATGATATTAAATTATTCACTTTTAAACTCCTAAAATTCTTTGTAATTTAATATGCGTTTTTTATATTTTATCATTATATTAAAACGGATTCTTTTTAAACCAGCCCTGCTCTTCCCAATACTGCCTGTCCGCCGTGATGCCGGTTTCTTTTTTAAGCATGCCGCGGCGGAAGAAAATCATAAACCTTTGAATTAAATAAGGCGGGTGTTTCTTACCCGAAGCGACTTCCCTGTAAAATTTCCGCGCCGATTTTTTTAGTTTGCCCTCATATTTTGCCCTGCGCCTCCGTGGCATGGTTTCAAAGTCTATTGCCCACATCGTAATACCCAGCGAACGAATCTTGTTTACTCCCCAATACTTTAAGTTTGTGATAATCGTTTTTATTGCCGCCCTTGTCCCCGCGCCCGCCGTCGTTGAAATCACGAATGCTTTTTTGCTGAACATTTCCGGACGCGCCCTGTGCACGATGAACATAAAAGCATAATGGTCAAGGAATACTTTAACCGCACCCGTTTCATGCAAAGCATAAACGGGCGTCGTGAAAATTATTGCATCGGCTTTCACTATCTCATCGAGAATCGGCAGTGTGTACTGCGAATGAGGGCATTTCTGCTCATGCTTATCAAGGCACGCAAAGCATCCCCTGCAAAACTCCGGCAAGTCCTGCGGCAGGAAAAACTCGGTAAACGTTACATCGCCGCACGTTGTCATTTCGTCTTTAAAAATCTGCGTTGCGATATAGGTATTGCCCTTTCGGGGGCTGCCGTTGATTATAACTGTATTCAATTTCTATTCCCCTTACTTCTGATGAAAAAAATAATTACCGCGACCAAAACGGCAGTAAGCACGATTCTTATGATAAAACTGAGCAGCGGTATGACAATCGCGCCCACTAAAAACCACGCCAAAGCCACAACAAGCACAAGTATTAATATGCTCATGAATTTTTGCATGATTTACTCCCTAAATGTTAATTGTTAATTGTACATTGGCAAGCGCTGCGCCGATTATCCCCGCGTCGTTGCCGAGCTTGCAAATCAAAATCTCAGTGTTCTTCTCACTGTTTCGGGTGTAGATTTCTTTTGCAACCAGCCCGCGGAGCGGCACAAGCAGATAATCCCCCTCGTTGCAAACTCCGCCGCCTATACATAGGCAGTCGGGCTGAAAGGTATTAATAACGTTTGTAATCCCGCACGCGAGGTATTTTATATAATCGTCAACTACTTTTTTCCCTGCCGCGTCGCCCTGCCTGGCGGCGATGAACGCCGTACGTGCGCTGATTTTGCCGAGTTCCTGCGTAATGGCGTGCATTGCGCTTTCGGGGTTCTTTTCCATTGCCTGCGCGGTCATGCGGATAAGCCCCGTAGCTGATGAAAAAACCTCAAAGCAGCCGCTGCGTCCGCAGGTGCAGGCGGGACCATCAACGCTTATAACATTATGCCCGATTTCGCCACCTGCGAAGTTCTCGCCGCAGAAAACCTTGCCGTTAATTATAATCCCCGCGCCGACTCCCGTGCCGAGTGTAATTACAACCGCACTGTTCAGCCCTTTTGCCGCGCCCGCAATAAACTCGCCGTAAGCCGCAGCGTTCGCGTCGTTTTCAAGAAAAGCGGGAAGCCCCGTACCTTTTTGCACATCTTCGGCTAAAGGCACGTTATGCCAGTTCAGGTTTCCCGAAAATTCAACCACGCCGGTACTTTTATTGCAGCTCCCGGGGCAGCCGAGCCCGACGCTCTGCGCAGCGTGTTCAAAACCGTCGCCCAAAACAATGCAAGCTTCATTCTGCACTTGCTTAATTATCTCTACTATATCAGTTAAGACCTCGCTGTATGCGCGCTCCCTGCCTGTTTTAACAGACTTTTTAAAAAGCAGCTCGCCTTCCCTGTTCACTGCTCCCGCGGAAATGTTAGTACCGCCTATATCAACGCCTATATAATACATAGCTACCTCAATTATTTAATTAAATTCTGTTCTTTTCTGCGTATGCAGTCCAGATACCCCGTCCCTATTCCGCCGATTAGATTGCCGGCGGCGACAACCCCGAGAATAGGCAGAAACCGCAGCTCAAAGCCTACTGCAAACGAATAATATGAAAAGAAGAAATAGTCAGCAACAATGTGCTCAGGCACGGTCAAGACGAAAGTGGCGATGAAAATAATCGACAGCCCGAGTGATGCGACTTTATTATCGGGGAACGATTTCACTGTAAGGCAGGCGCAGGCGACCAAAAATCCGCAGATGACTGCATATATGAACATGCTTATATAAGCGTCTTCAAGCCGCGCCGATACTATGCCTTTAAGGTTTTCGATTTTCGCTTCGCTGCCGAAGCGCGTAAGGCTCAGTATGCCGCCGTAAACTACGCAGCCTATGCCGTTGCCGATGAGCGCAATTAAAATATCCGATACCTTAAAGCCGTGTTCCTGCTTAAAGGCATAAAGCGCGAATACGCGCGTTACTAACATATTATGATACGATGAAACCATTAAAATTCCCGCCGCGAAGAAAATCGCCCCCGCAACGCCGTGCCCGATCGCAACGTAAGCGGTTGCGCCGATTGATATGTACATCCCGCACATCAACGAGCTGATTATTTTTTGCTTCATAATTACTTTAGCTAAAATCCTTTCTTTTTATAGTTGATTACACGCTTACAGCGCGAGCGATAAGCTTTGCCTATCGGAAAAACCGCAATGCGGTTTTCAAGTCAATCAACTATATAACATATTTAAAATCAATATCAAGCAGGAAATCCGTGTTCTTGCTCCGGTAGCAGTTTGCTATTCTGTTCACCACTACCTTGCCTGTGTTTTCACAGGCAGACGAAAGCATAAGCATGTACTGCATTAAACTGTACCTCGCGAAAACATCGCTCTTTCTCAGCGAGTGCGAAACACAGTCGTGAAGCCGCTTCATCTCGTTAATAGTTTTTTTGGAGTCAACCTGCTCGCCTTTAGGGTCTTTAATAGTAATCAGACAGATTTGAACCCTTTGCCCGCTACGTGCGGCGTCGCGCATCTTAAGCCTGTATATGTTCTTGAAAACCTCAAGCTCGCAGAAAAAAGCCCCGCTTTCCGTTTCACTGCTGTCCTCTTTCAGTTTCTGCTGTATGATTTTAATGCTGTCCTCGGAACCCGTATCAGTGTCAATTGTTTCCTTGTAAAGCTCTTTCAGCTCGGGAACGGGATTCACGCCGAGCTCGTTGTATAATACGTGCATTACATATTTATAATGTTTCTTCGCGGCGTCGCGGTCGCCGAGCGCGGCAAGCGCTTTAATCAAAAATACATGGATTCCCTGGTCGGCGTTCTCTATCAGCAGGGCCCTGCGGCAGATATTAATAAGCTCCGCATAATGCTTATGCCTGTAAAGCGCGTCCATAAGCCTGTGAACCACCCGCAGATAAATAGAATGATAATAAACCCTAATCGGTATAACCCATTTTTCATCGCCGGAATTCCTGAGATACCTCCCGCGGTACATCTCAAACGCTTCCTTGATGAAAAGGATTTGCTCCTTCTCCGAAATATCACTGCGCTGGGACTGCTTGTAATTCTTCTCAAACTGCACGGCGTCAACGGAGTACTCAAGCGAATCGTTAAAGGCGTATGTACCGGCAAAGCTCACAATGAGCTCCTGCCGAACAGGCAGCTCTAAAGCGTCCAGGGCGCCGCGAAGCCTGTGCAGCTGCGTTTTCAGCGCACCGGTAGGGTTCCCGATTTCCTCCCCGTTCCATAAAACCCTGATGAGTTCCTCCTGCGTGACGTTCCTGTCCATAAAAGCGCACAGGTACTTAAGCAGCGTCCACATTTTCTTTGAACGTCTGTCTTTTTCCGCCAAAACCTTTCCTCCGCAGGCCACGGAGAACTCGCCTAAAGTAGTAATGATTATCGGCTGCATATACATTACCTCCCGTTTAAATCGGTTTAGGTTTCACATACTAATCCTTGATTAATATTAAAAATGTATAAACTCCTCGTTATCTTTATTGAGTTCAATTGACTGAATGGTTTTATTCCTGTCTTTTGTGCGGGTGATTGTAAAAATCATTGTCTTGACAGGTTCGATTTCGTACTCGATTCCGGCGATGAACTGCGGGTTGGGCGCGATGTATTCAACTATAACCCGATAGCTGTCGCCCGTGCTCGTAATCTCAGAAACACGCGGCGAGAATGTGAAGAACGGCGGGTTCTCCGGCACTGTATATGATTTTGTTTCAGCTTCGTACAGGAACGGCGTGACGATGTTGCCCGAGCTCATGTGCATTATATCAAAGCCTGAGCCGAAAATGCTCCGCGCCGCCATCTCAACATCGTTTTCGGGTATTGATATAGTCGCCATTCCGCGGTCGTAGTTAGACTTATCGCCCGTAAGTATAATCTGCCAGACAGCCGACGAAATAATAACCGAAGCCGGCATGTTCTCCGCACCGCTGAATTCGGGCGGGTCGTTAATCACAACCGGAAACAAAAACAGTTCAAATTCCTCTTTAAGCGCGGTTTGATTGGTAATATCAAATGCGAGCTCCCTAAATGTCGAAACAACCGAAAGCATACCCATGATTGCAAGCCAGAAGACGACTAACCCGAATACGAGAAAAAAGCGGTACTTGACCGGTCTTTTTTCCCTGTCGTGGTATTTTTCTGCCTGCGGCTTCTCCTCGTGCACCTCGCTGACCTCGTCTGCGTCCACCTCATGCTCGAGCGCATGGCTGAGATTGCCCACGAGCGAGGTTATAACCCTATGCTGCGGTTTTTGCTCCTTAGGCTCTTTGGGAACAGCAGGTTTCTTTTCGCGCTCCGGCTTTTTTTTACGTTCCGGTTTTTTTTCTTTTTCCATATTTATTTTCATTATTTCCTTTCTTCACAAACGGTTTATGAAAATAACGTTTCCCCGATTAATATATTTTGTTTTAAACTTTTAATAATGCTTCCATAATATCAATAAATCATGGAATTTATTTTCCTAACGGTAAATTTTTAACCTCTTATTTGTCCGCTGCCGCTGATTAAATACTTATACGACGTGAGCTCGCGCAGACCGAGGGGGCCGCGTGCGTGCAGCTTTTGATTGGAAATCCCGATTTCCGCACCGAGCCCGAAGACGTTTCCGTCCGAGAAGCGGGTAGAAACATTGACGTACACCGCCGCCGCGTCGACTTCCTGCTGAAACTTATGCGCGTTATTATAATCCTGCGTAACTATGCACTCGCTGTGCCGCGTGCCGTATTTATTGATATGCGCGATTGCCTCGTCTATATTTTTCACCGTCTTTGCCGAAATAATATAATCCAAAAACTCAACGTCATAGTCGCCGTGCCTTATCTCCACCTTATCCCCCCATAATGCCGCAAGCCTCATGAAGAATTCATCAGCGAGCTTCTCGTGGACTATGACAGTTTCAATCGAGTTGCATACCGACGGACGCTGGGTTTTCGCGTTATCGGCGATATTTAACGCCATTTCAAGACACGCGCTCTCGTCCACGTAAAGATGGCAAATTCCCTCGCCCGTCTGAATCACCGGCACCGTGGAGTTCTCCACCACGGAGCGAATCAGCCCTGCCCCGCCCCTCGGAATCAGCACGTCGATATACCCGCTCAGCTTCATCATTTCTGCAGCCATTTCGCGGCTTGTATCCTCCACCAAAAGCACTGCATCAGCCGGAATTGCGCTGCTTTCGAGCGCTTTTCTCATGAACGCGGCAAGACACTTGCTTGAATGAATCGCATCGCTCCCACCGCGCAGAATACAAACGTTGCCCGACTTCAAGCACAGCGCCGCCGCGTCGACAGTGACATTCGGGCGCGATTCGTAAATCACGCCGATAACGCCGAGCGGAACCCGCTTTTTCACAATCGTAAAGCCGTCGCGGGCTTCACAGCCGCCGAGCACTTCGCCAATCGGGTCGGAAAGTGCGGCGATTTCCATTACGCTGTCGCTTATACCTTTAATCCGCGCTTCCGTAAGCGCCAAGCGGTCGATGAAAGCTTTCGTCTTGCCGTTCTTTTCAGCGTTTTCTAAGTCTTTTTTATTCTCGGCGATTATCAGCGCGGCGTTCTCTGTCAGCATTTTGGCGACAGCCGCAAGCGCGTTGTTTTTCTGCTCGGCTGTAATGCTTCTTATTGCACTCTCCGCGGCTTTAGCGCGTATGCCGAGGTCTTGAATGTAGCTCATGGTTTCTCCTTTGTTTAGCTTGAACTGTAGATAATGCTTTTAATCTAAGAGCCTGTTTAGCTTGATTCGTTCTTCCAGTTGCCTGATGAATTCATTTTTTTCAGGTGAAAACGATAATGTGAAAGTCCGCTTTTTTACAAATTTTATTTCTATCCGGTTATGCGGCTTTTCTTTAAATGATGTAATATTCCCGTAAGGAATTTCAAGAGGTTTTGTGAACGGTATGCCTTGTTCATAAACGAGAGCCGTTTCTGTAAGAGTGAAGCTGATACTGACACTAAGTTTAATCAACGCAGCACCGACAAATATAAATAATAAGCTCATTAAAAATTCAAAAACGCCTAAATCTTCCCGAAAAAAGATTATTATAGATATTGCTGCTGCGTACAGCAGTAATGCAATAGAAGCATAAAGCCGCCATTGCGGTTTAACTTTAAATTTCATGTTTTCACCATATCCTTTCTGCACCAACGAGGAATGAAAAGTTTCGTTTTCCCGGGTTTATTGCTGTTTGTTTCAACTATACACTTCTCACACAAACACAGTACAAACCGCTTTATTCTCAAACAAATCGTACAGAATCTCCAATCTTTCGCCGTTTAAAATCACCGACGGTATACCGTCTTCTTTGGCGAGCACGGCGGCTTCAAGCTTCGTTACCATGCCTCCGCTCGAGAGCTCCGTGCCCTTGCCCGCAGCCGCGTGAATCATCTCCTGAGTTACCCTTTCAACCACGGGAATCAGCTTTGCGCCGGGCTCTGCGGGGTTTTTATCGTACAGCCCGTCCACATCGGTGAACATGATAAGCAGGTGTGCTTCAGCGAGCCTCGCGACCATCGCCGACAGCGTGTCGTTCTCGTCGAAGTCCAGCTCCTCCAGTGAAACCGTGTCATTGGCGTTTATAATCGGGATTACACCCATTGCGAGCAGACGTTCAAGCGTATTTTTAACATTCTGCCTGCGTTCCCTGTTGGAAATCACGTCCCGCGTCATAAGAATCTGCGCCACCGTGCGGTTATACTTTGCGAACTCGTTGTCGTAAATATTCATGAGCGCGCTTTGACCTATAGCGGCGCACGCCTGCTTTCCGGTCGTGTCCGAGGGGCGGCTTTGAATGTTCATGCGCGCCATACCTACGCTGATTGCGCCGCTTGTAACGAAAATAACCTCCCTGCCCGAGCCTTGTATGTCCGCAATCACCCGCACTAAGTTTTCTACGCGCCGAATGTTGATATTTCCGGTTTTGTGTGCTATGTTTGACGTCCCGACCTTGATTACCACGCGCTTTTTTCCGCTTAAATCTATCATTTTCACCATGTCCTTACCGCACTAATGAGCATTGATAAAATTTCGTTTTCCCCGATTTTGTGCAACTTAGTCTAAACTTTTAGCTTCCTGCTGCATATATAGCCGATTAACTTGAAAAATGCTCCGCATTTTTCACAGCAAACTCGTTTGCTGACGTGCCGCAGGCGCGCTAATCGGCTATACAATCGAATTAAGCCGCTCCGCGGCTTACGCGGCAAATGCCGCGTCTTCAAAAATGCTTAAGCATTTTTGAAGTTAATTGATTATGTGATATAAGTATAGCATAAATTTTACCGCTATGCAACATTATTCTGCAAAATCGTGCCCGTAGTTTTCTTTCTCGTCTTCGTCCTCATGCTCATCATCGTCTTCGTGTTTGTCAGAATGACCCTTTTTCTCGTTCCATACGCATATACCCCGAAGAATTTCCATGCCGAACATGGATTTTGAAAGCTCCGAAAAAAACACGTTCCAAAAGATAAAGTCCCTTTTAGACAATGTGCAGTATAAATAATTTGTCAGCGCTGCAATCATCGCGTTCATCTGGCACGGATTCAAGGTGTTCCCTCCTTATTCTGAGGGAACAACGAAGCCCCTCCGCATAAACTTTAACCTCTTAAAGTCTATGCGAAAGGGCTTTTTGTTAGGAATGTTTTATACTACTCTGTTTTTTCTTCAATGTATTTAACGATATCGCCTACTGTTTTGATGTTTTCAACCTGGTCGTCGGGGATTTCCATGTCAAACTCTTCCTCGAAGCTCATGACAAGGTCAACGATGTCAAGTGAATCCGCGCCCAAATCGTCCTGAATATTTGCGGTAAGCGTTACCTTTTCCTCGTCAACGTCCAGTTGCTCCACAATTATTGACCTGACTTTTTCAAATACCATTTCTCACCATTCCTTTCTTGCACAAACGGGTTTTAAAACTCGTTTGTTGCTTGTACGAAGATTTATGTCAAAAGTGAAAATCCTCCGTACATAGTTGTTTTTATTATTATAGAACATATCGTTCAAATAATCAATAGAAATTAATACAAAAATTTTTATATTTTACGCCGCTTATTCAGTAAACATTCCTATTTTCCTAAATTTTTCATATCGCTTGTCTAATAATAATTTCGTATCTACCGCGCAGAGCCGCTTCATAGCGTCAAAAAGATACTCAGAAATATTATCCGCCATAAGCTGCGGGTCGTTATGAGCGCCGCCCGCCGGCTCGGCGATTATTCTCTCGCATACACCGAAACCGAGTAAATCCTCCGATGTAATCTTCATCAGCTCCGCCGCTTCTTTCTCGCGGGTGGGGTCTTTCCACAATATGGACGCAAATCCGCGCGGCGAAATCACTGAGTAAAGTGCATTTTCAAGCATTGCGAGCTCGTCGCAGACTGCCAGTGCAAGCGCGCCGCCGCTTCCGCCCTCGCCGAGCACTATGGAAACAATCGGCACTCTAAGCGTCATAAATTCCATCAGATTGCGCGCGATTGCCTCCCCCTGACCTCTTTCCTCCGCCTCGATTCCGCAGAAAGCGCCGGGCGTA
Source organism: Oscillospiraceae bacterium (assembly GCA_009783695.1). Classification (GTDB taxonomy): domain Bacteria; phylum Bacillota; class Clostridia; order Oscillospirales; family Ruminococcaceae; genus Ruminiclostridium_E. The sequence continues at coordinate 108,701 of WRCY01000001.1, forward strand.
TCTACAAGACAGATTACAGGCCGCCCGAATTTCTCGGCTTGTCTGGCGAGCCTGAGTGCTTTCCTGTAGCCCTCGGGATGCGGCATTGCGAAATTAGTATGTTTATTTTCCTCGATGTTACGCCCCTTGACCTGTGCGATTACCGTCACCGGCATTGAATAAAAGGTCGCGATTCCGCCCATAATCGCCGCGTCGTCGCCGTAATGGCGGTCGCCGTGCAGCTCCATAAAGCGGTTGAAAATAAGAGGAATGTAGTCGTTTACGGTCGGGCGGTTTTTAAGCCTAATCAGAGCAAGTCTGTCGGTTGCAGAAAGTTTCATGTTTCGCCCCCCATTTTCTCATAATTATGCAGCTTCATCAGTCTTGCAAGGCATGAGCGCATTTTCTTCCTCTCGACAATCATATCTACAAAGCCGTTTTCTTTCAAAAACTCCGCCGACTGGAACTCGTCGGGCAGCTTCTGCTTGATTGTATCCTGAATGACCCGACGCCCTGCAAAGCCGATTAACACCTTGGGTTCGGCGATGATAATATCGCCGAGCGAGGCGAACGAAGCCGTGACGCCGCCTGTGGTCGGGTCGGTCATAACGGTGATGTACAGCCCGCCCGAATCGGAAAACCGCGCAATCGCGCCGCTTGTCTTTGCCATCTGCATAAGTGATATTATTCCCTCCTGCATACGCGCGCCGCCCGACGCCGTGAACATAACCACGGGTAGCTTCTTCTCTGTCGCATATTCAAAGGCGCGGGTGATTTTCTCGCCCACGACGCTGCCCATGCTCGCCATCATAAAGTTGCTGTCCATTATGCCGATGACGGCTTTGTAGCCGCGGATGCTGCACTCGCCCGTAATCACCGCATCGCGCAGCTCGCACTGCGTTTGAAGCTTCTTGAGTTTATCGGCGTACTCCGGGTAGCCGATTGGGTTGAGCGACTCCATGCCTGCGTCATGCTCGGCAAAGCTGCCTTTGTCGGCGGTGAGGTCGAGCCGCTCCCGCCACGTCAGGCGCGCGTGATAATGGCAGTGGCTGCACACTTTCCTGTCCTTCTCGAAGTCTTCCTTGTAAGAAGCCGTGCGGCAACGCGGGCACTTGAAGAACAGGTCGTCGGGTATGTTTACGCCTTTTATATCCGGCTTTTGCGGTTCCGGTTTATGTTCGTCTCTGGGGGCAGCTTCTGCCTTTTCATCGTTGAAACGGTGCTTGACTTTCTTGAGTAAATCTTCCAGTCCCATTATTGCTCCTTTTTTGTCTTGTTGGATTACTTTGTTCTTGTATATGTTGCTTTTATGCCATCTATTAAGTCAATCAATGTAAGTTTATTTCCCTTGATAGAATAAGATAATTCAATTTCAAAATTAAGGGATATTTTTGTTCTATTTTCTTCAGTAATCATATCCGTCATAGTGTAAATAATTTTATCTCCCTCTATTCTATAAGTGCCTTCAAATTGAATTACCACATCATTGATTCTCATTCTCTCGATTATTACGTCTTCCTTAAATTCAAATGTAACCATTACGTCATTTTCTGTCACTGTCCATTCGCCTATAAGTGAGCCATTATTATTACTACCGCCACATCCTACAAAAATAAACAAACACAAAAAGCAAGCGATTATTTTACTTTTTTTCATTCCGTCTTCCCAAGAACCCTATATCATAATCCCCGCTTACAAACTCCTCGTCCCGCAGCAGCTCAAGCTGAAAATCAATATTGCACACCACGCCCTCAATCAGAAACTCCGACAGCGCGACCCGCATTTTTTGAATCGCCTCAGCCCTGTCCTTGCCGCGTACAATCACCTTGGCGACCATGCTGTCGTAATTGGGCGGGATTTCATACCCCTGGAAAATCGCTGTGTCAAGCCGCACACCAAAGCCGCCCGGCACGTGCAGCGCAGAGATTTTCCCCGGGGACGGACGGAAGTTATTATTCGGGTCTTCCGCGTTTATGCGACATTCAATTGCATGACCGTTGAACGCGATGTCCTCCTGCCTTATATCCATTGACTCGAGAGTCTCGCCCGCCGCAACTTTAATCTGCGCTTTAATCAGGTCTATGCCTGTCGCCATCTCGGTTACGGGGTGCTCGACCTGTATGCGCGTGTTCATCTCCATGAAATAAAAATCACCGTGCTTATCCAGCAGAAACTCGACCGTTCCCGCGTTGGTATAATTGCATGCTTTTGCGCCTTTTATTGCCGCCGCGCCCATGCGAGCGCGGAGCTCGTCAGTCATTACGGCGCACGGCGTTTCCTCAATCAGTTTCTGATTGCGCCGCTGTGCGGAACAGTCGCGCTCGCCGAGGTGCACAACGCTGCCGTGCTCGTCCGCAAGCAGCTGGATTTCAACGTGACGCGGGTTCTCAATCAACTTTTCAATATAAATATCGTCATTTCCGAAAAATGCCTTTGCCTCAGTCTTCGCCGCCCCTATTTGGCCGGCGAGTTCTTCTTTCTTATGGACAGGGCGGATTCCGCGTCCGCCGCCGCCCGCTGACGCCTTAATAAGCACGGGAAAACCGATTTCCTCTGCGATTTTCTCAGCTTCCTCAACGGTTTTCACCACGCCGTCGGAGCCCGGCACAACGGGAACGCCCGCCTTTTTCATGGTGTCCTTGGCGTTGGCTTTGTCGCCCATTGCTTCGACACTGTCAGCGGGCGGGCCAATCCATTTTATTCCGCACTTTTCGCAAAGCCGGATAAACGCTGCGTTTTCCGATAAGAAACCGTACCCCGGGTGAATCGCCTGCGCTCCCGTAACCTGGCACACGGAAACAAGCGCCGTCATATTGAGGTAGCTGTCCTTTGAGGCGGGCGGACCGATACAAACCGCCTCATCTGCTATAAGCGTATGCAGCGCGGTTTTGTCCGCCGTCGAATACACCGCTACGGTTTTAATGCCGAGCTCGCGGCAGGCGCGGATTACACGGACGGCGATTTCACCGCGGTTTGCGATTAATATTTTTTTGAACATATTTAGTTTAGTCCTTTTTTAAGAATCAAATATATTTTAAGTTTCGTTTTCCCCGAACAGTATTTTTTATTATCAGGTAAAGCATAAGAATCAAATAATTAAAAACTTCGTTTTCCCAAGCAGTATTTCTTATTGTCAAGTTTTCTTTTTAACTTAAATCAAGCGGGATTATAAATGCTCGCTGGTCATGCATATGCCACTTCTGGTCGAAAACGATGATTCTGCCGTTGCCGAGAAAATCCACATAGATTGAATTGACTGCGGTATCTCCTTTATATAAAGCATCAACCCGAATCGTCTGCTCCAACGCGCCTGTATCCGCGCAGATTATATAAACATTAAGGTCATAATCAACAACCGCAATCCGCCGTTTATCGGGTGAAAGCACAAAGCTTTCAAGCATGGGCGCAGCCCAGCGTTCATCGGCTTCTTCCCAGAGCAGCTCTTTTCTTGGAAAGTCCTTGTCATTTAAAAAGTAAATCGTTTCGAACGTGTCAATGTTCGTCGCAAAAAGCCCGTGCATAGCGCTTAATTCAGCGAATTGCGTAAATACAACACTATCTTTCACATTCATGACATACAGGCTGTGAGTGTCGGGCATATCGGTGTACAGCCCTGTCGTAAAGTCATACACTCCGAAGCCCCACGTCCACTCGTAGCCGCCTCGGTTATACACGAACCTATTCTCATCAAGCTGTATCGTGAATCTATGCCAGACAGCCTCGAAATTCGGACGCCAATAGCCGTCTTCGTCAAAATGGTCGAACTCTTCAACCGGCGGCAGCAGTTCAATCAATTCGCCGTCAATATCCTCATAAATACCGCCGTCAATATGCCGCAGAATCCTATTGCCTATTATGGTTCTTGTGCTTTCTTCACCGAGAGAATCCGTCCAGCTGTTATCGGGGAAAATGTAGGTAACATAATATTCCTCGGTATAATTCGGCGTCGGCGTAACTTCAACCGCGCTGTAAATATAAACCCCGTTGTCGCCGAACTTATGAATCCAACCGCGCATGTTGCCCGGAAACTGCCCTGTATAAGTAATGCGTTGCTCCTCTGTATCAATCACGCTGAACGCGTTCCGGTTTATCGCAAGCACATATCTGTCGTCAAGCGATTTCAAGTGTATATCGCTCGCTGCACCAAACAACTTCGTCAAATTTATTTCAACCGTGCCGTCGTCATGAGTAATAAAATAAGTTATTTCTTCTTCCGGCTCGCTTATTTCTTCCGCCGACTCTTCAATTATTTCTTCCTCTGTTTCTATTATTTCCTCAGGCTCATCAAAAGGAATGACTTTCTCAGCGCAAGCCGAAAGAAACAACATCAGCGTTACAAGCAATAAAACTTTCATGTTTTCATTTAATCCTTTCCTCACTAACGAGAAATGAAAAGTTTCGTTTCCCCCGATTCGGTTATATTTATTTTCAAATTCAGTCTTCTACCTATTTTATAGCAAAACTAATCTCCGCGCTCACGGCTTTCTCGCCGTTCACCGTCGCGAGCCCTTTCCCGATACCCACGGGTCCTTTCATTTTTATAATTTCAACTTCAAGGCGAAGCTCATCTCCCGGCACTACCTGTCTGCGGAACTTGGCTTCCTTTACGCCGCCGAAAAAGCCGATTTTACCTTTATTTTCCAGCATCGCAAGCATAGCGCACGCGCCTGCCTGCGCGAGCATTTCAAGCATCAATACACCGGGTACGACAGGGTAATCCGGAAAGTGCCCTTTAAACCAAAAATCATCGGCTTTAATATGTTTCATCGCAACTACCCGCTTGCCCGCTTCCATTTCAACAATTTCGTCAATCAAAAGAAACGGGTCGCGGTGAGGGATAATCTCTTTGATTTGTTCACTGTTTAATTTCATAGTTATTTTCATTAAGTCCTTTCTTCACAAAAGTGGAATGAAAACAACGTTTTCCCCGATTCAATTGTGTTTATTTTCAAACTTATTCAATCCTTATAAGTTTTTTATCGAATTCAACAGCTTCGCCGTCTTTCACGAGGATTTCCGCGACTGTTCCGGCGAACTCGCTGTTTATCTCGTTCATCAGCTTCATGCTCTCGATTATACAGACGACCTGCCCTTTTTCAACCTTATCGCCTACCTTGACAAACGGAGACTTATTCGGAGCAGGTGCGGCATAGAACGTGCCTATAATCGGCGACTTCACGAAGTTGCCCGGCGTGTCGCCGGTGACAGCACCGCCTGCGGGCGGAGGAGTATTCTCCATAGGTGCAGGAATTTCATGAGTCAGTACAGTGCTTCCGGCGTAGTTAACAATCGGAGGCATATCCGGCACGCCGATTTCGATTTCTAATTCGCCGTCCTTAACATAGATATACGAAAGCTTCTTTTCGTTCAAAATTTCCGCGAGTTCTTTTGTTGTTTTGATGATGTCCATTTTCAATAAGTCCTTTCTAAATTATCGGGAAATAATATGTTTCGTTTTCCCCGACTTGTCAGTACCGCTTGTTAATTTTCAATAAGTCCTTTTTAAATTATCGGGAAACAATATGTTTCGTTTTCCCCGACTTGTCAGTACCGATTGTTAAGTTTTTATACTTTTTTAAAACATATTGATACGTTGTGCCCGCCGAAGCCGAGCGAGTTCGATACTGCCGCATTTATCTGCATTTCCCTGCATTTTTCGGTAACATAATCAAGGTCACATTCCGGGTCGGGGATTTTATATCCCGCCGTCTTGTGCACAAAACCGTCTCTCATTTGCAACACTATAGCTATTGCCTCAACGCCGCCCGCCGCGCCGAGCAGGTGCCCCGTCAGCGATTTAGTCGAATTCACCGCAAGCTTATATGCGTGTTCTCCGAAAACGCTCTTTATCGCTGTGGTTTCAATACGGTCGTTCGGGGGTGTGGACGTGCCGTGTGCGTTGATGTAACTGACGTCCTCGGGCTTTATGCCCGACTCGCTCACCGCAAGCTCCATCGCCTTCGCGCCGCCGCTGCCGTCGGGACTGGGGCTGGTTTCGTGAAAGGCGTCGCAGGTCGAGCCGTAGCCGGAAAGCTCCGCATAAATCTTCGCTCCGCGCGCCTTTGCATGCTCGTATTCCTCTAAAATCAACATTCCCGCGCCCTCGCCCATCACAAATCCGCTGCGCTCCTTATCAAAAGGAATCGAGGCGCGGTCTGTGTCCTTGGACGTGGTCACCGCCGTCATATTGTTGAACGCCGCATAAGCGAAGCCGATTGAGCAAGCCTCCGCGCCGCCCGCAACCGCCATGTCGAGATACCCGTGCTTAATCGAGCGGAACGCCTCGCCGAGCGCATGATTCGCGCTTGCGCACGCCGAAACCGGGCAGAAATTCGAGCCCTTGAAACCTGTCTTTATCGCGGCAATCCCCGCCGCCATGTTCCCAATCATCATGGGAATCGTGAACACGTTGACACGCTTGTATCCCTTGTTGTGATACACCTGCATCTGCTCGTCGGTGGTTTCAATCCCGCCAATGCCCGATGCAATTATAATCCCGCACCTGTACGGGTCTAAATTCTTGAAGTCCGTCCCGCAGTCTTCGAGCGCCTTTTTAGCCGCATAAACCGCGTACTGAGTAAGCTTATCGGTGCGGCGAAGCTCTTTCTTTTCAAAGTATTCATCGGGTGTAAAATCTTTAACCCTCGCCGAAACCCATCTCTCGTCCGTCTGCCCGGGAAACCACTCCTCAAGCGTGAAGCCGTGACTGCCTGCCTTGAGATTTCCGAGAAAAGTTTCAATATCGTTTCCAATCGGACTCAAAACACCAAGTCCCGTAATTACCACACGTTTCAATATTTTCACCTCTTTATTAATTAAATAAATTGTCAATTGTCAATTGTACATTGTTAATTATATCGTCAGTCCTCCGCTTATTTCAATAACCTGTCCCGTAATATACGCACTGTCTTTTCCCGCCAGAAACGACACCAGTCCCGCGATTTCATCGACTGTGCCGTATCGCTTCATGGCGATTAAGTTCAGAATCGCCGCTTTCTGCTCATCGGTGAGCGCGTCGGTCATCGGCGTTTGAATAAAGCCCGGGGCAATCGCGTTTACCGCGATTCCGCGCGCGCCCAGCTCTTTCGCCGCGCTCTTGGTCATGCCGATTACCGCGGCTTTGGACGCGCTGTAATTAAACTGCCCTGCATTGCCGTGCAGCCCCGCAACAGATGACACGTTGATAATTCGCCCGCTTCTCTGCTTCATCATCACCGCCGACACGTGCTTCATCATATTGAAGACGCTTTTCTGGTTCACAGCCACGACAAGGTCGTAATTCTCCTCGCTCATCCGCGCAAGCAGCCCGTCGCGGGTGATTCCCGCGTTGTTGACCAGCACGTCTATAGTCCCGAAGTTTTCTTTTATGCTTTTTACCATTTTTTCGCATGCGTCATGACTCGAAACGTCGGCAGGAAAACACGCTGCTGTTATTCCAAAATCTTTGCACTTCATTGCGGTTTCCGCGAGTGCCTCCGCGTTCAAATCGTTCAGCGCGACATTGAAGCCGTCCGCGCTGAGCCGGTACGCAATCTCCGCGCCTATTCCTCTACCCGCGCCTGTTATAATCGCTGTCTTTCTCATTTAATGTCCCCTTATAAATATAAAATGCAATCGCGTTAATCGCTGTCATCAGTGCTCCGAACGCGATGAAATAATACGTTTCGTTATTAAGAGCGACCCAGCGTTCAAGCCTGAACCCAAACAAAGCCATCGTCAAAATAAGCTGTATATATGCTCCGACAAGCAGAAAACGCGCCGCGTAAAACCGCTTGAATGAAGTAAGCGCCGCAAAGATTACGATTTCCGCAAAGACCAGCAAAAACGCTGTTTGCAGCGCGCCGTTCGTGAGCACATAGCTGTTCGCCGCGAGCCTGCGATGCAGCGCGACCGCCCAAATAACCTGCGGCAGGAACGAAAACTGCACTATCAGCGAGCAGATGTTTTTCTTCATATTTTTAATAATTCGCGTGCTCTCTTAAACATTTCATCAATTATTTCCGCAGCCGGCTGCACTTTTTCAATCATTCCCGCAATAGAGCCGCAAAGGAAGCTGCCCTCCTCAATATTGCCGTCCACCGCGGCTTTTTTAAGCGCGCCTACCGTCATGTTCTCGAACTCCTCGGGCGTAATCCCGTCTTTCTCACGCTGAACCAGTGCTCGTGAAAACTTAGTTTTAATGCAGCGGCAGGGGTGTCCCGTAAACTTGCCCGTTACAATTGTGTCCGTATCCTTAGCCTTTACTACCAGCTCCTTGAAATTTGCGGGAATCCGGCACTCCTCAGCGGCAAGAAACCGCGTCCCGACCTGAACGCCCTCCGCACCGAGCATAAAGCTTGCGGCTACTCCGCGCCCGTCGGCGATTCCGCCCGCCGCGATAACAGGAATCGAAACGGCGTCCGCGACCTGCGGCACAAGGCACATCGTCGTATTCTCGCCGATATGTCCGCCGCTTTCGGTACCCTCAGCAATGACCGCGTCCGCGCCGCTGCGCTCCATGCGTCTGGCGAGCGCGACGCCCGGAATCACGGGAATAACTTTAATTCCCGCCGCTTTCCACCCGTCCATAAACTTGCCCGGATTCCCCGCGCCTGTAGTCACAAAAGCAACGCGCTCCTCAATTACCACCCTCGCGAGTTCCTCAGCATTCGGCGACATGAGCATGATGTTCACGCCGAACGGCTTGTCCGTCAAGGCACGTGCTTTTTTTATTTCCTCGCGTATAATTTCTGCGGGCGCGTTTCCGCCGGCGATAATACCTGCGCCGCCCGCCTCGGAAACTGCGGCAGCAAGCCCATGCTCGGAAATCCATGCCATCCCGCCCTGCAGTATCGGGTATTCGATATTTAAAAGCTCAGTTATTTTTGTCTTCATGTTTTCATTAAGTCCTTTCTTCACCAACGGAAAATGAAATACTTCGTTTTCCCCGATAATGTATATTTTATTTCAAACTTATTTTTATTAAGTCCCTTCTTCACCAACGGAAAATGAAATACTTCGTTTTCCCCGATAATGTATATTTTATTTCAAACATATTTTTATTAAGTCCCTTCTTCACCAACGTAAAATAAAATACTTTATTTTCCCGGTTTTATATCAGCTATTTTCAACCTTATTATCTCCTAAATCTCTATTATCACAGCGCCGTATGTAAGCCCGGCGCCGAAGCCCACGAAACAGAGCTTCATGCCCTCTTTAAGCCGCCCTGCCTTATTGAGTTCGTCAAGACATACCGGCATGCACGCGCTTGAAGTGTTTCCGTATTTTTCTATGTTTGTGTAAACCTTATCCATACCGATACCGAGCGATTTTGCGGCGGTTTGCACTATTCTGATGTTGGCCTGGTGAGGAATGAACAGGTCAATTTCGTCTAAGCCGAGTCCCGCTTTCTCACATGCAGCTTTCGCCGCTTCCGGCATTGCGTCAACCGCAAATTTATAAACTTCCTTACCGTCCATTTGCAATCTTGGAAGTATAGAATCAGAATTGTTCTCACAAAAAGGTGCGTTTATCATATTGTTCATCTTATAATAGAGCACGGGGGCTTCAGGGCTTACGCCCTTTGCTTTCATGCAGGAGGCGAAAAGCTTGCCCGCGCGTTCAAGCACCACCGCGCCCGCGCTGTCCCCGAAAAGCACGCAGGTCGCCCTGTCTTTGAAATCGGCGTGCAGGGTCAGACATTCGCTCGCTACGAACAAAATCTTGTTATAGCCGCTGTACAGCAGCCCGCGGGCTACGTCAAGCCCGCCGACAAAACCCGTGCAGGCCATGCTTATATCGAGGCAGGCGGCGTTTACGGCACCCACAGCATTTTGCACAAGACAAGCTGTAATGGGATATAAAAAATCCGGCGTGCTGGTGGTGACTATTACGTAATCTATTTCGGCGGCGGAAATATTGGCATTTTCAAGTGCGCCGCGCGCCGCCTCGACCGCCATGGTATAATTCGGTTTTCCCCCGTTATAATGCCGCGTTTTAATCCCTGTGCGCGAATATATCCACTCATCGCTGGTATCGAGTGTTCCCGCCAAATCTTCGTTAGTAACAGTAAGCGGCGGCACAAAGCTCCCTATGCCGGCAATTTTGATTCCGCGGTTATTATCGTTCATTACTATTTTCATTAAGTCCTTTCTTCACAAACGAAAAATGAAAACAACGTTTTCCTCGATTCAATTGTGTTTATTTTCAAACTTTCGCCATATCCTTTATGCACTAACCAAGAGCAAAAAGCTTCAGTTTCCACGATTATATACCTTTTGTTTTCAAATTTTTGCATTTCTCCTTGATTTTAATTGCGAAATCGTTTATAATGTCTTTAGACATTTCAAGGCTTGCTCTGCCGTCGGCAGCTTGCTGCCTATTACGGCGTGTGTTTCTTACACTGATATAAATGCCGCTCTTTACCATTTTAACTGTATTTCTGTTATTTGTCAATAGAAAATATTCTTAAAGGAGTTAAAACGCTGATTATGACTAAAACCGCACTTCTTTTTTCGGGACAAGGCTCGCAATATGCCGGAATGGGCGCAGAGCTTGTCGAATATTTACCCGAAGCTGCCGATTTTCTCAAAAGGTTTAACAGCGAGCCGGACAGCACGCTGACTGTTCAGCCTGCTGTCTTTTCTGTATCAATGGCGGCTTTTAATGCCGCAAGAACGGCAGGGATTAAATTTCAAGCAGTCGCAGGGCACTCATTAGGCGAATATGCCGCTTTGGCGGCTTGCGGAGCAAGTACGCCCGAAGACGGCTTCGGGCTGCTTGAAATAAGAGGCAGGGTTATGCAAAAAGCCGCCGAAAATTCCAATGGCGGCATGGCGGCGGTGCTCGGCTTGGAAAACGCAGTCGTTGAGGCAGTCTGCAACGAAATATCAAGCAGCGATTATGTTTCGGCTGTAAATTATAACTCGCCCGGTCAAATCGTAATCGCCGGAACAGAAGCAGGGCTCGCAAAAGCCGGTGAGCTTCTCAAAAGCAAAGGCGCCAAGCGCGTTCTGCGCCTTAACGTTGCGGCGGCGTTCCACTCGGAGCTAATGAGAGAAGCGGCAGAAGAGTTCAAAGAATTAATCGGCGATTTTAAATTTAAAACGCCCGAAATCCCGTTCTGCTCAAACGTAACCGGTGCCGTTCTCGACGATTTTTCCGATATGCCGGGATACTTGGCACGGCACATCTGCTCGCCCGTGAGGTTTTCAGACCAGCTTTTCGCGCTGGAAAAAGCCGGCTTCAATACCTTTTTGGAGCTGGGCCCCGGGAAAGTTTTATCGGGGCTCGTTAAGAAAACGCTTCCGTCTGCAACCGTCTGCAACATAGAAGACTTAAAATCGCTCGAAGCCGCAAAGGACATTCTTTTATGAAGAAATTCGGACTTATGGGTTATCCGCTCGGGCATTCGCTTTCGCCGCTGATTCACAGCGAAATTTTTAAGCGTACCGGGTATGACGGTGAGTATTCGCTGTATGAAACAAAACCCGAAAACTTCGATGTTCTTTCGTCTTTAACGGGATTCAACGTAACAATACCTTATAAGGAAGCGATAATTCCTTACTGTAAGCGGCTTGACGACAGCGCAAGCTGCGGCGCGGTCAACTGCGTAAGGGATAAAACCGGTTACAACACGGACGTTTACGGTTTTCATAAAGCGATTGATGCTCTCGGCGCGGACTTAAGTTCGCGGGTTTGCCTGCTCGGCTACGGAGGCTCGGGAAAGATGATTGCCGACAGAGTGCGAAAAGCAGGCGGCAAGCTCACAATCGCAACAAGGGAGAACATAAACGAGTTGAATGGTGACTTTGACCTGCTGATTAATTCAACGCCTGTAGGTATGTATCCGAATATTGAGGATTCGCCGATTGATTTTAAGAGCATCAATGTAAAATATGTTCTGGATTTAATCTACAACCCCGCCGAAACAAAGCTGCTTTCCCTTGCAAAGCAAAAAGGCGCAAAGGTTATGAACGGTTTGATTATGCTCGTTTGGCAGGCGGTTAAATCGCATGAAATCTGGTACGGCGCAGGATTATCGGATAATGATGCCGATGAAATAATACAAAAAATTACCGCTTCACTTTCGTGAGGTGGTAATTTTTTAAACTTTAAATCCTGTTTATAACACCTGCGACTAATCTCAGAATTTGCAATGCGTCGTTTGTGTTAACGTCGCCGGCTTTACCGTTAGCGACATAAACTTGAATTGCATCAAGCCTTGTGATACCCGCTACATGCCGCAGCAGTGCCAGTGCGTCGCCTGTTTCAACCGTTCCCGTTCCGGTAACGTCGCCTGTTCTTCGCGCTAAAACGAGGTAGTCGCCGGATGCCGGAATATTTACCGTCACCTGCCCGTTACCGCCGATTGCCGTACCGGATACAACCTCGAGAATTCCGGTTGCGGTATTCCGCCTTACAAGAATTGCGTTCTGCCCCGCTGAGGCGGTACCGAGGTCTATGTTTTGATTGCCTGCGGCAGATGCCCTTATCCGGATAAACGGAAGATTACTTGCGGCTGAATTAACCGTTGCCGCCGGAATCGAGAAGTCTGACGGCACTGTAGTGCCCTGACCGATTACTTGAATCCCCGCTGTCGTCCACTGCGCGTAAAGCGTGGTGTTCGCTGTGAACGTATAGCTCGAGAGGGTGCGTTCCGAGCCGCCCGATGCCGCTGTAAACCAGCCGTCAAAGGTAAAGCCCGCCCTTGTAGGGTTTGTTGGTATTTGATTTGATGCTAATCTGCCGTTATCCTGCGTTTGCCGGGTGAAATTTGACGTACTGTTGTTAAAGGTTCCCCCGTTAAGATTAAAGGTAATCGTGCGGGCTTCATTGTCGCCGGAGCTATTGTTATTGTTGTTGCCCCCGCTGGTCGTCCAGCGCGCATAATATGTTCTTTCGGTTCTCGTCCTGAAGTCAAAGTTTGAAAGCTGGGTTGAGTTTGACGCTATTTTTGTACCGCTGCTGCCTGACGCAGTTGTCCACCAGCCGTCAAATACGTTATTATTGCCTGTTCTCGTCGGGTTGGCAAGGGTTGTGGTTATTCTGCCGGTCGTTGCATTTGTTGTTCTGGTAACGCTGTTGGTGCCGCTCCAGCTGCCGTTATTGGCGCTGAAAGTTATTGTGAGCGACTGACCTGTCGCAGCGTTTACCGTTACGTTTACACTGACTGTGAGCGGTATGTTGTTTGTATTGACAACATCGCCGGGCAGCGTTACATTGCCGTTCACCACGAAAGTCTGCTGGGTTATTGTTGCAGGATTATATGCACTCGCAGGCGGGGCAGTCCATGTTACGTTTGCTGTTACGTTGCCGTCGTTTGTGCCCAGCGTAACCGTTCCGCGCTGAGCCTGCAGTTCGATTACTATGTTTGCCGCTGTTGTGCCGTTCGCGATTCCCGTGACTGCGTTAGGCGCAGTAATGCTTGTAAGTACTTTATCAGCCGTCGGCTGGAAGATTGTAACTGTCGCCGAGCCGGAAATACTTGTGTTATGCGTTGAAGTTGCTGTAACCGTAACTGAGGAGCGCGTATCGCCCGAGCCAATCGTCAGCACGCCGTCCGTACTTATTGTAGTCCCGTTCACGTTAGTGCCCGTTACTGACCAAGTTACTCCCTGCGGTGCGTTGCTGCCTGCAGCAGCCGCGCTGAACGTAAACGACCCGCCTCTGTTCAGGAGCATGGTGTTCGGTGTTACCGTCACGCTCGTTACCGTCATTGCCGGAGGTTCATCTGTTACTGTAACCATCGCTGTGCCGGATATGCTTACATCTGCGGTTGAAGTCGCCGTAACCTTAATCTTTTCCACCATTTCATCTTCATCTATAACTAACACGCCGTTTTCATCAATAGTTGTATCCGGATGCAGACTGACTACAGTTTCATCTTCATCTATAATTTCTATCCCCTCAATCAACCATGTAACGGTTTGCGCAGGATTATTAGTTCCCTGTACCGTCACACTGAACGGGAATTCATCTCCCCCTCTTTGCACCTGTACAGTACCCGGATTAACAGTTACGCTTGTTACCGTTCCGGGAATCGGGATATAGTTTGCCGTTACATTTACCGCTACAGCGGGATTCGGCATTACAAATGATGTGTTCATGCTTGAGGCGTTTGCGAAAACTATTATACCTTGAAGTTCCGCAGGAACTGTCCACTTGTCGAACTGCATACCATCGGGGGCTGCGTTCGCTGATATGTTTACGGTCACGCCTGCCGCAAAGTTGCCGCCGCCTGTACCGTTATTAACGCGTACCGGCTGCCTTAAAGCCGCAACGAACCTTGCCTGTAACGTCCTGTTCTGCGTCACCTGTGTAATGGTAAAGGAGTACTCAGCATTCGTGCTTACTCTTGAGCCGCCTTCATACCAGCCGTCAAAGGAAAATCCGGGGTTTGCGGATGCTGTCAGTGTAACATTTTCGCCGATTTCAAAGCTTCCGCCGCCTATAACCGAGCCGCCCGTTCCGGCTACCGCGGTGATATTACGCAGTCCGGGCGCATGACGGAATCTCGCTTCCAATGTACGGCTTGCCGTCACGGGGAAAGTATATGAAGCGTCAGCGTCTGCTATTTTAACTCCGCCCTCAAACCAGCCGTCAAAAGCATAATCCTGGTTCGGGATTGCCGTCACAGTAACATTACAGTCAATCGCGTGCCAGCCGCCGCCCGTAACTCTGCCGTTGGCACCAACATTGAGTGCGATTAAATGGCTCGGCACTGAAGCAATGTTAACAGTAAACGGTTCTGACTGCACGTTATTATTAAAAGCGGATGTTGCCCTAATTGTCAGTGTTGTGCGGGTTTCCAGTTCATGTACTGTTAATAAGCCGCTCGGATTTATGCTCGTAAGAGGATGCCTGTCTGTTTCAATAATTCTCCAGTTTACATTTTGCGAGGGATTATTTGTTCCCGCTACTTCCGCCAGGAACTGCATATTATGACCCTTTTGAAGCGGGCAGCAGGTGATTCCCGGGAATATTGTTACGTTTGACACGGTAGGCGGAGTTGCATTGCTGTCAGAAACTCTTATATTATATGTTCCTGTTATTGTAATGGGAGTGGCAGTAGACCGTCTCCTTACCTCAACATAATACGTACCTGCCGGCAAGTCCTGCAAAGATGCATTATTCGTAACGTTAAAAGGCAGGTTTCCGGTGGTTATGCCGGTACCGAGCTGTACGCCAAATTCATCATACCATCTCAGGTCAAGTGCGTTATTCGCGATTTGGAACAAGCCTCCGCGCTCCAGGGTTATTGAGATGTTGCCGTCTTTTTCCAGTTCGTATTTATACCAGTCAGATGTTTCCTGATGGCTCATGAATCCTCTAATGGTCTGACCGGCCTGAATTTCAGTCGCCTCTGCGCGTACATTGTTTTTAAAGTTTTCATCGCTTTCCGTCGCGGTGAAGACCAGTTTAAGATTGTACACTCCGGCCATATTAGAATTATAAGTCCACCACGGCTCGGAGGATGAACCGGCATTTTCCGGTCTTTTTAGAATTTCAACAAAATAGATGCCGGGTTCGGTTATCTCTAAGTCCAAGTGCTTATCATAAGGTATGGAAAGCGCTTCTCTTCTGAGCTCTGTTGGAGGACCGCTTGTATTCTCCTGCCACCATACGATTTCTGTTCTGTTATTCATCAATCCGCCGAATGAAGGACGGGTTACAGTGATTTGCATTCTGCCCGGCTCGTCAATAACGACCCTATAATAATCGGTATGGTCAGCGAGGGTCAACATTCCCGTTACGCTGTCTCTTTCTCCCGGCTGCAGTCCGCCTGTTGCTGACCACTTGCCGCCCTGGTCAAACAATACGGATGCGGTAGCTCGGTCATTGTTCGGTTCAGTTGTATCGACCGCTACGGGGGTGAAGCCCGCGCTGAAATAATAAATACCCGTGTTATTATTATTTATATCTCCGGTTAATCTGTGCGTCAAGTCGCCGATTGCGTTGTTATTGGTGGATTCGGTGTTTCTTTGAATCAGTTCAAACCTGTAGATACCCGGGTCTACAGCATAAGTATTTCTGTAAGCGTTAGCATTAACGCCTGTTGTTGAAATGCTTGTTCTTGTATCAAAATTATAAGCGAAGAGGGTAGTAAATCTGCCGTTGCTGGCAAATAGTCTGGTAGTGTAGCCGAGAGGGTTTACTACATCTCTGTCCGCTCCGGGGGGACGATACCGGAACTCATATGGTTCCCCGTTTTCGTCATAACACCATACAATAAGGTCTACGGCACGATTGGGCAGTCCGCCCTGTTCGGCTGAGGCAACCTCTATCTGAATTATACCGGGCTCCGTTACCGTATACTCAAAAATATCTCTGTGATGAATCGTGGCGTCACTTAGATTAGGAATATAACCGTCTGAATTAGGTGCAAATTTTCCATAATGCGTGTTGGGAATAACGCTCATTAACCCTGTCGATTTCGGTCCGAACTGACCGGACTCTTCACCGAACTGCATCTGCCTGATACCGCGGCAGGTGTATGTATCCATATCCTTGCACACGCAGAAAGCACATTCGCCGTTGCCGGTAAACTCGCAGGGAACACTGCCCGGGCAATGACACCAAATGTCCCACGGGTCAGCCGCAAGCGCGATACAGGCGCTGGGAAGCATGTATTCACATTCTAAGCGGAGTACGCGCCCCTCGCACACGCAATAATAGCATCTGCCGGGGGTACATTGAGTGCAGAATTCTGGAGGGCAGATTGATACTTCTTCGTTATTCAATGCGGGTAAAAAGTCTAAGCTTAAAGTATACGTACCCGTATTAACAGCATTTATTGTGTTCACAATTCCGCGTCTTTCGATTTCTATGTAATAAATCCCCGGTTCAAACCCGACATGAGTGGTAAAAGTGCGGTTGGCTGCGGTATTGAAGAGCGGAAGCCCCGCGCTTCTGTTACCTGTTCCGCTCATTCGTCTGCTGATGGCGTCGCCATAATTATCTTTTGTATCATCTTCAACAACCTCTCCGGTATCGTAGAGAATCCGGAACTGAGGCGCATTTGTACCAATCCCTCCCTCGCCCGGATTGATAGACGCGGTTGCGCTGTTTGAGCCTGTTGCGGGAGCGGGACGTGTTATATCAAATAAAACCACTCCCGGTACATCCACCTCTATTTTATATAAATCGCGCTGATTGCGGGAGGTCAGCATGCCGCTTACTGAAACCGGATTATCAAGAAGCAGCTCGGTTGCATTTTCAATCTTATTGTTTTCATCTCTTTCGGGATTCAAGTCGTCTCTCGGGATAAACTCCCCGCGCATACTGTATGTACCCTTGGGTGCAGCGGTGGTCGGATGGGAAAGCCGCACAAAACAAGGGCCCGCTTCAACGTCGATAACCGCCGCGTACGGGGTTTGTATAAGACTGTCATTATTGAATGTACCCGTGGGGGTGTGGGGGTAGGCAACGCTGAAATTTGTTATAGCGGCTCCCGAAGCATTAACCAGCAGAGCATCATCGTGCTCATCAAGAAACTGAATGTTCATGTTTCCCGTGGGAAGTATGCAGTCAATGCACGCTGTTTGTGTCGCAGCCGGCGTTGCAGGGTGTCTGTGACTTGCACAAAAGACGGTTTCCCCGCGTATCGGGAACTTGGCGGAGCCTCTGTTTCCGCCCGCTATATAGATTGTCAGTCTGCCGGGTTCATCGAAATTATATTCGTAAAAGTCCGCGCCGGATACCGAGCATATTGTGCTGCGAACCGTCACGCCGGGCTCTAACGGATGTGCGGAAATTATACCGTCATTACCGCCGATTTCATCATCGAAAAGCTCCACGAAGAGCCTGTATTGCCCCGTGTCCTGACCGACATCGCCCGATTCCTGCGTGATTACTAACTGGTATCTGCCCTCTGTTACATCCTCAGCAAATCGTTTTGAAACAGAGCCGTCGCCGTTGTCGTCTATCAGTTCATTAGTTATCAGGTGATTGACAGCAGTGCCGTGTTCATCAATTTCCCTCAACGAAAAGTTAGCTCCGCCGGGCGGTAACACGTTCCCTATGGGATTACCCATCGTGTTACGCGCAACGTTGATTTCCACTAATATTTCGCCGTCCTGCGGCACATTAATTATGTACTCGTTACCGATTCTGCCGGTTCCCAGACCGTGGTCTGCGCCGTCATACCATCTGTTAAGGCTTATAAGTCCGTGGTCTTTGACCGCTCCCGTATCCGCCGCCGCCTCCAGCACGAACTGACTGCCCGGCAGAACGGCAACACCCGTCACCATCACAAAAGCCAAAAATACTGATAGAATCCGCTTTTTCATAAGTCCCTCCTAAATTATACTTTACATTTATTAATTTATTGATTTATTATATTTGCATTAGGGTTTCATAAATCTCCCTCATCTGTATCGTAATAATAAAGCTGATTATAATCTTTAAAGAATCTAACCATTCTCATAATAAAGATTTCCTGTTCTACTTTTAATTCTTTAAATAAATATCTCTTTTCACACCCCAGAAGATAGTCTGTCGTTACTTTAAAATACCAGGCAATATTTTTTAAAACATCGTACGAGGGCTGCCTTTCATTCAACTCATATGACGAAACCGTAGAAGTTTTAACGCCTATAGCTATTGCTAACTCAGCCTGCGTTAAATCTTTACTCTTTCGCAGTTCTTTTATTTTCCCGCCTATTCCTATATCATCAAATTTCATTTTCTTATGCTCCTCATTTGATTTTAACATAAAAATATATGCTTTTGGTGTTTTATTTCCGCTATATGTGTTATTATTCAGAAAAATTTATAAAATATTTTATGAATCTAATACCTTATTGCATTTTTACCAAATAAAAAATGCAAATCACGGCTGTTATGCCGCAACTTGCAATGTAAATGTATTATTATTTGCAAACTTAATAATCTAACCGCACAATATCGCTCTCGTCAAACTTTTCCCCGAGCTGAACCTCAGCAAAATGCAAGTCCGTCACGCCCGCAATCTTGTGCTTCTGCCCGCGCATGATTTTAAGCACGTCGCCGGGCTTTACAGTTCTTGTTTCATCGTCCAGCGTGAAAATTCCCTCGCCGCTCGTGATTACCCAAACCTCGTCGCGGTGTGCGTGCGTTTGCAGGCTTATTGCCTTCCCCGCCCTAATAAGCAGATGCTTGACTAAACAGTGCAATTTCTGCGCCAAAACAGTATACTCGCCCCAGCGCCGCTCCTCATACCGAGCCCGTCCGGAATCGCTTTCTACTTTGTCTGTAAGGGACTTTAACCCGCTGCTCGCGTTTATATCCGATACGAGAATCCCGTCGGGGCTCGCGGCGATGACTAAATCTTTTGTGCCCAGCGCGACGAGCGGGATTTCAAGCTCGTTTATAATAAGCGTATTCTGCGTGTTTTCCTGCGTTATGTTTCCGCATGACTCCGTCTTGTCTGCAATCGCCTTCCATGAGCCTATTTCGGGTACTTTTACATCGTGCGGGACTTCGCCGTCCCCGGGAACAAGCACGATTTCAACGTCCTCGCCGAGCTGCCCTCTGATGCTGTCCGCCTGCGACGCACTTGCCGCGATTTTCACCTGCGCGTCCGGATTTTCTGCACAAACCTGCGCATAAGTGCGCATAAGCATAGACTCCGGTTTGCCGTCCTTATCGGTGAGCAGCTTCAGAAACTGCTCACGCCGCACGCCGTTTGTCAGGGGGAAGAGGGTTTTTTCAGTATCGCCCGACAAAAGAATAATTTGCCTTTGTTGCATATTTTAAATAAGTCCTTTCTTCACCGGCGGGAAAATAAAAAAATATGGTTTTCCCGATTCGGTGTTATTTGTTTTCAAACTTAATACACTCTGTGTTTTATTTTTCTTTCTTTGGTTTTTCTTTTTCGTCCTGTCTGATTGCCTTGACCCGCGTGATAAAATTATCCCCTGCTTCTGTCACGACAAATAATATGTCCTTGTAGCTTGTGTTGACCGGCAGGTCGGCTTCCTCGGGGATATACCCGAGCAAGTCCGCGACGAAGCCCGCAATCGTGTCATACTCATGGTTTTCGGGAAGCTCATACCCGAAGAGCTCCATTACGTCCTCGGGGTCGGTTTCGCCGTCTATTTCATACTTTTCCCTGCCGATTTCAGTGATTTCGGCATCCTCCTCGTCATATTCGTCCTGAATGTTGCCCATGACGGCTTCGATTAAATCCTCAAGCGTAAGAATACCCGCCGTGCCTCCATATTCGTCAACAACGACAGCCATGCCGGTTTTCTTGGCGGTAAGCATATTAAATGCATCGCGGCAGGGGCAGGATTCGGGGATAAAAATAACGTCGCGCAGAAAGTCCTTTATATCAAACTCAAGATGCTTATCCCCGCCGACGAGGCAAAGCAAATCCTTTACAATGATTATACCGATGATTTTGTCAATGCTGCCTTTGTACACGGGAATCCTCGAGAAACCCTCGTCAAGCGCGATATAGATGATGTCGTCGAGCTTTGTCCCCGCTTCAATGCCGATGATGTTGACGCGGTGGGTCATGACGTCGCCGACGTTCATCTCGTCAAACTCGAAAACGTTTGAAATCATCTCGGCGCTCTCTTCCTCAATCGCGCCGCTCTCCTCACCCGCATCCACCACCCGCATTATATCGTCCTCGGTGATGTCGCCGTCGTAATTTTCGCCGAGCGTTTTCTTGAGAAGCGCGGTGAGAAGCCAGCTGAGCCCGATTATAGGTGCGAGAAGAATTTTAGCGGTTCTTTTAGGTTTTCGCCGGTCGGGTTCCATAATTATGTCCTTTCTTAATTCCCTCCGCAGAGAGATACCGCCAAAAGCGGCTAGATGGTTTATATTCCAAAAAACCTGTAAGCGTTATTGTTGCACATTTCCACGATTTCATCTGTTGTTTTCTTTTTAATCTGCGCGATTTTCTGCGCCGTATACCACGCCATCGAGCTGTCGCAGCGTTTCCCGCGGAACGGAGGCGGCGCGAGATACGGGCAGTCGGTTTCAAGCAGGAGCAGCTCGTCGGGCACGTTTTTGCAGGCTTCAATTGCTTTTTCAGTTTTTTTCTCGAACGCAATCGCCCCAGTAAAGCTCACATAAACTCCTATATCCGCGAGCTTCCCCGCAGCCTCGCCGTCTTCGGAGAAGCAGTGGCAGACGAACCTCATGCCTTTTTTAGTATACTCGTTTAAAATATCATACGTGTCGGCAAAAGCCTCGCGGCTGTGAATAATCACGGGCAGATTCAAGCTCTCCGCGAGTTCAAGCTGCTCGCGGAAGATTTTATTCTGCTGCTGTTTATTATACTCTTTGTAATATTCAAGCCCGATTTCACCGATTGCTTTTACTTTTTCGCTTTCTGCGAATTTTTCGAGGGTTCTTAAATAATCGGGCGGCAGACTGTTCACGTCCTGCGGATGTATTCCCACGGCGGCATAAACCTGCGGATATTTTTCGGCGAGCGCGACCGCCTTTTCACTTCTTTTTAAGTTACAGCCGATTGCAATAAAGCCTGCGACGTTTCCGGAAAGCAGGCGGGCAATAAGCTCATGACGGTCATCGTCATACGCGCGGTCATCATAATGCGTGTGCGTGTCGAATAATTTTATCATGTTAACAGTATAGCATGATTTTTTTGCTTAGTCAACTTGACTTTATAACTTTAATGTGTTAATATATTTAAAAGGAAGTTTTAACCGGAGATACTTAGAGCCTGTTTAGTATCTCCGAGTGAGCGGATTTGTGAGGATATTTTTCGTCGTACAAGAAAATTTCGACGCGAATATCCGAGATATTTAAGGAGAAATTGACGCAGTATGGCGGAAAATATACCGCAAAGCTGCCACGAGCGGGATACTAAACAGGCTCTTAAAAGGTTGAAAATAAATGATACAAGCCGGGTAAAACGAAACTTTTTATTATTCGTTGGTGCCGAAAGGACATAGTGAAAAGTTAAAGATTAAACTTGCCTTATCGCGGATAATGATGTTTTCACACCGCTTAGGTAAAGAAAGGATTTAATAAAAATATGGGCAGAAAACTGCAGGACGAGAATATGGATTTTTTATTCAAGGCGGTCCTGAAGCTCGAAAATGTTGAGGAGTGCTATGCTTTTTTTGAGGATATCTGCACGGTCCAGGAGCTCAAATCCATCGCGCAGAGGCTCAAGGTCGCAAAGCTCTTGACCGAGAAGCACGTCTATAATTATATCGTCGGCGAAACCGGCGCCAGCACCGCGACCATCAGCCGCGTCAATCGCACGCTGGGCTACGGCAACGACGGCTATAAATTAATTCTCGAGCGGCTCGGCGAGAGCGGAGCATGAATTACAGCGAGTTCGCCGCCTTTTACGACAGGCTTCAGGAAGCCGATTATGACGAAATCGGCGGGTACTTTCACAAGCTGCTGAACGGGCGCGGCGCAGGGAGCGGGATTCTGCTTGACCTTGCGTGCGGGACGGGCGCGCTGTCGCGGTATTTTGCAGATTTGAATTACGACGTAATAGGCACCGACATCTCCCCCGAAATGCTGTCAATAGCTGCGAAGAAACCGCATGAACGCATACAGTATCTGTGCCAGGACATGACAGAGCTCGACCTCTTCGGGACGATTGACTGCTGTATCTGCGTCCTGGACGGGTTTAATCACCTGCCCGGCCGCGAAGCCGTGAAGCGGGCTTTCTCGCGCATATCGCTGTTCATGAACAGGGGCGGGGTATTCGTCTTTGACATGAACACGCTCTATAAACATGAAAAGTTGCTTTCCGGGAACACTTTTGTCTATGACCTTAAAGACCTTTATTGCGTGTGGCAAAATTCCGACTGCACGGACGGCAGGGTGGACATGACGCTTGATGTTTTCGCGCGCGGCTTGAATAGCGGCGATGTCTGGCAAAGGCATGCCGAAACCCTTTCCGAAACGGCATACCCGCTCGAAATAATTACGGAAATGCTCACGGGGGCAGGCTTCGGCGATATTAGAATATACGACTGGCTTTCGGACGAGCCGGTAAATGAATTAAGCGAGAAAGCTGTGTTTTCCGCGATTAAATTATAATCAGTTGAAAGCCTCAATCATAAGCATTATGCTTGCGCGGAAGCCCTGCTTAAAGCTCTCGTAAGAAGAATAGGCCTCCCGCTCCTCACATGCTTCAGCAAACTTATTGAACAGCGTGTTTTCCTCCCCTTCCAGCTTGCTGAGAAGTTCTGTTTTAAGCTTGTTTCCGATTTTTGCAAGTTCTTCGCCGTCTTTGATGTCGCCGCAATAAGCATTGTAGATTTTCTGCAATACGTGTTTTTCCATGATGATTATTCCTTTCTCAAATTAGCACGTTTGTGCTAATTATACGATAACACGTTTATGCGTATTTGTCAAGTGTTTTTAAAAATATTTTTTAAGGCGGTTTTTATGTTTAAATTTAACGAGCATTTAAAGATGTTAAGAAAAAATAAAAACATAACACAGGAACAATTTGCTAACGCTGTTAATACCAGCAATCGTGCTATGCAGAATTATGAGCAGGGTAAAAGGAAGCCGCCTTATGATACATTAATAGAAATTGCCGATTTTTTCGATGTATCGCTTGATTATCTTGTCGGCAGGTGCGATAACCCCGATTCGCATAAATAAATTAAAAAGGAATACCAAATGTCAAAAATAGTAAGAGCCTTGTCCGCCGACGGCAGCGTGCTTTGCGCCGCTGTTGACAGCACGGACATCGTAAACGAAATACACAGAATCCACAAAACCTCGCCCGTTGCGAGCGCGGCGCTCGGACGGCTTGCGACCGCGGGCGTAATCATGGGCTCGCTCATGAAAAACGAGCGCGACTTGCTGACCCTGCGCATCGACGGCGGAGGGCCTGCAGGTGTCCTCACCGTCACCGCCGACTGCCGCGGAAACGTGCGCTGCTGCGCGGGGAATTACAGCGTTGATTTGCCGCTGAACGCAAAAGGTAAGCTTGACGTCGCGGGTTATGTAGGCAAATACGGCTTCCTCGGCGTAATCCGCGACACGGGGCAGAAGGAGCCTTATTCCACGCAGATACCGCTCGTATCGGGCGAAATCGCCGAGGATATAACGAGCTATTATGCTATCAGCGAGCAGATTCCGACCGTGTGCGCGCTGGGCGTTTTAGTTGACCGCGACCGGAGCATAAGGGCGGCGGGAGGCTTTTTGATTCAGCTTTTGCCGCCTGTTGAGGAAGAGAAAATCGAGTTCATCGAGAACAATATCAAGAATATGCAAAGCGTAACGGAAATGCTTGACAAGGGCTTGACAGCGGAGCAAATCGCGCTCGCCGGGCTTGAGGGGCTCGGCGGCAGCATCTTAGATGAATGGGAGGTCTTTTACAAGTGCGACTGCTCCCGCGAACGTACAGAGCAGATGCTCGTCAGTCTCGGGAAGGACGAGCTTCAAAGCCTTGCGGAAAGCGGCGAGAGTATCGAGGTCTGCTGCCACTTCTGCGATAAAAAGTATCACTTTAAACCCGGGGAAATAAAATATAGATAAGGGGAAACGTTATTTTCACTCCTCTTTGAAAAAGAAAGGGCTTAATGAGAATATGAACAAAAGATGCTGTATCATTCTTGCCGCCGGAGACGGCAAGCGCATGAACTCCGCAAACCCGAAAGTCCTCATGCCCGTGCTGTTCGAGCCGATGCTGGGCTGGGTTCTGGACTCGGTTAAGGAAGCCGGAATAGATGATGAAAACGTCGGTGTAATCACCGGTAGCAGTGCCGACAAGGTTGCGGAATATCTCGCCGCGAGAGGAAAATACCGCACGTTTTTGCAGTCCGAGCGCAAAGGTACGGGGCACGCTGTAATGCAGGCGGAATCTATGCTGTGCGATTCTTGCGGAGACGGCGGTTGCTGCAGCGACGTGCTCGTGCTGTGCGGGGACGCGCCTTTCATGGACAGCGGGACGATTAACGCGGCGTATGAGCTTCACAGGCAGCAGGACAGCGACGTCACCGTAATCACCGCAAACGTAAGTCCGGCAGGCAATTACGGGCGCATCAAACGCGACAAAAATACGAATCTGCTCTGGTCTATAGTGGAAATGAAAGACTGCACGCCCGACGAGCTTGCAATAACTGAAGTCAACAGCGGCGCGTACTGGTTCAAGTGCGAACGGCTTTTGTGGGCTTTGCCGCAGCTGCGCGACAATAATAAAAGCGGCGAGTTTTATCTTACGGATACGGTTGAGCTGCTCGCGAAAAACGCGTCGACTTATATGGCTGACGACAGCATAATCGTACTCGGCGCGAACGACAGGCGGCAGCTCCGCGCGCTCAACGACATGATGACCGAAGTAATCAACAGCCGCCACTACAGCGAGGGCGTGGATATAATCGGACACAACGTTATCATCGGCAAGGACGTTAAAATCGGGCGCGACACACTGCTCATGCCGAATACGATTATCCGTGGGAAGACAACAATAGGCAGCGGCTGCGTGATTGGTCCGAACACGCAAATAAGCGAATGTGAAATAGGCGACAACGTTAATTTCAACTGCGTACAGGCTTTTAAATCTAAAATCGGCGACAACGTAAAAGCGGGGCCGTACGTGCATATACGCCCCGGTACTACCTTGCACAAAAACGTAAAAATCGGCGACTTCGTCGAAGTGAAGAACTCGGTAATCGGCGAGGGAACCGCGCTCGCGCACTTGACTTACATCGGCGACAGCGAGGTCGGAAAGAACGTAAACTTCGGCTGCGGCACGGTTACCGCAAACTACGACGGCCTGGAAAAGCACAAAACTATAATCGGCGATAACGCTTTTATCGGCTGCAATACAAACCTTATCGCACCTGTTGAGGTCGGTGAAAACGCGACTACCGCCGCAGGCTCGACGATTTCCAAGGACGTTCCCGCAGGCGCGCTCGCGATTGAACGCGGTCAGCTTAATGTCAAGGAAGACTGGTATAAAAATAAATTGAGGTTGGATAAAAAGAAGAAATAAAAACGCAAAGCAGGAAAGGAAACAGACATGAAGTATCACAGCAGCGGCAGGGACATGAAAATTTTCACCGCGAATTCCAACCCGAGCCTCGCAAAGGAAATGGCGGGAATACTGGGGCTGCCGCTCGGCGATTCGCAGGTCACGGCGTTCAGCGACGGCGAAATCGCAGTAAATATAAACGAAAGCGTGCGCGGCTTTGATGTTTTTGTAGTGCAGTCCACCTCGCAGCCCGTCAACCGCCATCTCATGGAGCTGCTGATTATGATTGACGCATTCAAGCGGGCGAGCGCAGGCAGAATCACAGCTGTCGTGCCTTATTTCGGCTACTCAAGGCAGGACAGAAAATCAAAAGCCCGCGACCCGATTTCGGCGCGGCTTGTAGCTGATTTAATCACCGTTGCGGGCGCGGA
This sequence comes from Oscillospiraceae bacterium, assembly GCA_009783695.1. Classification (GTDB taxonomy): domain Bacteria; phylum Bacillota; class Clostridia; order Oscillospirales; family Ruminococcaceae; genus Ruminiclostridium_E. Next base: position 135,005 of record WRCY01000001.1, read on the forward strand.
CAGAATCCTTACGATGGACCTGCACTCGCCTCAGATTCAAGGTTTTTTCGGGATTCCCGTTGACGATTTGCAGGGTATGTCTATTTTAGCGCCGTATTTTAAAAACAGATTCTGCGACAATCTCAGCGATATAATCGCTGTTTCCCCCGACCTCGGCTCGGTGGCGAGAGCGCGGAATTTCTCGCACCGCGTGGGTGTGGGGCTCGCACTGATTGACAAGCGCAGGCGGAAAGCAAACGTCAGCGAAGTCATGAATATAATCGGTGATGTTAAAAATAAGACCGTCATTATTGTTGACGACATGATAGACACCGCGGGAACGCTCTGCAACGCCGCCGCCGCCGTGATTGAGCAGGGCGGAGCGAAAGAAGTCTACGCCGCCGCGACGCACGGCGTGCTCTCGGGGAGCGCGATTGAGAGAATAGAAAAATCGCACCTTAAAGAGGTCGTGCTGCTTGACACCATCTGCGTGCCTGCTGACAAAAAGACGGCGAAGATGCGGTTTTTACCGGTTTCGGGAGTGTTCGCGCAGGCGGTCGAGCGCATTTATACAGACAAGCCGATTTCACCGCTGTTTAATTAAGGGGAAAGCTTGATTTTTGATAATTCCGCTGCGAAATCAAAACCCTTTTTAAACCCTTGCTTAAAACTTTCGATTGCGGTAAGTGCGTTGTAATTTGAGTACGCAAGCTCATAATCATTAAAGAGCTTTCTGTTTTTACCTTTCAATTTTTTGCAGAGCTTATTTTCGGCACGACTGATGATTTGAGGTGATTCGCCTTTGATTTTTACGGCAGGCTCAAACATAAAATAAAGCTCCTCGAGAATGTCTTTCATGATATTATCTCCTTTACGTAAATAAACTATATCTTTATTATAACTGACAATCAGCAGATAGTCAAGTGTTTTATCTGCTAAACAGCAGATTTGTGAGGTTTGTACAAATGTTCACTAATATTTTTGTGCATTTAATGCAATCAAGAAATGTATCAAGCTATAAATTTACAAAAGATACAGGTATAGATAACGGATTAATAAGCAAGTGGAAAAACGGTATCCAACTCCCATCTGCTGTAAGCTTAATTAAAATCGCCGATTATTTTGAAGTATCGGTGGACTATCTTTTGGGGCGTACCGATAACCCCGATTCCCACAAGGCATAACGTCTGATTTGTGAGGTTTAAACAAATGTTTACTGATGTTTTTGTGCATTTAATGCAATCAAGAAATATATCAAGCTATAAACTTACAAAAGATACAGGCATTGATAACGGATTAATTAGTAAATGGAAAAATGCTAAATATGTACCATCTGCCGAAATGTTAATTAAAATCGCCGATTATTTTGATGTGTCGGTGGACTATCTTTTGGGACGTACCGATAACCCCGATTCCCACAAGGCATAAACATAAAAAAGGTATGATTGATATGAATGATATAATTACCACCGAAAAACCAAAATTAGCCTCCTACAAAACCGTTTGCGCCAAGCTGGGTTTGGTCATGTGCGTGTTTTTCATCTGCAGGCTTGTAAACTATCTCGCTGTTCATTCGCTCAGCCGCGCGGGATTAGGCGAAACCGCGTTTTATATTCTGCAGAGAGTTTTTTCGGTTCTGCTTGTTTACATCGTTCCGCTGCTTGCCGCCATGATTCTTTTTAAGAGCTTCGATGATTATAAAGGCAGGCTCGGCGAGCTCTATAAAAAGCCGGAGCGCCTCGCAAAAAAGCTGGGAACTTTCCCTGCGATGTACGGCTTGGGCTATGGAATTGCGCTTATAACAATCTTGATTAACTATTTAATTTCAAGGTTTACCGAGGAAACCACGCAGCTTGAAGAAGTGTTCAGGCCGACCGCAATGGAGCCGTCAAACAGTGTCGCCTACCTGATAATCATGGTTATTATGCTTGTCGTCGCGGCGCCGGTTTTTGAAGAATTTTTATGCCGCGGAATAATGTACGACGCGCTCGCACCTTATGGAAACGGCATCTCTATTATCATCAGCTCAGTGCTTTTCGGGCTTATGCATGGCAATCTTTATATGCTTTTCTACACCACCGCGCTCGGCTTTGCGCTCGGCTATGTGCGCTATGCTACCGGCTCGCTTTTTGTGGTTACGGTTCTGCACGCGCTTCTGAACGCAGTGGCGGCGGGGATTTTGGTAGCGTCGTCGCTCGTTGAAATAACAAACTGGAATAACATGCTCGTCGTTACATTCCACAATATTTATCTGTTTGCGGGCTTGGTGTTGATTGCAGTAGGCATTATTGCTTTTATAAAAAGGATTCCCGTTATCAGAAAATATAAAATCGAAAACACATGGAATGAAATCGGCGGCTTTAAAAAAACCGCGTTGTTTTTAATTTCGCCTCCCGTGCTTTTAATGCTTGTTTTTGCTTTCGACGAGCACGCAAACAACATGATAATCGAAAAAATAACCGGACTGTTTTAAACAGCCCGGTTTCTCTTTTTATTCACAGGGAAACTCAAACCAAAACGCTGCGCCTCTTCCGGGCGCGCTGTTGACGCCGTAGGAATAGCCGTGAAGCTCCATCACGCTTTTTACAATCGACAAGCCTATTCCCGTACCGACCGCAGTTCTCTTGTGGAACTGCGATTTCTGAGCCTTATAATACCTTTCCCAAATGTACGGCTGCTCCTCTTTTGCGATTCCGCTGCCTGTGTCTATGACCTCGAAGCGCCCGATTGTTTCCTTTTTTCTTTTTAACCTTACAATCACTTTTCCGTCTTTGCTCGTATGATTTACGGCATTGTTGATTAAGTTATAAACCACTTGCTCAATTTTAGAAACGTCGGCTTTCATTAAAAGATTGCTTTCTATTTCCGGCACAAACGTAATTCCGTGCTCCCGCGACAAGTTGCTGAACCTGCCCAGAACATCACTTAAATGCATCGAAAAATTAAAGAACGTTACGTTCTTTTTAGCGACGCCGCTTTGCAGCTTCGACAGGTCAAGCATGTCGATTACCAGACCGTTAAGCCTTTCCGCCTCGTCAATGATAACCTGAACGTGCTTGCCGCGTTTTTCGGGATTGTCGCCGGACAGGTCGCGAATCATCTCGGCATACGCCTTTATCATTGTCAGCGGAGTTTTGAGGTCGTGTGAAACGTTCGCGAAAAGGTCTTTGCGCAGGTTTTCGGTCTTCGCTATTTCACGCGAAGCTTTGTTAAGATTTTCGGTGAGCGTTTTTATTTCCGCATAATCGCTTCTTTTAGTATTCATGAAAAACTCGCCCGTAGTGAGCTTCCGCGCGCTGCGTGAAATTTTAATAATGGGATTCGATACGTTGAACACAACGAATGCAGAAAGCAGGAACGCTATTACAAAAATCACTGCCGACGTGAGGAAAAACTGGCTTTGCAGTATGTCCTGCGTATTTTTAAGCGGCTGTAAAAAGCCGTAGGTAACAATCAAGCCACGGATGTCGCTTTTGCTTCCGACAAGTACCGCATAGCATAAAACTTCCCGTCCGTCGATTGAAAGTTTGTGCGTCACGGAACCGTCTCTGCTCTGTAAAACCTCGTCAAGCAGCAGCTCTGTCGAAAGTGCGGCTTTTCTGTTCAAAACATGCATCTGCATATTATTAAAATCCGATACTAACTGCGAGGTATAAATACCGCCGATATACCTGTTTGCGATTATAAGCATTTCGTGCTCGCGCGAGAACCGCTGCATCTCGTCAAGCAGGTCGGAATCATCCCACTTCCGTTCTAAAACCCGTGCCGTGCTTGTGGTTTCCTGCGTTTTAATGAACGTGTAATAGCTTGGAAGCATAACTATTTGATTTATGTATAAAAAGCCGAGAATGATTGTGGTGAAGCCGATAAAAATCAGCCACACCCGAAACCTCATGCTGTGAATAAACTTAAACATTTTAACTCCTCAAAACATCGGAAAATTTAAGAAGTATACCGTCCAATGCAAGCGCAATATCCGTTAAAACTGCTCACACCTCAAACTTATAACCCATTCCGCGCAGCGTCACGATGAATTTCCTGTATTCGCCGAGGTTGTTGCGCAGCATTTTTATGTGGGTGTCGATTGTTCTGTCGTCACCGAAAAAGTCATAACCCCAGACCGATTCGAGCAGTTTGTTACGGGAGAGCGCGATGTTTTTATTCCTGACCAAATAAAACAGCAGGTCGTATTCTTTGGGCGTAAGGCTCACTTTTTCGCCGTCTACTATTACGTCGCGCGCTGTAAAATTAATTTCAAGCCCCTCATAAACAATTGTATCGTTTTGCGTCGCCTGCGTTTGATTGCGTTTGATGATAGCGTGTACGCGCGCAAGCACTTCCTTAGGCGAAAACGGCTTGACAACATAGTCGTCCGCACCCATCTCAAAGCCAAAGAGCTTGTCGTATTCCTCGCCGCGCGCCGACAGCATCAACACAGGCGTAGAGCCGAATTTCCGCACTTCCTTGCAGGCGGAAAAACCGTCAAGCCGAGGCATCATGATGTCCATAATTATGATGTCGAAGTTACCGTTTTTCGCGAGCTCCACAACCTGCATACCGTCGACGGCTTCCTCAACCTCGTGCCCCTCAAACTCGGCATACTCGCGGAGTACCTCACGGATTTTCTGCTCGTCGTCGGCTATAAGTATTTTATACATAGTTTTACCATGCCCTTTCTGCACAAAAAGAATGAAAAGCTTCGTTTTGCCCGGTTTGGTACCGTTTATTTTTTAAATTTTATTCTCTTTATTTGATAAATTGATTGAGATAACGCCGCACATAGCTTGTATTCTGCGTGATGAATTCCGCCCGATTATGTTCAAATACGGCTTCCGCAACTCCGCGGCTCATGTATAGGGGCAGAGTAATGTGCGCTTTATACGTGCTGCCTTCACGCTCGTTAAACACCTTCCCGCCTATGTTTGTGACGATTCTCTCAACAAGCGGCAGCCCTATTCCGAGCCGTATGCTTTCGCGGGCGGGGAGCGGATTTGAGTTAATTTCATTAGTCACGCTGACCGTCGCATCATCGCCGTCATAAAAAACTTTTACTTCTATTTTGCTGTCGGGTTTTGAATATAGCAGCGCGTTTTGAATTAAATTTAAAAACACGACAGTGAACACGCGCTCGGAAATTTTAATAAGCTTCCCGCTTTCCTTTGAGCTCAGCGCAATCGCCGAGTGCCCGAGCAGCTCGTTGCACTTTTTTACAAGGTTGTCAATAATCTTGAAAGCGTCAATTTTACTGCTGTCCGAATAAGAAAAGGTATTGAAATAATAGTTCAGGTTGGTGCTCAGCGCAAGCAAATCGAACGCTGCGCCCGCTTGTGTTCTGTAATTTCTGAGCAACACCTCATCGCTTTGTACGAGCGGATTTTCCGCACACTGGTCGGCGAGAAACTGAATCGCCTGAATCTTGTCGTTTATACCCGCAAGATAATTTTTAAGCAGCTCCGATATTTCAGATTTTGATGCAAGCTCCGACACCGTTTCGCGGTCGAACGCTTCGCAGATGTAACGTGTTTCACCGCCTGTAAGTGTGTATTTCATCACGCTTACAGGGATTTTCGCTTGAGCGTTTCCGAGCGAAATTATGACCTCTTTTTTATCGAAAAACTCATCTCTGCCCGGGAAATTAATCTTCCACGAACCAAAGAATCCGTCCTTATCCCAAAGGATTTTAAAATCCGCATCCAAAATCGCCGAGCGGCGATTCTTTTTTTCCAAAAAACTTCTTAAATCATCAAACGTCATTTTTATTTGAACCTCCTATATAACCGATAAACCTCGGGTGTGCTTTATAAATAAAATGTACCGCGAAACCGGTGAGCAAGCCGCTTATAATCCCGCCCGCAACAAGTACGGGCAGATAAACCAAAACTCTCGTGCTTTGCCATACGAGCATAACCGCCGTAATCTGACCTGCGTTATGCGCAGCCGCCCCCGCGACGCTTATTACAGGAATCGCCGCGGCTTTGAACGCCGCTCTCATCGCAAGCATAACAAGCAGCGCCAGAATCCCGCCTGCAAAGCTGTAAATCAGACTCTCGGGGTGTCCGGAATAAATCGACGCGAGTAAAATTCGTACAAGTAAAACTAAGAACACATCTCGTTTTTTCCACATTCCGCCGAGAAAAATCATGAAAAGCGTGACTATGTTTGCGAGCCCGAGCTTCAGGCCGGGGATACCCGGCGGCAGCGGAACCTGTGCTTCCACGATAAAAATAATGAGTGCTACCACTGCGAATAATGCAGTCAGAGTGAGCTTTTTCGTGTTCGTTTTCATAAAATCACCTTGCAACGGCGTCAAGCTCGGATTTCACGCCCACTATACGTATTTCAAGCCGGTTCGGCAGGCAGATAATCGGAAAAACACCGCTGTCAATAAAACCTGTATTCACGCAGATTTTATCCGGGCAGTCGGCATGAATAACACCTACTTTATGCCCGACAAAAATCACATTGCTATTGTCATCAATTATAGTGGAATCAGATTTGTCCGAAGCAAGTTCAATTCTGTGAGTTAATTCGCCGTTCTTGTAAATTTCGGCGACAGGATTTTCGATTTTTATATTTCTAATCATAAACCACGAAACAACCGAAACCGCAAAAACGAAAGCAATTATGCAGAAAAATACAATATTTTGTTTAGTTAATAATTTCATGATAAAAACTCTCCAAACTCTACTTACTCAATAAGTTTCGGATAAAACTCTCCAAACCCTGCTTACTCAATAAGCTCGGGGTAAAAACCCTCTGAATAATAGAAATTCATGTCACTGTCTATTAAAACATAGTCTATTTCGAGCCTTGTGGGTGCAATTTCAATTATGCGCATAAATTCAATCGCGCGTTCTGCGCCCATAACGAAAAGCGCGGTGGACAGCGTGTCTGCGAGCATCGCGCTTTCCGCAATCGCAGTCGCGGAAATAATCCCACTGTCGGCGGGCATACCTGTCCTGGCGTCAAAAATATGATGATAACGCACTCCCTCGTGTATTAAAAACCGCTCGTAATCACCGCTCGTTACAACCGCCTTATCAAAAACCCGCACAACCATGCAGCTTTCACCCGGACTGCGCGGGTCGGTAATGCCGATTCGCCAGCCTGCGCCGTTTTTATTTCCGATTGTATGTATATCGCCGCCAAGGTCGAGAATCGCGCTCGTAACGCCGTTTTCAACTAAAATCCGCTTCATCTCGTCGGCGGCGTAGCCCTTGGCGAGCGCGCCGAGGTCGATTCTGAGCCCCTCGCGCAGGAAGCGCACCGAGCGGTCGTTTTCATTCAATACAAGATGCTCATATCCGCTGTTTTCAATCGCAGCGCTTATTTCCGGTTCATCGGGTTTTCCCCGCACAAATTCGGCGTTCGTGCCGATTCCCCATAATTCGACAACGGAACCCAAAGTAATGTCGAACGCGCCGTTTGTGAGCGACGAGTAGTAAAGCCCTGTTTCGAGCAGAAAGAACAGCTCCTCCGATACGGCAATGTCGTTTTTAAAGGCATTTTGATTGACATAAAACAGTTCGCTGTCCGCATTTTTCGCACTCGCAATCATTTCAATCTCTGAAAGCCGCTCGAAAGCCCTGTCAAATGCCGCAGCTGCCATTGCCGAAGTATCCGGGGTGCTGACGGTCACAAATGTTCCCAGCGCGAAGTTTGTGCGGCTGAGCGAGGCCGGCGTTTCATTTGAGCCGTTTAAAATCCCGCAGCCGGAAAGCCCGCCAAGAAACAGAATGACTGTCAGTATTACAATTTTTAACCTCATGATTTTAATTTTACACTAAAGTCATGAAAATTTCAAGTGAATTATGTGTAAAAAGCAGAAATTATTTATTTTTATTTGCAAACCGGCACGATTTATGGTATACTTGTTCCGTTATACTATGCCAAAAGAAGCATGGTTTGTAAGTAAATAGAATTAAATCAGCGAAAATGCAATTCTTATTCCGCTTCTGTGAAGAAAGGGTCTAATTAAAATAAATATGAGAATTATCGGAATAGACCCCGGGTATGCGATTGTGGGGTACGGCGTGGTGGATTATGCGGGAGGACGTTTCAAAACGCCCGCTTACGGCGTAATACGGACAAAGCCGGAGATGAACTTCGATGCGCGGCTCGAGGAGATTTATCTTGATTTAACAACAATACTCAACGAATATAAACCCGAATATATGGCACTTGAAAAAATATTTTTTACTACTAACCAAAAAACAGCGATTGACGTTGCACAAGCCCGCGGAGTGATTATTTTAGCGGCTAAAACGCGCGGAATAAACATCATCGAATACACCCCCCTTCAGGTAAAATCAGCGGTGACGGGCTACGGCAAGGCGGTGAAGAAGCAGGTTCAAGAGATGACAATGCGTATTTTAGCACTTGACGCTCTCCCGAAGCCGGACGACGCGGCGGACGCGCTCGCAATCGCAATCTGCCTTGCCCATTCGTATAGAAAAAACTTTTGAAAAGCGTGTTCGCAAGCAGGAAAATATTGTTTAAAGCAAACTTCTGTAAGAAAGATTAAAGTTAAAGCTTCAAAATAAAACAGCTGAATCATGGAAAACGTTGTTTTCATGATTCAGTTGTGAAGAAAGGACTTAGTGAAAATAAATATGATATACAGCGTAAAAGGAATTTTAACACATACAGAGCCGAATTTAGCGGTCATAGAGACAGGCGGCGTCGGTTTTGCCTGCCGCACAACCGCGAACACGTTATCAAACCTCAAAACCGGCGCGGAGGCAACGCTTTTCACGTATCTGCACGTACGCGAGGACGCGATGGAGCTGTTCGGGTTCAACGGCGGGGACGAACTGCGGGCCTTTAAGCTGCTCATTTCGGTTTCGGGCGTGGGACCGAAAGCCGCGCTGTCGGTTCTTTCGGTTCTGTCGCCGCAAGACCTTCTTCTTTGCGTTGCCGGCGGCGACAGCAAAAGTATCACCCGCGCACAGGGTATCGGCGCGAAAATAGCGCAGAGAATCGTACTTGAATTAAAGGATAAGATTGACGTTAACGACAGCTTTGCGGGCATAGCGGCAGAGCCGTCAGCCCTTGCGGGCACAGGGAGCAGCGCATCGGAAGCTGTTGCAGCGCTTAATGCGCTCGGATTTACGGCGGCGCAAGCTGCTAAAGCGCTTGAGGGCGCGGACAGAACTTTGCCGACCTCGGAGCTTGTTAAGATTGCACTAAAGAAAATAAATAAATAAATTTGGAGGAACAAATGAAAGAGCATTACGAAATTATGGGGGAAAAAATCGCAAAGCTAAAAGGCGGCGTTATCATGGACGTAACAAACCCCGAGCAGGCAAGAATTGCAGAAGAAGCCGGCGCATGCGCCGTCATGGCGCTTGAACGCGTCCCCGCGGATATAAGGGCTGCGGGCGGCGTTTCCAGAATGAGCGACCCTAAAATCATAAAGGAGATTCAGCGCAGCGTTAAAATCCCCGTCATGGCGAAAGTACGGATAGGTCATTTCGTGGAAGCCGAAATCCTCGAATCGCTTGGTATCGACTGCATTGATGAAAGCGAGGTTTTATCCCCTGCCGACGATAAATTTCATGTTGAGAAAAGAAAATTTTCCATACCGTTTGTTTGCGGCGCGAAAGATTTGGGCGAGGCGCTGCGCAGAATTGAAGAGGGCGCGGCAATGATACGCACAAAAGGCGAAGCCGGAACAGGCGATATTATTCAGGCGGTGCGCCACATGAGGGCTATTACGGGCGAAATGAGGCTGGTTGCGGCTTTACGCGAAGATGAGCTGTTTCAAAAAGCCAAGGAGCTGCAGGTTTCTTACGGGCTTATTAAATTCATTCACAAAAACGGGCGCCTGCCGGTTTTGAATTTCTCTGCCGGCGGAGTCGCAACCCCTGCGGACGCCGTACTAATGATGAAGCTCGGCGCTGAGGGCGTGTTTGTCGGCTCGGGTATTTTTAAGTCCGGTGACCCTAAAAAACGCGCCTGCGCGATTGTAAAAGCTGTCACCAACTGGAAAGACACCGGACTGCTTGCGGGATTATCCGAGGATTTGGGTGAAGCGATGGTGGGAATAAACGAAAGCGAAATAGAAATTCTAATGGCTGAAAGAGGAAAATAAAATTGATTGAAAAAGCAAGCGGGAGTTCAGAAAACTACGAGCGCATAATTGAACCGCAGTACAGCGCGGAGGATGTGGACTTCGAATATTCGCTGCGTCCCAAGCGGCTGGACGAATTCATAGGTCAGGAAAAGCTCAAGGAGAATCTTAAAATTTTCATCGACGCGGCGAAAGCGCGCGGCGAAAACCTTGACCACGTCCTGCTTTACGGGCCGCCCGGGCTCGGGAAAACCTCGCTCGCCTCCATCATCGCAAATGAACTCGGCGTAAACATCAAGTCAACCTCAGGACCGGCGATTGAGAAGCCGGGCGACCTGGCGGCGCTGCTCACGAATCTGCAGGACGGCGACGTGCTCTTCATAGACGAGATTCACCGGCTTTCAAGGCAGGTTGAGGAGATTCTTTACCCCGCGATGGAGGATTATTTTCTTGATATAATCATCGGAAAGGGTCCCGCGGCACAGTCGATTAAAATCGACCTTAAACGCTTCACGCTCATCGGCGCGACCACCCGCGCGGGGCAGCTCACGGGCCCGCTGCGCGACAGGTTCGGCGTTATTATGCGGCTGGAGCTTTACAACGAGCAGCAGCTCTGTGATATTATCAAACGCTCATCTGTGATTCTTGCAATCCCTACCGTGCAGGCAGGCGCAATGGAAATTGCGCGCCGGGCGCGCGGCACACCGCGAATCGCGAACAGGCTGCTAAAACGCTCGCGCGACTTTGCGGAAGTGCTCGGCGACGGTAAAATTACGGAGGATTTAGCAAAAATCGCACTAAACAGGCTTGAAATTGACGACCTGGGTCTCGACAGTCTCGACAAGCGCCTGCTCGAAATGATTATCAAAGGCTACGGCGGAGGGCCCGTCGGGCTTGAGACGCTGGCTTCCGCGCTCGGCGAGGAGGCGGTAACGCTCGAGGACGTCTGCGAGCCGTTTCTTATGCAGCTGGGCTTCATAGCACGGACGCCGCGCGGCAGAACGGCGACGCAGCTTGCTTATAATCATCTCGGCGCAGAGCAGACGGGACAGCAGAAAATGGAGTAAACGGTTTGAAAAAAGCAGTTGAATCGGGAAAACGTTGTTCTTATAATCGTTTAACTTAAAAACAGCAAAGTTGTTTCTTATATTCGCCCTTTGGGCGAATACCGCGCCACAGGCGCAAAAGCAAGCTTTTCAAGTTATTTAACTATATAAACTATTTTGTTAATAAAGGGCTTGGTAAAAATAAAAAATGAAAACTCCTGTATTACAAACAGAACGATTAATTTTAAGACCGCTGACAACTGCAGACGCAGAAACGGTTTACAGCGGCTGGGCTTCCGACCCGGAAGTAAATAAGTATATGGTTTACGTTCTTCACCGGTCGGTGAGCGAAACAATTGAATGGCTGAAGCAGGTGGAAGCGGATTTAAACAGCAGCGACAGCTATTTATGGGGTTTTGTGATAAGGGAGAGCGGGCAGCTTATAGGCTCGGGCGGCTTGAATTTTAATAAAGGGCACGAAATGTTTGAAGTCGGCTATAATATAATGAAAGCGCATTGGAATAAGGGCTATACGAGCGAGGCTATGCGCGCCGCAATTGATTTCGCTGCCCGCGAGCTCGGCGCAGTGCGGTTTTACGGCAGACATTCCAAGGATAACGTTTTCTCGGGTAAGGTCATGGAAAAATTAGGTTTCATCTATCAGAAAGACGGCGAGACTGCGAAAATAGACGACAGCAGCATATCGCCGAGCAGAGAATATTTACTTAACATAACAAACTAAAGGAGGACTTTATGGGCAGATTATTCGGAACAGACGGAGTGCGCGGCGCCGCAATAACTGAGCTCACCTGCGAGCTCGCGATGAACATCGGTCGCGCGGCGGCGCTTGTTTTAGGGGAGAAGCGGCAGAAAAAACCTAACATTCTAATCGGTAAGGATACGCGCATTTCTTCCGACACGCTTGAAGCTGCACTGATTGCGGGAATTACATCTGTGGGCGCGGACGTTGAGCTGCTCGGCGTTGTACCGACGCCGGCGCTTGCTTTTCTAATCCGCGAATTTGAAGCTGATGCGGGCGTTATGATTTCCGCCTCGCACAACCCTTTCGGTGATAACGGAATAAAGATTTTTTCCGGAAGCGGCGAGAAATTACCGGACGAAACAGAAGAAGAAATCGAGAGATATATTTTAGATGAACCTGAAAAAATGACGCTTAAAAGCGGAGCTGACATAGGCGAAATCCGTTCGTTCTACAGCGGCAAGGATACGTATATGGGCTTCATTGAAAAAAGCATCGGCGGCGATTTAAGCGGCTTGAAAATACTCATCGACTGCTCAAACGGAAGCGCGTGCTCATGCGCCGGCATATTCCTTGAAATGGGCGCGGAGTGCAACTTTATAGGCAACAACCCGAACGGCCTTAACATCAATAAAGACTGCGGCTCAACACATTTGGGCGCGCTCGCGGAGAAAATAAAACAGGGCGGGTATCACGCGGGCATCGCCTTTGACGGCGATGCGGACAGATGCCTTTTTGTTGACGAAAAAGGCGGGGAAGTGAGCGGTGATAAAATTATTGCGCTTCTTGCGAAATCTATGAAAGAAAAGGGCACGCTTAAAAACGATACGGTCGTCGTAACGATAATGTCCAATCTCGGCTTCCATGAATATATGCGCGGGCACGGCATAAATACAATCAGCGCCGCTGTCGGTGACCGCTACGTTTACGAAGAAATGAAGAAGAATGGCTACAATTTGGGCGGAGAGAATTCGGGGCATATTATTCTCTCGGATTACGCCACGACAGGCGACGGACTTCTTACGGCAGCGCAGTTTTTATACTTGTTAAAAAAATCGGAAAAGCCGCTTTCCGAGCTTGTCTGCGCTATCAGCGATTACCCGCAGGTATTAATCGGCGTAAAAATTAGCGCCAAGGCTAAAGCAAACTGGAACGGCAATGAAAACATCGCAAAAATTATAAAGGAAGCAGATGATTTTTTCAAAGACAGCGGGCGCGTAAACGTCCGTGCGAGCGGCACGGAACCGCTTCTGCGGATTATGATTGAGGGAAAAAAAGAAGAAGATGTGAATCTTTGGGTAAATAAAATTAAGGAAGTTGTTGAAAAAGAGCTGTGCAATTGAATCAAGGCATGCGGGAAAACGATGTTTAAAAGTGCTCTTTATGAAACGGACGTGTGTAAATTATGCGGATAGCAAGTAACTGGCGGGATTATGAGCTTGTTGATGCGTCAGGCGGCGAGCGGCTTGAACGCTGGGGCAATGTTGTTTTGATTCGCCCTGACCCGCAGGTTATCTGGAAAAATCCCGAGCCGTCTCCGCTGTGGGACAGCGCGGATGCTCGGTATATTCGTTCGTCTTCCGGCGGCGGTGAATGGGAATTTAATAAAAAGCTCCCCGAAAGCTGGGAAATCGGATATAATAATTTGCGCTTCAAAGTTAAACCCACGGGATTCAAGCACACGGGTTTGTTTCCCGAGCAAGCCGTGAACTGGGATTTATGCGGCGATATGATTAAAAACGCAAACAGACCTGTAAAAGTGCTGAACCTGTTCGCATATACGGGCGGCGCAACGCTCGCCTGTGCCGGGGCGGGAGCGCAAGTCTGCCACCTCGACGCCGTTAAAAACATGGTCGAATGGGCAAGCGAAAATGCTGTGCTGTCAGGTTTAACAGATAGCAAGAAAACAAGAGCCCCTGATTCGCCGCATAAAAAAGACTGCGATGATTTTATAATTGACAGGAGCGGCGTGCGGGGAATCCGCTGGATTACCGACGACGCGATGAAGTTTATCGCCCGCGAAAAACGGCGCGGGAACCGCTACGACGCGATTATCCTAGACCCGCCGAGCTACGGCAGAGGCACAAACGGCGAGATGTGGCGGCTTGAGGATTCGATTCACGACTTGATGAGCGGCTGTACAGAATTATTATCGGACGAGCCTTTGTTCGTCCTACTGAACAGCTATACGACCGGCTTATCGCCGTCGGTTATGGCATATCTGCTCAAAATGACAATCGGACGGAAATATAAGGCAGAGATTTCTGCTGAAGAAATAGGGCTGCCGGTGAGCGCAACGGGACTTGCAGTCCCGTGCGGGAATAGCGCAGTGGCGGTGTTTTAATGAAGATTATAAGAACAGAAAACCTCGATTTCGACTACGAAATGCTTGACGACAAGGGACAAGTTGCCGAGATAAATCCTGCGCTCCGCAGAGTTAATTTGACCGTGGAAAAGGGTGAGTTCCTCGCCATTCTCGGGCACAACGGCAGCGGGAAATCCACGCTCGCCAAGCACTTCAACGGGATATTATTACCTACCCGCGGCAAGGTCTTTGTGAATGATATTGACGTTTCTGACGACAGTAAAATCTACGAAATCCGGCAAACCGTCGGTATGGTTTTTCAAAACCCCGACAACCAAATTGTCGCAGCAATCGTGGAGGAGGACGTGGCTTTCGCGCTTGAAAACCTCGGTGTTCCCCCTGCCGAAATCCGCGAGCGTATTGATGAAGCGATGAGGCTTGTCGATATTTATAAGTACCACAAGCACGCGCCTCACCGGCTCTCGGGCGGGCAGAAGCAGCGGGTTGCAATCGCGGGTGTAATCGCCATGCGCCCGCAGTGCATCGTGCTTGACGAGCCCACCGCCATGCTCGACCCTAAGGGCAGGAAAGAAGTAATGAAAACTATAAAAATGCTGAATGAGAAAGGCATTACAATAATCTTAATTACACACTATATGGAAGAAGCGGCCCAGGCGCGGAGGGTGGTTGTGATGGACAAAGGCGAGATTATCATGGACGGCACGCCTCGCAAGATTTTCGCCGAGGTGGAAAAATTAAAAGCAGTCGGGCTTGACGTGCCGCAGGTGACGGAACTTAGCTTTGAACTGCGAAAAGCAGGGCTTCATCTGCCTGCGGATATACTTAACGAGGAAGAATTTGCGAGGGAATTATCATCAGTACTGCAATAGAAACTAAAAACTTATCATACCGTTACGGCATCGGTACGCCCTTTGAAATCAAGGCAGTTGACGATGTCAGCCTGAGCATTGAAAAAGGCTCTTTTATAGGCATAATCGGGCATACGGGCAGCGGAAAATCCACGTTTATTCAGCACCTGAACGGACTGCTCAAACCCACTGACGGGGAAATAATTATAAACGAGCGCAGCATCTGGTCAAAGGACGTTGACATTCGCAGCATCCGGTTTGAAGTCGGCTTGGTTTTCCAGTATTCGGAGCACCAGCTTTTCGAGGAAACCGTCTTTAAAGACATCGCGTTCGGGCCGAAGAACATCGGCTTGTCTGAAGAGGAAACAGAGGCGCGTGTTCGCCGTGCGGCGCAGGCGATGGGCGTGCATGACAGCTGGCTTTCCCGCTCACCGTTCGACCTCTCGGGCGGGCAGAAGCGCCGCGTCGCGCTCGCGGGCGTAATCGCGATGGAGCCGCAAATCCTGGTGCTTGACGAGCCGGCGGCAGGGCTCGACCCTTACGGACGGGACAAGGTTTTAAACCAAATTAAAAAGTACCACGACGAGTATAAAACGACAATTCTGCTCGTTTCGCACTCGATGGAAGACATTGTAAAATACGCAGATAAAGTAATCGTTATGAATAAGGGCGGCGTGTTTCTTTTTGAAGAAACCGACGAGGTTTTCCGGCACGCCGGCGAAATTACCGGCATCGGGCTCGATGTCCCGCAGATTACACGGCTCGCACGGCTTTTAAAGGCGCAGGGGATAGATATAGGCGATGATGTTTATACAGTTGACAGGGCAAAAGAGAGGATTTTGGAGCTTTGGGGAAGGAAGCAAGTTTGAAAATAAACGAGGCTGAATCGGGGAAAACGTTGTTTTCATTCCGCTTTTGTGAAGAAAGGACTTAATGAGAATAAAAAATGAAAAAGAAAAGAATACTGTTCTCGCTCTTATATGCGTTTATGCCAAGCCTCTCAGCCATTTTATCAGTTCTGATTAATTATTTGTTAAAAGCCGATATGATTATTCTTTTCGTTGTTTTAATATATGTTTTTACTATTATAAGCATTGTTCTTTTCTTCAAATTTAAGCCATGTAATATTTTATTTTTGTTATCGGGTTTTTTATTATTTTCATTGTGGGTGTTTGTACAGGATTTTATTGCCGGCGGTTTTCTTCAGTACTTAGCGACAATTTATGTTTCTCTTTTTTATACCGCACCATTTGTGTTAATATCCATAATTATTTTCGTTTTTATTAGAATTTTCAAAAAGGATAAACCATGTTAAAAGACATAACCATAGGTCAGTATTTCCCCGGCGATTCCGTCATACACAGGCTTGACGCCCGCTTTAAAATCATCTTCAGCATACTTGCGGCAGCAATGCTTTTCACAGCGCAGAACTTCGTAGGGCTCGGCATCGCCGCGGTTTTCATCGTCATGTGCTACGCGGCGAGCGGGATTCAGTTTCGCATGATTTTAAAAAGCCTGAAACCGATTATACCGCTTATAATCTTTACCGGAATTTTAAATTTATTTTTCATCAAGGGTGAGGAAATCTTAGCGCATTGGTGGATTTTTAAAATCCATACGGAGGGCGCGAAAATCGCCGCGTTCATGATTGTGCGCATAATCACGCTGATTACCGGAATGTCGCTGCTGACTTACACAACCTCGCCGATTATGCTGACGGACGCGATTGAGGCGCTGCTCGCACCTTTAAAAAAGCTTCGCTTTCCCGTACACGAGCTCGCAATGATGATGATGATTGCACTTCGGTTTATACCGCTGCTGATTGAAGAAACCGACAAAATTATGATGGCGCAGAAGGCCCGCGGCGCAAACCTCGACGCCAAAGGTTTAATCAAAAAAGCAAAAGCGCTGATACCTATACTTATACCTCTTTTTATATCAGCGTTCAAACGGGCGAACGAGCTTGCGATGGCGATGGAATGTCGTTGTTATAAAGGCGGCGAGGGGCGCACAAGGCTCAAAAAACTTAACTCTTCCGTGCTTGATTTTATCGCATTGGGACTGATTCTCTGCGTGTTCGCCTTGATTATTGTCAACAACATCGCCTTTTAAAAAAGCTTGAAATAAAATACACATTACCGGAAAAACGCCTCATGCATAATATCCATTATGCGGGGCGGGCATGTAGGAAAATGAGAAATTTAAAGATATTCTGCTCATTCAGCGGCGCTAATTATCACGGTTTTCAGCGCCAGCCCGAACTGCCCACAGTTCAGGGAGAAATAGAGCTCGCGTTTAACAAGGTTATCGGTGCGGAAGTTAGCATTGCGGGCTGTTCACGCACTGACGCCGGCGTTCACGCGTGCAGGTTCTGCTTCAGCACATATATAAAAAATGCAATACCGTGCGAAAATTTAACCCGCGCCTTAAACGGCCGGCTCCCGCCCGATATAGTAATTCTTTCCTGCGAGGAAGCGGATAAAAGTTTTAACGCAAGGTTTTCTGCGAAAAGCAAAGAGTATATCTACTTGATTAACAATAAAAGGCAGCGCGATGTTTTTATGCAATCTTATCACTATCCGTATGATTTAAACATAGAATTATTGCGTAAGACTGCGCAGCTGTTCATAGGCAGGCACGATTTTGCGGCGTTTTGCAGGAGCGAGGGTTTGAAAGAAGTAAGCAGTACGGTACGTGAGATTTACTCGTTTAATGTGAAAGAGAATGACGGCTTTGCCGAATTCATTGTGCGCGGGAATGCTTTTTTATACAACATGGTACGCATTATGGCGGGGACTCTGATATATGTAAACGAGGGCAAACGCACTGCCGGCGATATTTTAGAAGCGTTTAAAACAGGCGGCAGAGAAAAGGCGGGAAAAACTTTACCGCCATACGGATTATATTTAAATGATGTTTTTTATTAATAAATTAAAACAACCTATTACGCTTGGGGTGAAAAAATGGCGCGGAATCCTAACGACATAACCGCTTACCGCAAGGAGAAAAAGCGGAAAAGCAATTTTAACAGAGTGCTCGTGACAGCCGGGCTCGTGCTTGGTATTTTTTCCGTATGGATGTTCAGCGATACTATTTTTGAGCCTCTGCGCGGCATTGCCAACCGTATGGGCACGACCGGGATTAACGAGGGCTTCCCGATTGTACTTTCGGGGAGCGCAAGCTTTTCGATGAACCGTGCGGACAATAGTTTTCTGCTGCTTTCCGATACATACCTGTACACTTTCACGCACCGCGGCGGGCAGGTAATTTCACACCGGCATAATTACGCCCGACCGATACAGCGCGCCAACGACCGCAGAATCCTGCTTTATAATTTTAACGGCAGTGAGTTCTCGCTTTTCAACAGAAACGGCAGGGTTTACGAGGAAAAGCTTGACGACAGGGTCGTTCTCGCCGAACTCGGCGAAAACGACATGGTAGCGGTGGTGACGACTTCGGCGGCGTTCTCGAATGTTCTTCACATTTATAACAGCAGCGGGCGCTGGGTTTACAGGCAGCGATTTATAGACGAGGAAGTAAATGCGGTTACTTTTGTTGCACGTACTGCCGAAATCATAGTCGCGACCTCGACAGTGCGTGACGGCGACGTGGAGTGCAAGCTTTACCGTTTCCGCACCGATACCGAGGACGACCTGGTTTGGGAGCAGGATTTGCCGCGCGGCGCATGGGCGCTGCAGGTACGCGAAAACGACGGCTTTGTCACGGTTCTCGCCGATAATATGCTGATGTCGTTTGACGCGGGCACAGGTACTCCGCTCGGAAGCTACAGCTTTGACTCGGGGCGGCTTGTCCGGGACGTTTACGGAGATGAGTTTAGTCTGGTTGAGCTGCGGGATTACGCTACGGGAAGAACGCTTTTCATCACTCTCGACCTGCAGGGCAGTTTAATAAATACGGAAATTATGCCCTTTGAAGCGAAACAGGTTGAAATTTTCGGAGAAATAGTATATACTTTAATAGATGAGGGTTTAATGAAGCATGATATGAACTTAAATCCTGTGGGGCTCATCGGACTCGAGGACGAGTTCCGCGATTTTGTTATTGTTAATCAGTACGCGATGCTTCTCGGATATGAGCAGATTGAACGGATTGCATTAGAGTGAGCGAAATACTAAACAGGCTCTAAGCAAAGAAAGGAAATGTTAAAAATGGGAGTTCAGTTTTCTTGGTTTTATGATTTACTTATCATAGTGATTGTCGTCGGGGTTACCTTCCGCTGCTTTAAGAGAGGCTTCGTTTCGACACTGGTGGGTTTAATCGCGGTAATCGCTTCGTTTCTGCTTGCTTTATTCCTCAGCAGCTTGGCGGCGGGGGCAATCTACAGCAGCTTCATCAGAGAACGCGCCATTCAATACATAGATAAAAGCCTCGAGGATATAATCGACATCGAACCGCTCGCTATGCTGCCGGAGCTTGACTTATCGCGGATTATGATTAATGAGGTAGACGGAGCGGGCGAGCTTATACGCAGCATACCGCTGTCCGAAATTGACAAAACGCCCGACACAGTCGGCAAAATTGACATAAATTTAAACAATGTTGATTTAAGCAGAACGGGAATAGACAGGCTCGACCTGGAATTCCTGGGCATTTCTCCCGGGGAGCTGACTTCAGTCAACGCGGGCAGAGCCACGATTACAGCATCCGAGCTCGCGGGCAGCGAGTTTGAAACATTAGTGCTTGCAAAGCTGCTTACAAGCACGCTCCAAAACGGTACGGAGTTCGGCGCGGTCGCGAACGCCGCGAACACTATCGGGGACTTTATTCCGCAGGTTTCGGGAAGCTTCAGCGGCGCGACCACAGACGCAGTCACGCAGGTCATGGTAACTATTATTGAATCCGGTAAGAACGGTATAACCGCCGCGCTTGTTGATAATTTAATCGGGCCTGTGATTGTTATTCCGCTGCGCACCTTGATTTTCTTCATATTATTTGCTATAATATGTATTGTTACATCATTTTTCGTGAAAAAGCTCGCGATAATCAACCGGATTCCGCTGGTCGGAGGTATTAATTCAATCCTCGGCGGCGTGACCGGGCTCTTAAAATCGGCTGTGATTATATTCCTTGTCTGCATAAGTCTTAACATATTAATCACCATTACAGGAAACAATATTATTTTCATAAACACTATGACTATTGATGAAACTTTCATCTTTAAGCATGTATATAATTTTGACCTTGTAAATTTTTCATTGTAACTTTATTTTTATAATCGAGTGAATATGCACAACATACATTTATATTGCAATTATCTCTCGTGAACCGGGGAAAACGCAGTGTTCAATATACTGCTCTTAATGAAAGGACTATAGGGAGTTTGCTATACAATAATTCCCCGTGAACCGGGGAAAACGCAGTGTTCAATACATTGCTCTTAATGAAAGGACTATAGGGAGTTTGCTATACAATAATTCCCCGTGAACCGGGGAAAATGCAGTGTTCAATACACTGCTCTTAATGAAAGGACTATAGAGAAATGATGGTTTGCACAAAATGCAGAAAGAGAATGGCTGTGGTTTTTATTACAACCATGCAGGGCAACGACAAGCGCAACGAAGGGCTCTGCCTCGTCTGCGCGAAGGAGCTCGGCGTTCCGCAGGTAGCCGAGTATATAAAGCAGATGGGGCTTTCCGAAGAGGACTTCGAGGAGAGCTATAAAGCTATTTTCGGCGATGATGAAATTGACGAGATTGACGATTTTGAAGACGACGAGGACGATGTCGGCGGCTTTAAGGTGGGCGGCGCGGGCACAATGCCGCAGTTTTTGCAAAACCTTTTCAACAGCGATTTTAAAGGCGGCAACAAACCGCCTCCTCCAAAACTGCAAAGCAATGCAGGCGACTCGTCTTCGGCTTCGGGAAATAAGCGGGAACGTCTTAAAGCCAAGAAAGACAAGCCGGAAAAGAAACATAAGTTTCTTGACACATTCTGCACAAATCTTACTACCCGCGCGAAAAAAGGCGAGCTCGACAAGGTTATAGGCCGCGACAAGGAACTCGGCCGCGTGCTGCAGATTCTGTCGCGCAGAACCAAAAACAACCCCTGTTTAATCGGCGAGCCGGGCGTCGGGAAAACTGCGATTGCCGAAGCGATTGCCCAAAAACTCGTAAAAGGCGATGTGCCGTTCCGGCTCCGCGATAAGGAGCTCTATCTGCTCGACTTGACCTCGCTCGTCGCAGGGACGCAGTTCCGCGGACAGTTCGAGAGCCGCGTGAAGTCCTTGATTGAAGAAATCAAGAATGCGGGTAACATACTTCTTTTCATAGACGAAGTGCATAATCTTGTAGGCACCGGCGACAGCGAGGGCACCATGAACGCCGCAAATATGTTTAAGCCCGCGCTTTCACGCGGGGACATGCAGGTAATCGGCGCAACGACCTTCAATGAATACCGCAAGCATATCGAAAAGGACAGCGCGCTTGAGCGCCGTTTCCAGCCCGTAACCATCAACGAGCCGACAATAGAGGAAACAATTGAGCTGCTCAAAGGCATCAAAAAATATTACGAAGAACATCATAAAATTCATGTTTCCGACGAAATTCTTAACTCATGTGCAGTTTTATCCGAGCGCTACATCAACGACCGCTTTCTGCCTGATAAAGCGATTGATTTGCTTGACGAGGCGGCGGCCTGTGCAAGCATAAAAAGCACTGACCTTGCCGAATATGAGAGGCTCAGTGCCGAGAATACCGCGCTTGAAAAAGAGGAAAACGAGATTTTAAGCTCGGGCGATGTAATCAACTACGAGCGCATAGCCGAAATAAAAACCCGCCACGCCAGAAACAGTAAGCGGATTGAGGAGCTCATGCCGCTTGTGAGCAATATTCACGTGACGGAGGAAGATATTTCCCGCGTGATTGAGTTGTGGACGGGGATTCCCGCCGCTAAAATCATGGAAACAGAGTACGGCAAAATCGGCAGGTTAGAAGCAGCTTTAAAAGAAAAGGTAATCGGGCAGGACGAGGCTGCGGGGCTTGTAGCTTCTGCAATCCGCCGCTCACGGGTACAGCTTAATGTAAGACGCAGGCCGGCTTCGTTCATCTTTGTGGGTCCCACGGGCGTGGGAAAAACCGAGCTTGTGAAAGTGCTGGCGGGCGAGCTGTTTAATTCCGTGGAGCCGCTCATTCGCCTTGATATGTCGGAGTTCATGGAAAAACACAGCGTTTCCCGCATGATTGGCTCGCCGCCCGGGTACATCGGCTATGATGAGGCGGGGCAGCTTACTGAAAAAGTCCGCAGAAAACCGTATTCCGTGATTTTATTTGATGAAATCGAAAAGGCGCATCCGGATGTGATGAATATTCTATTGCAAATTCTTGATGAGGGTAAGGTCAACGACGCACACGGGCGCTCGGTAAACTTCGAGAATACCGTGATTTGCATGACCTCAAACGCGGGCTCAACCGATAAGTCTATCGGCGTCGGCTTCGCTAAAACAAGCGGCGAGGTTTCAAAGGAAAAGGCGATGAAAGCACTCAAAGACTTCCTGCGCCCTGAATTCCTGAGCCGCGTAGACGAAATTGTCGTCTTTAAGCCGCTTGACGAAGAAAGCTACAAAAAAATCGCCGGGCTTATGCTTGAGGAAATGCGCGAGCCGCTCCGCGAGAAGAACATTGAGCTCAATATCGACAGCTCGACCTATGATTTTATCGCTAAGAAAGCCTTCGGCGGGAAATACGGCGGGCGCGATATCCGCCGCGTAATCCGCAAGGAGCTTGAAGATGAAATCGCAATGCTGATTATCGAAAGCGGTGAAACAGGCATAGGCGGTATTAATATTTCTTCCGACGGAGAGCGGTTTTACGTGTCGCAGGTACAGGTTGTGATTCCCGCGCCTCCCGCCAAAACCGTATGACCCTTACCAAAAGAGCGTTAATCATAGGCGGCTCGGGCGCAATCGGAAAAGCTCTCGTACGTGAATTTAGTTCGGATTACGAAGTAATTTTTACGTACTTGAATAATGAAGCTTGTGCCTCTGCGCTTGAAGCACAGAGCCGCACAGCCGGCATAAAATGCGACATCACCGACCGCGAAGCTGTCTTTAAATTCATAAACGAATACCCGCATTTCGATTTGCTCGTTAATAATGCGGGTATTTCCGATATAAAATTATTCACGGATATAACTGTTCATGAATGGAACCGCATGCTTGCCGTTAATTTAACAGGTGCGTTCAACGTCACTCAGGCTGTTCTGCCGACGATGATTCGCCGTAAGAGCGGAGTTATTATCAACGTTTCATCAATTTGGGGTGAAGTCGGCGCATCGTGTGAAGTACACTACAGCGCAGCGAAAGCCGGGCTCATCGGTTTTTCAAAGGCCTTGGCTAAGGAAGTTGAGCCGTCGGGAATCCGCGTGCACTACATTGCACCTGGAGCTGTTGAAAGCCCGATGAACAGCGGCTTCGCTGAAGAAGAACTGCTCGGCGCCTGTATTTTTAATGAGGGAGGAAAAGTTTTAAAACCGGAAGATGTTGCAAAAGAAATACGGCTGATAATTGACAGTTAATTGTCAATTGTCAATTGCCCGTCACCCTCCCGCGCTGCTGTACCGCTTAATCGCATGGTCAAAAATCTTTTTCACAATCGTGAACACCACGAATGGTATAATCAGCCCCCACGCGAGGTACAACGGCGGCAGGCTGTCGAACAGTGCCATTACCGGGAAATTCGCGATTACAAAGACAGGAATAACAAAGGTTCCGACCCGCTGCATCCACTTGCCGTAAATATGCATGGGCATATTATTGAAGTCCCACATTCTGCCCGCTATTTCGGTTAACGCTTGTACCTTTACAGTCCAGAACGTAATCAGGCATGGAACCAGGAAAATCGAGTAAGTAAGCACCGTTCCGCTTATAATCAGGCAAACATAGACTATGATATTTCTGAGCCCTGCCTCCAGTCCCAGCCTGCTCCACGAAATACCGAGCGTTATGAGTCCGCCGATTATATTGGGAATAGGAATCGCAAAATCCACCTCGCGCATTGTCAGATGAAACTGCGTTGAAATGGGCTTCACAATCATGAGGTCGAGCTCGCCGCCCTGCACACGCCACGGAATGTAGAAGAAATTCATCATGAACAGCCCTGTATAAATCGAGGTAAGCAGAATAAACGTCCCGATGAACAGCGTGATTTCGTCCGGCGAAAGCCCGCCGACCGTACTGCCCGTCTGATGCACGATAAAGGCGTAGACAAGCTTTGTCGCGAGCCACATGCACTCGGCGCTGATGCCTATAATAAAGTTCGCCCTGTATTCAAGCTGCTGCATAAGGCTTATTTTCGTGAACATCCTATGTACCCGAAGGTGCTTTTTTATTTCTTTTAATAAATCTCTCATATATAATTTTTCTCCATAAATGTTCATTATTAATTATTAATTATTAATTGTTAATTGTTAATTGTTAATTGTTAATTGTCAATTGTCAATTGTCAATTGTCAATTGTTTCGTCATCCTCTTGCCGCGATGTATTTCTTCATACCGACCCGCCAGTAAAGCTGCGACAGCGCCCAAAAAATCAGAATCCATGTGAGCTGCATCGACACGCCCTCTATTATATCCGCGCGCGAGGCGTTGCCGACGACAATGTTCAGCGGGAAATAAATAATATACTGGAACGGCAGAAATCGCAGGATTGCCACTGCCGTTTCACCGAATACACTAATCGGGAATATGCCGCCGCTGAGTATGGTTGTAACCACGCCCCAGCCGTTAAAGACGCCCCAGCCCCACGTCAGCCAGAAGCTTGTCGCCGACAGGAAGTAAAACATCATGCAGTTAATTAATAGCGACAGCGGCGCAACAGCCAGAGCTACTGCGATGTTCATAAAATCGAACTCCGCGCCGACCGTGAAAACGAGCATGAAGAGCAGACCCGCGCCGATAATCACAGCCATAAGGCACTCTATGAGCTTTCCGCCGAAAAAGCCGATGATTCTGTACGGCAGGTGCCCGACCGGCTGAACGAAAAAGCGGTTCATGTTCCCTTCCATTATATCACGCATTATGTCATATTCAAAGCCGGTGGCAACGATGCGCGCCATGACTGCCGCCATGACTATGTAGACGACCATCTGGCTGTACTCATAGCCGAACAGTACCGCCTCTTCCTCTGCCTGCCCGCCGTAAATCGCCGTCCACAGGAAAAA
>WRCY01000002.1 GCA_009783695.1 Oscillospiraceae bacterium
GGCACTGTATTATCGCAGGGTTCACCGCACTGCCCCTCGCCTTTACACGAGCCGCCGCCTATAGGTTCGCATGGCGTGAAAGGCACTGTGTTATCGCAGGGTTCACCGCACTGCCCCTCGCCTTTACACGAGCCGCCGCCTATAGGTTCGCATGGCGTGAAAGGCACTGTGTTATCGCAGGGTTCGCCGCACAAGCCCTCGCCCTTACATTCGCCGCCGCCTATAGGTTCGCAGGGTGTGAACGGCACTGTGTTATCGCAGGGTTCACCGCACTGCCCCTCGCCCTTACATTCGCCGCCGCCTATAGGTTCGCAGGGTGTGAAAGGGTTACAGTCAGTGCAGGTATCTAAACCGCAGCTTTCGCACAAGTCGCAGGTACACGGGTTGCCGCACTCAACCGCAAACACGACAATCGCGTCGTAGAATGAGGAGAGCGTAAATGTGACTGTGCTGCCGCGTTTTTCGCTTTCAACTGCAAAAAAATCAAAATCGTCCTCAATATCATCATAATCCACTCCTATAAAATAGTAATGAAACTGCTTGTCAGACGCTCCGATTACAGACACGGCGGGGATAGAAATTTCGACAGAGCCGCCGCCCATGATTGAGGCGATTTCATCCTCGCCGTAGAAGAGCGCAACATTAAGCGCGCTGAAATGCGCGACGTCTTCAATATCAATTTCCGGGTATACCTCTCCTATCGCTGCCATAAATTCGGCGACAGAAGAGTCGATAACAAACTGCGCGAAAACAGTCGTATCCGCAGTAAATGCGCTTTCAAGGTCTGCTTTTTCGCCGCCGCTTGCTAAGGTAAACCAGCCGTCAAATTTGTAGTTATCCTTTTTCGGGTCTTTAGGTAATTCAGCTAATTTACCGCCTCTGCCGGTGAACGCTGATGTTGTTTCTCCGCCTACGCTGAAAACAATTTCAAACGCAGGCATAGCGAGCATGACAACGGCATCAGCAAATTCGCTGAATATAACAGTTACCGTTCCCTCTGCATGATTGACAATCGCGGGGATTTCGTCAATCACTGTGCTTAGGGGTTGGAAGTTATTGTCCGGCGAGGGTGCGGGGTTGAATCCAACACCGAAAAATTCGTAATGGAAGCCGCTTTCGGCAGGGATTGTAACTGAAACCGTGCCGTCGCCGAGGGATTCAATCTCAACACCGTTATAATCTAAGCCGACAAAGAACGCAGAGAGCTCTAAGCTTTTGTCGGCGAGGGAGGCGAGGTTTTCGTAGCCCGATAATCTCTCAATGTCGCCTTTGAACAATGTGAAGAAATCAATGTCTTTAAAATCGGATTCAACCGCAATCATAATCACCGCATCGGGAAAATCGGAAATTATGATAGTGGCCGTTCCGTCGTAGTTATTTCTACCGCTGATTATGTTTCCCACATCAAAGCCGTCGTCGCTGTCGTTAACGTCAACGCCGATGAAGTAAAAATCATACCAGTCCTCTAACATTTGCCCGGGAATCGGGAAAGTTATTGAAACGCTTCCGCCCGGGAGGTGCTGAATTGTTTCATTATTGTAAGACAGCTCAACCTCAAGCGCGCCCCAAAGCTTAATATCGCTTTCATCTAAGCTCAGCGTTTGCGCTATTTCGCTGATGAGGCCGCCAAAGTCGGGCGTTGTGTCTGACGATGCAACTAATAATGTTGAAGGAATTATTGAAAACACAACAGCAACGGTCACTAATACAGACAGAATTTTTAATTTTAGCCTTTTGGTATGCAATTATATTCACTCCTTTTTACTAATCAAAAACGAAACCGCGGACTCCGGGCTCTTACATCCGGATAAGCACAGATTATGACACTGCGGAATCCGCGGTTCACGTTTTAGGCAGTTTACTTACTGTCGTGTTTACGAGCCGTTATCTTCAGGGCGCAGTTTATTAATCAGATTTGTGAAGAAATCGTTTGCGCTGTCAGTGGGCTCAACCAGCTTGTCTATTGAGAGGTTCAAGCTTCCCAAATCCGTTATTTCTATCGGGCTGCCGTCCTTACTCACGGCTTCAACCGGCCCGTCTGAAACATCAAGGTCTGTCGTGACGGATATCTGGTCTGCCTCGTCCTGCGTGAAGCCGTCGCCGATGTCAATCTGGTCGTCGGTGAATTCGTAGTCATCTGCGTCATCTGCGTCATCTGCGTCATCAGCGTCATCTGCGTCATCTGCGTCATCTGCATCATCAGCGTCATCTGCGTCATCAGCATCGTCAGCGTCATCAGCGTCGTCAGCGTCATCTGCGTCATCAGCGTCATCTGCGTCATCTGCGTCATCAGCATCATCAGCATCATCAGCGTCATCTGCATCATCTGCGTCATCTGCGTCATCAGCATCGTCAGCGTCATCTGCGTCATCTGCGTCATCATTTTTTATTTCTTTTCCACAATGCACACAAAAAGCATCTTCTCCTTCTGTGCAACTACAGCCTTCTTCCGTGCCTTCACCACATATAGCGCAGAATTCGACATCGTCTCCGCAATCACCATTGCAGAAATTTTCGCCTAAAGCTACTATCGGATAATTTGATTCATCGTTTCCGCTAAAAGAATCGATGTTTGTTGCTAACGCTCTGGTAAAAAGCAAGGAAGCTGCACAAGTTAACGCCAGAATTCGTTTTGCGTGCTTTTTGCTCCTCATCGTTTGCTTTTTAAACCATTTTTCCACTTGCCTTTTGCGCATAAGTAATCACCTTTAAACCTTTCATTAAATACTTTTATAATGTTAAAGCTTTTCTGCTTCAAACAACCATGTTGGCATAGCTCTCTTTGACGAATTTTATATCTATAGGGTTATTGTGTTGTTGAGATGTTCCGACTATTATGCCATCTGCTTTAGCTTTACGGATTAATCTTAAAGCTATTTCTCTCATTGTTTCTACCTCTGAAAAAGGTATAGCGTTTTTATGTAAATCCTGCGATAGAGTTATTTCAGCGCCAACATTTTTAGCTATTTCAAAAAAACCGTCAGCATCGGTTTTATTGTCGTTTATCCCTTCGAGAAGATTATATTGCAATTTTAATCTTGTTTTACTCATAGGATATCTTTTTAGATTTTCTACAACTTTATAAAATTTATCATTTCCTTTTATTTTTTTAAAAGTTTCGCGAGTTCCTGCATCTATCGAACTTATTATCCATGGAACTCTGCCCGCTTCTATGAGAAGTGCTAATTTTTCTCTGTACACGGAAAGGTTTGAAAGCAGTGCAATTTTCCATTCAGTTGTAAATAAAACTTCCATTATTTCATCAAAATACCTATTCACACATAACTCACCGTTTGCAAAGGTTACAATAAAATTATCCTTTAAAGCAACATAGTCAGGCATTTCTGAAAACGTCCGCACAATATCATACGTAGTCGTTCCTACCCGTTTTTTGTTTTCGCGCAATGCTCCCGATTTAGCCGCTGTGCAATAAATACACTTAAAATTACAAGCGTCCATAGCCAAATCTTGTAAAAAGAGTACGTTCCTACACCTTATCGTTTTATGAAAAAATCCATATTCCATCGCATGACAACCAAAACATCTGTTTGGACTTTCGCATTGATTAGCTTCTATCAATTTTTCTACATAACTCTGCCACTGTATAATTACATCGCGAACCGAATCGCAATCTTCTGCGATAAAACACGGACGCGTTCTTCTCCCCATAATGCATAACGGAAATTTTGAACCTCTATAATACAAAGTGCTTCCTAACCTTTTACAACTCTTCCTATATTCCAAATCTGCCTCTAAAAAATGGATTTTTTCTGGTTGAGCTTTCTTCAACAAGTAATTTCCTGCAGATTTTGCAGTTTTATCGTTGTTGTATGTAATCCAAAATTGTGCTTCGGGGTAACGTTCTATAACCTCATCAACAGAAACTACCTCATAGCCAAGAAATCCTTTCGAGAAATTCTTTAAGCTTTCATCTTTAACCGCAAAAACCTCCGGCTTACCTGTAATGTTTACCCATTTACTTATGTTTTTCTTAACAAATTCACCTTGTATACCATAATAAACATTTTTACTGACATTCATTTACCATTTACCCCTCATTCAAACATTTAATTAATCCATGTAATAGTCAGTATAGCACATTTTTTTCCTCATGTCAACATAATAAGTTTAATTAAACCTATAATGCTATACAAAATTTCAATATTCTAAGTTAATATTTTTATATAATAACTACAAATCCGGAAGATAAAACAGTTGAGAAAAGCAGTATACAGCCGATATAATATAGTATACAGGCTGTACATTAAACTCACACTTATTGGTTATTATAATAGAAATGGGGTGATTGTATGGCAGTGGACTTCAAATTGATTGGAAGCCGTATACAGGATATGCGCAAAGGCAGGCTCCTCACGCAGGAAACGCTTGCAGAGAGGCTTGATTTCTCCGTAGGTTACGTTTCAAACATGGAGCGCGGCACAACAAAAATCAGCCTCGATACCCTTTCTAAAATTGCCGATTCCCTTGACTGCGACGTTTCGGAATTAATCCAGGGGTGTTCATACGGGAGAAACACGTACCTGACCGGCGAAATCCTTGAATTAATAGCAAGGCTCAGCTCGGACGAGAAGCGCGTGATGTTCAAAGTGCTGGAAAGTTATCTGAGTGAAAAAGTAAAATAAATAGTATTTAACCCGTTCAAAGCCGAACGGGTTTTTTCTTAATTATAATATTTTTCTTGACATTTGTGAAATAATCGTTTATACTATCAAGTAAACGAATGTTTATTAAAATCCATTATATTCAAAAGGCTGTGACAGGGACAAAAGGTAACGTATGAAGCCTGCGCCAATTAAAGACTGGCGCGTCAGAGAGCCCGCGTTTGGTGCGAGCGGGCGGCGGAGCGGTGCTGTATATCGCCCTTGAGCTTTCACTGAGAACGCCGCGGTTTGCTTTTGCAGCCCTGCAGCTATTAGCGGTGAACGGGTTCTCCCGTTATCGAGAGGCGCGTTGCAAGACGCGGACTAAGCGGCGTGTTGTTTAAAAACACGCAAGAAGAGTGGTACCATGGAAGCGAGCTTTCATCTCTTTACATAAGGGGTGGGCTTTTTATTTTTGGGAGGAATTTTTATATGCAGCTCCGCGGTTCTGATATTATAGTAGAGTGTTTAATTGAACAGGGCGCAGACGTGCTTTTCGGCTATCCGGGCGGCGCGGTGCTCAACATCTACGACAGCCTTTATAAGTATTCGGATAAAATCCGCCACGTGCTCACCTCGCACGAACAGCACGCCGGTCACGCTGCCGACGGCTACGCGCGCGCTTCGGGCAAAACGGGCGTTGTTCTTGCTACCTCGGGCCCCGGTGCGACAAACCTCGTCACTGCGCTCGCCACCGCAAACATGGACAGCGTGCCCATTGTCGCAATCACGGGCAACGTCAGCCTCGACCTGCTCGGACTCGACAGCTTTCAGGAGGTGGACATCACAGGAATCACCATGCCCGTGACCAAGCACAATTTCCTTGTGCGCGACGTAAATGAGCTCGCAGACACAATCCGCAAAGCTTTCCGAATCGCAAACAGCGGACGCAAAGGCGCGGTGCTGATTGACGTGCCGAAAGATATAACGGCGGCTTTGGCGGAATATGAACCCGCGCAATTAGCCTTTGCGGAGGAGCACCCGCAGTGCAATGCGGTTGAATTGCAAACCGCAGCCGAATTAATCACCTCCTCTAAGCGCCCGTTAATCTATGCAGGCGGCGGCGTGATTTCTTCAGGCGCGGAAGCGGAGCTTGCGGCTTTTGCGGAAAAATTAAACGCCCCCGTTTCCTGCTCGCTGATGGGGCAGGGCGCGTATGACCAGTATGACTGCAAGTATATCGGAATGCTCGGCATGCACGGCACTGCCGCCGCCGCCGGAATCTTTAAGGACTGCGACCTGTTTATCGCGCTCGGAACGCGCTTTTCCGACCGCGTGACAGGCTGCAAGAAAACATTTTCAGAGAATGTGAAAATCATTCACATCGACATAGACGAAGCCGAGCACGGCAAGAACGTCCCCGCGGACTTGAAGATCGCGGGCGACTTAAAAGGAATTCTCGCGGCACTGAACGCACAGCTCCCGCAAAAGCAGAACCCCGCCTGGCTTGCAAGAGCAGGCGGGCTGCACGCGACCTATAAAGCCGTGCAAACCGGAACGGCAAAGCTCCCCGTAACGCCGATGGCGGTTCTCGAAAAGCTTGATGAGCTCACACAGGGGCGCGCAATAATCACCACTGAGGTAGGGCAGAACCAGATGTGGGCGGCGATGTATTACCGCAACCGCGAAACGCGGACGTTCCTTTCGAGCGGTGGTCTCGGAACAATGGGCTTCGGGCTCGGAGCGGCAATCGGCGCAAAAATCGCAAAACCCGAAAAAACAGTCGTAAACGTTGCAGGCGACGGCAGCTTCGGCATGAATCTGAACGAGCTTGTAACCTTATCGAAGTATCAAATCCCCGTGATTCAGCTCGTGCTCAACAACTCCGTGCTCGGCATGGTGCGGCAGTGGCAGCGGATTTTCTATGACGCGAGATTCTCGCAAACTACGCTTGACCGCCCTCTCGATTATAAAAAGTTAGCGGAGGCGTTCGGGATTAAATGCTTCATAATAGAAAAAACAGAGGAAACAGAACCCGTGCTCAAGGCGGCGCTTGAGCTTAACGAGCCTGTTTTGGTTGAATGTCGCATTGACCGCGACATAAACGTTTTGCCCATGGTTCCGCCCGGCGCGGATATAACGAAGCCTATTTTGGAGGTATAGTAATGTTTAAAAATAAGCATAACTGAATCAGGGAAAACGAAACTTTTTATTCCCCGTTCGTGAAGAAAAGACTTAATGAAAATATGTTTGAAAAAACTGACATAAAAACGGGGAAAACGAAACTTTTTATTCCCCGCTCGTGAAGAAAGGACTTAATGAAAATATGTTTGAAAAAACTGACACAAAAACGGGGAAAACGAAACTTTTTTATTCCCTGTTCGTGAAGAAAAGACTTAATGAAAATATGTTTAAAAATAAGCATAATTGAATCGGGGAAAACGAAACTCTTTATTCCCCGTTCGTGAAGAAAGGACTTAATGAAAATATGACTTTATTTCAGGAATTAAAAGCGCGGGGGCTCATCGCGCAGGTAAGCCGCCCGGAAGAGCTCGAGGAGCTCCTAAACACGGAAAGCGTCAGCTTTTATACAGGCTTTGACGCGACTGCCGACTCGCTGCATATCGGCGGGTTATTACAGCTTATAACGATGAGAAGATTCCAGCTTGCAGGGCATAAGCCTTACGCGCTGCTCGGCACGGCGACGTCACTCATCGGCGACCCGACCGGCAAAACCGAACTCCGCAAAATGCTCTCCCACGAAACAATCGCACATAACTGCGAACGCTTCGCACAGCAGATGGGAAGAATACTGTACTTTGACGGGAACGCCAATTCTGCAGCAGCGGGAATTGCCGGCGACAACCTGCCGTCGGCTGAGTTCGTCCGTAACGGCGACTGGTTCGCGGACATAAAGTACCTTGAATTTTTAGGTGCCATCGGACGGCACTTCTCGGTGAACAAAATGCTCACCGCCGAGTGCTTCCGCTCACGCTACGAGGGCAAGGGGCTCTCTTTCCTTGAGTTCAACTACATGCTGCTGCAAAGCTACGATTTTTTACACCTTTTTAGAACCAAAAATATAAAGCTGCAAATGGGCGGCGATGACCAGTGGTCAAATATCCTTGCGGGCGCAGACCTGATACGGCGCATGGACGGCGAAAAGGCAGAAGCTGCTTCCGGGACAGAAGCTGCCTCCAAAGCCTACGCGCTGACGTTCAGGCTCATCACCACCAGCGACGGCATGAAGATGGGCAAGACCGAGAAAGGCGCGCTGTGGCTCGCCGCCGACCGCTGCCCGGTCTACGACTTTTACCAGTATTTCCGCAACGTCGGCGATGCCGATGTAATCAACCTGTTCAAGTGGCTGACCTTCGTGCCTGTAGAGGAAATCGAAGCAATGAACTTAGACAGCGGCGCGAAATTTAACGAAGCAAAGGCGCGGCTCGCCTTTGAGATGACGAAAATCGTTCACGGGGAGGAAGAAGCTGAAAAAGCGCACAGCGCCGCAAAGAACATCTTCGGCGGCGGCGGGGAGAGCGCGGATATGCCGACGACGATAATTGAGGAAAGCGAAATAAACATCTTAGATTTGCTGGTTAAAACAGGGCTCTGCTCGTCAAGGCGCGACGCGAGAACAAACGTAGAGCAGGGCGGCGTAAGCCTTGACGGCGAAAAAGTTACAGACGTAAACGCGGTGATTGAGATTAAGGAGCACGTCATAATTAAGAAAGGCAAGAAGAATTTTCATAAAGCGGCAAGGAACGGTTAAGCTGTTATGCGGAGAAAGGATAACGCCATGAGAAAATTACAAATGTTCGACTCGACTCTGCGCGACGGCGCGCAGGGCGAGGGAATCAGCTTCAGCTTAGAAGACAAGCTGAAAATTCTCACCCGTCTGGACAGCTTCGGCGTGGACTTCGTGGAAGCCGGAAACCCCGGCTCAAACCCGAAAGACCTGGAGTTTTTTAAGCAGGCGGAAAAGCTCGGCTTGAAAACCGCAAAGCTCGTTTCTTTCGGTTCTACAAAACGCAAGGAAATAAACCCCGAAGACGACGGCAAC
Source organism: Oscillospiraceae bacterium (assembly GCA_009783695.1). GTDB lineage: Bacteria > Bacillota > Clostridia > Oscillospirales > Ruminococcaceae > Ruminiclostridium_E. Next base: position 8,665 of record WRCY01000002.1, read on the forward strand.
CTGAAGGCCCTGCTCACCGCCAACACCGAGTACATCGCCATTTTCGGCAAGAGCTGGGATATGCACGTGGATAAAATCCTGCGTGTTTCCCATGCGGAAAACCTTGACATGATTGAGCGGACAATTAAATATCTTACGGGTTTGGGGAAGAAAATAATCTTCGACGCCGAGCATTTCTTTGACGGTTACAAGCATAACCCCGACTACGCAATTGAAACGCTCAAAGCCGCCGAGCGTGCGGGCGCGGTCTGCCTCTGCCTCTGCGAAACCAACGGCGGCTGCTTCCCCGATGAGATTACAAAAATTATACAGCACGTTAAATCCTGCGTTAATACGCCGCTCGGTATACACTGCCACAACGACAACGGCTGCGGCGTCGCAAACTCTCTCGCGGCTGTAAACGCGGGAGTAGCGCAGGTTCAGGGGACGTTCATAGGAATCGGCGAACGCACGGGCAACGCAAACCTTGCGGTATTGATTGCGAACCTGCAGCTCAAGCTCGGCTTCGGCTGCGTTCCGCCCGAAAGTCTGCCGCTGCTCAAGGAAACCGCGCACTTCATCGCGGAAACCGCGAATATCGCCTTGCCCAGCTCCATGCCTTACGTCGGCAGCTCGGCGTTCGCGCACAAGGGCGGCATGCACGTTGACGGCGTCAGCAAAGACCCCGCGACTTTCGAGCACATCACGCCGGAGAGCGTGGGCAACGAGCGCAACTTCCTGCTTTCCGAGGTGTCGGGGCGGGCAGTAACGTTCGCAAAGCTTGAAAAAATAATCCCCGACCTGCAAAAGAGCGACCCAATTGTGCAGACGCTTACAACCAGAATCAAGGAGCTCGAGCATGAGGGTTATCAGTTCGAGGCGGCGGGCGCGAGCTTCGAGCTGCTTGTCTATAAGGAGCTCGGTCTGTTTTTGCCGTACTTTGAGATTATTGACTTCAAGATTATCTCGAGCCACTACACCGCCGAGCCGGCAGAGGAAAAATCCCCGCTCCCGGGGCGGGGGAGCAAGTTCAGCAAGGCTTCCGCTTTAATTAATGTCCGCGTAGGCGACAAGCACGAAATCACCGCCGACGAGGGCGACGGCCCCGTCAACGCCATCGACAAAGCGCTGCGCAAGGCGCTCGAGCGCTTCTATCCCGCGCTTAAGGATATGCGGCTGGTGGACTTTAAGGTGCGTATTATCGGCGGCAGCGGGTCCGACGACGGCATCGGACAGAATACCGCAGCTACCACACGCGTGCTTATTGAAAGCACGGACGGCAAGACAAGCTGGACTACGGTCGGCGCCTCCAGGGATATAATTAACGCGAGCATGATGGCGCTGCTTGATTCTTTGGAGTATATGCTGTATACTAATAGGGAGACCAACTTTAATTAGGCTGTAAAAATAGGACGGCGTGATTTTTAAGCTTCCGCCGTTTGAAAATGCTATTCATGGTTTTTCGCACAGCAATGCGGTTTGTCCATGTTTTTCGCCATAATAATCGCTTTCATGACAGCGTAAATAATATAACTGTAAAATAACATCATATTATTTATTAAATAAGATTATTCGATTTAAAAAGAGGGGGGTTCTGCCGTGTTTTGTCCTAATTGCGCGAAGAAAAACGCCGCAGGCGCGAAAACCTGCGAGCAGTGCGGCTCAAAAATCAGCGCGCTGCCCCCGCCCGTGCAAAGGCACCACCAGAACCCCAAGCAGGCGGCGTGGAAGCTTAAAAGGAAGCAGAAGTTCACTATGTCCTTTGCGGTTTCGGCAAGGTTCGGAGGCGCGGGGGAGTTCGACATAGTCGCAAACGGCACAAACCAGGGGAAAATCAAGAGCGGCAAAACCATAGTCGTGTACGCGGAGGAGGAGCTGCTCGAGGTGGTGGTCAAGGCGTGGGGGCTGAACCCGCTAAAGACCGTCTTCAAGCTCGAAAAGGAAAACGCGCATGCGGAGCTCGGTATGTGGAAGAAGAACATCATATTCTACAGCGTGTCGGGCGCGGAGGTGGAGAAGTAAGCTACACTTCCGATAATTCCCGTATAAAACACAACCCCGCCTTGAATCCTTTCTTGAAATTCTCTGCGGCAACGATTGCGCACAGCTCGGAGTATGCCATTTCATAATCACTGAACAGTTTCTTTTCCTTATCTTTCAGTTTTTTATAAAACCTATTTTCGACGCGGTCGATTATCTGAGGTGAGCTGCCTTTTATAATTACGGCGGGTTCAAGTATGTCATAGATTTCATCAAGTAGGTTTTTCATTTATTAAATCCTTTCGTCACGTGCATTTGTGTGTCTTGTTTAATTACAGCACACCCATTCGCTCGTGTCAAGAGGTTTAGGAGATTTTTTATGATTGTTTTTATTGAGAGATTAAAATTATTAAGAAAAGAGCATAATATCACACAAAAACAACTTGGAGAAGCCATTGGAGCAAGCGAGCGCGGTATTCAAAACTATGAATTAAATGAAAGAAAGCCGGCTTATGATGTGTTGATTGCACTTGCCAATTATTTCAACGTTTCTTTAGACTATCTTACCGGGCGCTCTGACGAGCCGGAAATAAATAAAAAGGAGAAATAAATCATGCCAATGACGATGAGTCAGAAAATACTCGCAAAAAAAGCCGGACTTTCGGAAGTCCGCGCCGGTCAGCTGATTATGGCGAAGCTCGACATGGTGCTCGGCAACGACATCACCAGCCCCGTGGCGATTGGCGAGTTCGAGAAAGCAGGGTTTGCGGGCGTTTTTAACACAGAGAAAATCTCGCTCGTCATGGACCATTTCACGCCCAACAAGGACATAAAAGCCGCAGAGCAGTGCAAGCGCTGCCGCGAGTTTTCACGCGCACATAACATTACCAATTTCTATGATGTGGGAGAGATGGGCATCGAGCACTGCCTGCTGCCCGAAAAGGGGCTCGTCATGCCCGGCGATTTAATCATCGGCGCGGACAGCCACACCTGCACCTACGGCGCGCTCGGCGCGTTCAGCACGGGCGTCGGCTCTACCGACATGGCGGTCGGCATGGCGACGGGCGAGGCGTGGTTCAAGGTGCCCGCTTCAATCAGGTTTAACCTGACAGGGAAGCTTGGCAAATACGTTTCCGGCAAGGACGTAATCCTGCACATAATAGGCATGATAGGCGTGGACGGCGCACTGTATCAGTCGATGGAATTCGGCGGCGAGGGACTCAAAAACCTCACAATCGACGACCGCCTCTGCATGGCGAATATGGCGATTGAGGCCGGCGGCAAGAACGGAATCTTCGAGGTTGACGAGGTTACATTGGAATACGTTCGCTCACGTTCCAATCGTGAATTTGAAATCTTCGCGCCCGATAAAGACGCGGAATACGCACGGGTAATCGACATTGATTTAAGCCGAGTCAAGTCCACTGTCGCTTTCCCGCATCTGCCCGAAAACACTAAGACTATTGATGAAATTACAGAAAAAATTCCGCTTGACCAGGTCGTAATCGGCAGCTGCACCAACGGCAGGCTCTCCGACATGAAAGCGGCGGCGGAAATAATGAAAGGTAAAAAAGTCGCAAAAGGGCTGCGCTGCATCATCTTCCCCGGCACGCAGAAGATTTTCCTTGAGTGCATGGAGCTGGGTTATGCGCAGGCATTAGTTGAGGCAGGCTGTGTCTTCAGCACGCCCACCTGCGGGCCCTGCCTCGGCGGGCACATGGGAATTCTCGCCAAGGGCGAGCGCGCGCTCGCGACGACGAACAGGAACTTCGTAGGCAGAATGGGGCATCCCGAGAGCGAGGTTTACCTGTGCAGCCCGGAGGTCGCGGCGGCAAGCGCAATCGAGGGGCATATTACAGATGTGTTCTGCCCGCATAATAAGATTTGTAAGCCGTAATTATTCAATAACCGCTTCAACAAAAAATTTCATTCCTGTGCGAAAACCCAAATTAAAACCTCTGCGGTTTTCGTCACATACTATGTCGAACCAAGTGTCCGAATATGTTCTGAACAGTTGGTGCGCTTTGGAATCAAGCATTTTCATAATCGCTTCTTCAATAGTTTGATTTGAGTTTTTGTCAGAACCGGTATCGGGCGTTTCAATGGAATAATAAATTTTTTCGATTATCTCATCGGTGAGTATTTTGCTCATGGCATTAATGTCCTTTCTCATTTAATTATACTTTAAGTGTAATTACTAAAACCATTATACTACACTTTATGTGAAATGTCAAGAGGTTTTTTATGTTTAATCAAATAATATTTTCTCAAAGATTAAAAGAGTTACGTATTGAAAGAAATCTAAAACAAGAAACAATAGGTGATGTTGCCGGAATAAAAATATCGGCAATAAGCATGATGGAAAAAGGTCATCGCGCACCGTCAATAGAAGTTATCTGCGCGATTGCCGATTATTTTAATGTTTCCGTCGACTATCTCGTGGGTCGCACAGACGACCCGAAACTACATAAAAAATAAAAGGAGCATGAATATGAACGTAAAAGGCACCGTCCACAAATACGGCGGCAACGTCGACACCGACGTCATTATCCCCGCCCGTTACCTCAACACCACCGACCACGCCGAGCTCGCCGCGCACTGCATGGAGGACATCGACAAAGATTTTATCAAGAGAGTAAATACAGGCGACATTATCGTCGCAGGTGAAAACTTCGGCTGCGGTTCTTCCCGCGAGCATGCGCCGATTGCGATTAAAGCGAGCGGCATAAGCTGTGTAATAGCGGCTTCATTCGCACGGATTTTTTACCGCAACGCGATTAACATCGGGCTGCCGATTATGGAGTGCCCCGAGGCGGCAAAGGCGATTGCACGGGGCGACAGAGTCGGCGCAGATTTCGACACGGGCGAAATAGTAAACGAAACAAGCGGCGAGAAGTTCCGCGCAGAGCCGTTCCCCGGGTTCATCAAGGAAATCATAAACGCGGGCGGGCTTATAAACAGTGTACAGTTGACAATGGACAATTGACAGTTATTAACTCTGAAAGGTATTAAAATGACTAAAAACATAGCAGTAATAGGCGGCGACGGTATCGGCGTTGAAATCACCGCCGAAGCCATCAAGATTCTGAATAAAATCGCAGCAAAATACAACCGCGAGTTCGGGTTCACCCATGTGCTTATGGGCGGTATTGCCATTGACGAAACGGGCGTACCCCTGCCCGAGGAAACTGTAAAAGTATGCAAGGCTTCCGACGCCGTTCTGCTCGGCGCTGTCGGCGGGCCTAAGTGGGACAAGGGCGCGGGGCATCTGCGCCCCGAGGCGGGCTTGCTCGGAATCAGAAGCGCACTCGGCTTGTTCGCAAATCTGCGCCCCGTCAGGCTTTTTGACGTCCTCGCCGACGCCTGCGTGCTTAAAAACCCGGGCAAAATAGATTTGATTATCGTGCGCGAGCTTATCGGCGGAGCATATTTCGGCAGGCGCGAAACTTACAAAGATGAAGCAGAAGCGCGCACCGCATATGACACTATGCTCTACCGTGACTGGGAAATAGAGCGCATTGCAAAGGTCGCGTTCAAGCTCGCTCAGAAAAGAAGCGGCAGCGTCTGCAGCGTCGATAAAGCCAATGTCCTTGACAGCTCGCGGCTCTGGCGCGAAGTCGTATGGGAAACATTCGGCAAAGGCGACTACAGCGGCATAACCCTTTCCGATATGCTTGTTGACAACTGCGCAATGCAGCTTGTCCGCGACCCGTCGCAGTTCGACGTTATTGTTACCGAGAACCTTTTCGGCGACATACTTTCCGATGAGGCGAGCGTGCTGACCGGCTCGCTCGGTATGCTGCCGAGTGCGAGTTTGTCTGAATCAGGAGCAGGTATGTACGAGCCCTGCCACGGCAGTGCGCCTGACATTGCGGGACAGGATAAGGCGAACCCGCTCGCGATGATTTTATCGGCGGCAATGATGCTGCGTCTGTCGTTTGATATGGACAGCGAGGCTGCGGCAATAGAAAGCGCGGTCGAGCGCGTGCTCGCGAAAGGGCTGCGCACGGGCGATATTTACAGAGGTACCGAGCCGGCACAGGCAATACCGCCGCTTGGCGGCGAAAGCAGCCCCGAAAGACTTGTCGGATGTATAGAAATGGGCGATGCGGTGGCGGCGGAGATATGTTTTTCATGACATTATTCTTTCCGCACAATAATTTATCTTGTATTTTGTATTATGCATAATATTTTTAATTGTGTCAATAGTTTTATCAAATATTTTAGGAAGTTTTTTTATGGCAAGTTTTGGGGAACGATTAAAACATTTAAGAGTACAGAAAAAATTAAGGCAAATTGATATGGCCGGAATTTTAGGATGTACTGAACAGCATTATCAAACCTACGAATATAATAAAAGTCACCCCGATTATAAGGGGTTGCTTTTCATTGCCGATTATTTTGATGTATCTTTAGATTATCTTACGGGGCGCAAGGATACGCCTGACATATAGAAGCAAATTTGTGTAACCCCCGCTCCTTAACCCGCATAGAATGTTGCAGGGGCGCGCACTCGGCGTCCTTATTAACATTCAAAGGAGAATATTTCTATGGCTGAAATTAAAAACGACCACAACTTCGGAACTTATCCGTTTGCGCTGCCGCCGCTGCCATACGCCTATGACGCGCTCGAGCCCTACATCGATGAGGAAACCATGCACTACCACCACGACAAGCACTTCGCGACCTACATAAAAAATCTCAACGACGCGCTCGAGCCCTACGAATTTCTGCACAACATGACGCTTGAACAGATTCTGTGCTCGGAGGAGCTCCCCGAAGAAGCGCAGGTGAAAATCCTCAACAACGCAGGCGGCGTTTACAACCATACGTTGTTTTTCAATATGCTCGCGCCCGCGTCCGAGCTTGTGCACGAGCCGGCGCAAAACAGCGTTTTCATGGAGGCTATCGAGGGTTTCTTCGGCTCGTTCGAGCAGTTTAAAGAAAGCTTCAACGAGCACGCGAAAGACGTTTTCGGCTCGGGCTGGACTGCGCTCGTTTCCGACAGCGAGGGTAACCTGGACATACGCAACATCGCAAACCAGGACGTGCTTTTCTGCGAGGGGCTGGAGCCCGTGATTCTGTTCGACGTCTGGGAGCACGCATATTACCTCAAGTACCGCAACGACCGCGCAGCTTATATCGAGAATCTCTGGAATGTGGTGCGGCTCAAATAATTTTAGTTGACAAATAGAAAGTTTTATGTTAAAATAAAAATGTAAAGGCTGTACTGCATAAGCGGCCGACATTAGATTAGGTTTTTAAGACCGTCTCGTTAGCGCGTGGGCGGTCTTCGCATTTCTTCAATAATACACAATACTGCTACCAGTATCAAAAACGTGTATATCAATTCCAAGGGCATCTCCTCCTTTCATGTATTCGCGTCAGAGGTTTTGCCGACCACCTATTTACCGCAAGGGTATATTGTACAACCTTTACGTTTTTATTATAATTTACTTGTAAAATTTTGTCAACTTTTCTCCCGCTTCACGCGGGTTTTAAATTTATATTGCATTTTTTAATTTTTTGTGTTAAAATAATACTGGCAGTTTATTGTACAATCGCGCGTTGCCCCTCCGCTCTCTGCGGGGCGGCGCAAAAACGCGAGGAAAGTCCGGGCATCACAGAGCAGGATAGCTGCTAACGGCAGCCGTAGGCGACTATAGGGCAAGTGCAACAGAAATAAACCACCGCGGGGAACCGCGGTAAGGATGGAAAGGCGAGGTAAGAGCTCACCGGAGCGCGGGAAACCGCGCTGCCATGTAAACCCTATCCGATGCAACGCTTAGTGTTTAGAGGAACCCGTGTCTGCTCGGCGCGCCTCTTAGCGAAAGCGGCTTGAGCGTATTGGCGACAATACGCCTAAGACAGATGATTGTACGCGACAGAACCCGGCTTACAGATAAACTGCGACGGATAATTGACAATTGATAATTGACAATGGACAATTATCTTTTGTCGTTTGTTCGCCAAGCATTAGACTAAATATTAACTGTCAATTGTCCATTGTCAATTGTCAATTGTTCATCATGACCGATTACACAGGGGCCTGCTGCCCCCTTTGCAAAAAGGATTTCACCGGAGAGCGCCCCGTAGTCTGCCCCGACTGCGGCGCGCCCTATCACCGCGCCTGCTACGCTGAAGAGGGCGGGTGCGTGTTCACAAAGAAGCACGGCTCCGGGTTTTCCTGGGAAAACATTCCTGATGAAATTCCAAGGTCGCCGCGCTCCGGCTATCCCGCCGCCATGCGGCAGAGCGGACAGGATTCGCCCGGTCCTCACGCGGAGGAAAGCAAACCCGCGAATAAAGAAAAGAACTACTACGGCTCTATTCGCGAAACTCTCGATGAAATGGGCTTTTTCAAGGACGAGTTTGTAAACGTAAACAATGCGGGCAAGGAGAAGCTTTCGCCCGACGAGCGTTTTATGTTCGGCGTTTCTGAAAAGGAAATCGCGCATTTTCAAGGCGGGATTACCCCCTTGCGCCTTCTGCGCTACCGCAGAATCGCTTCGGGCAACAAGCTTTCCCTAAACATACTCGCAGGGCTGCTCAGCCCGCTGTATATGTTTTATGCGAGAATGAGAGGTCTTGGGTTTATCGTTGCGCTGTTCACCTTTATGCTCAGCTTCCCGAGCCTGCTTGACGTATACTTCGGCTTAACGGGCGTCGTTTCCCCTTTCGCGCCTGAGCAGCTGATGCAAATGTCTGCAAACCTCAGCTTTCTTAATTTCTCGATGGCGGTCATAATCGCGCTTTTTTACGATTATATCTATTTGCGCTGGTCAGCGAATAAAATCAAGTTCATAAGAAGCCGCTTCTACCCCGAGCTTTCTGAACAGCGCGCAGGAATCCCCGACGCTCCCTCGGTTTCCGCGAAGCTCGAGGGTCTGGAGGACGACTATTACGATTATCTGCAGTACGCGGGCAGCCCCGGGCTGCGCTATGTGCTGCGCGACTTTATAATAACCTCTGTGGCGATGTTCTTTCTTCTTCATCTGATTGTGGTGAATTTTATAGTCAATTAACTTAAAAATGCTTCGGCATTTTTAAGGACGCGGAAAACGCTGCGTAAGCCATGGAGCGGCTTAATTCGATTGCACGCCTGCGGCACGGCAGCAAACGAGCTTGCTGTGAAAGATGCGGAGCATTTTTCAAGTTAATCGGCTATATTGCGGCAGACTGAAGCCGTGTTAGAGCCTGCAGTTAAAGGAAAGGAAAAAGCTTGACTTCACTTGGAAAAAAGTTAGACGACTTCTACCGCCGCCTTGGAAACCGCGGTCTTTTACTTGTGCTTTTCGCTGCCGCGCTGACGCTCAACGTTGTCTTCGTTTTCCGCATGAGTGTGCCGGTTTTGCCCGGAGAATTTAACACGGCGGCATGGAGCGCGTATTTCTCGGGGTTCGCAGAAGCTTTTGAGCGGAGCGGCGACCTTGCAAGCAGCGGCTCGCCGTGGCTGACAGGCTTCCTCTATACGCCCGTATATTATCTAATCGACAACCCCGTCGTCCGTTACAGGTCCATGCTGATTATGAACGGCGTGCTCGCTTCTCTTATTCCGCTCCTGACTTTTAAAATTACCGCCGCCCTCGGGCTTGAAAAAGCATGGCAGCGGACATTATGCACGCTGGTCGCAGGGATTAGCGCAGCTGTCTTCGCACATACTAAGTTCATAACCGCTGCAGTACTCTGCGTGTTTCTGCCGTTTCTGCTTTTTTATTTGTTCATAAGAGCATCAAACACGAAAAACCGCGTAGTCCGTTTTTTCCTGTCACTTTTCACGGCAGCCGCCCTTGGCTTCGCCCCCGCCGCCGAACCGCGGCTGTGGGCGCTGGTTATATCGTTTATACTTTTAGTGTTTTATTCGCGTTATATACTCCGTGTAAAAACCTTTTCATTCGCCGGTTTCTTCCCCGCTTTCGCGGGTTTCACGGTGCTGCAAATCTATATTAATGAGCGGCTTACGGGTGAATTGTTTGCATGGGGCGCTATACAGGGCGATTATATCGCTGAGCTTTACTTTTTTGCAATTTCTACCAGGGGTATCGGTGTGCTCGGAATCTGCCTGTGCGTTTCTGCTTTTATGCGCAAGGATTCGCCGCTTAAAGCTTTCGCTTTCTTCGCGCTCGTTTATAACACGTTCATGCTTTTCACTGACAGCGCGTCGATTTTTTTAGTGCTTTTTGCGTTCTGCTATATCTTCATGCACGGCTTGGATTTTAAGAAGACGATGTTCTCCGCGATTACTCTGGGTATAATATTTATTTTATATTACAATGCGGCGTTGCTCGCCGAGGTGTCCGCGGTCTTCTGCATAATCGCGCTGCTTTTTGTTTTAGTGAGCTGCGCCGAGCGTTATAAAAGGCATATGATTACATTCTGCCTCAGTTTAACGCTGCTGTATACGGGGCTTTCAGACATACCTAATCAAGCTGAAAGCAAAGAAGCACTGGTTGTTTCCCGGTTCATATATAACTCACCGGACGCGCCGCCGACATATATTATTAACAGCGCCGGGCTTGCGCCGGTTCTGCGATTTTTAAACCGCAACACAGTTATCAGCACGGCGGAGAATTACAGCGAGCTGCCCGAGGACTGCTTTGTCATTACACGCACAGACACAGGCGAGCTTGTCTTTTCTGCGCACGGCGAACGCGCCGAAGCCTATGCGCTGTCGCAGGAGGGGTAGAGTTTATAATTAAACCTGCATGAACGGTAAAACGAAACTTTTCATTTACCGCTTTTAAAGAGAGGACTTTAAAAAGCTGCAAACCGGAACTGCAGAATCGGGGAAAACGAAACTTTTCATTTACCGCTTTTAAAGAAAGGACTTTAAAAAGCTGCAAACCGGGACTGCAGAATCGGGGAAAACGAAACTTTTCATTTACCGCTTTTAAAGAAAGGACTTTAAAAAGCTGTAAATCAGAACTGCAGAATCGGGGAAAACGAAACTTTTCATTTACCACTTTTAAAGAAAGGACTTATTGAAATTATGGATTTTAAACATATAATCTGGGACTTTGACGGCACGCTGTTCAACACCTATCCGCATACGGCGCAGGCGTTTCTTACAATGCTCAGAAAAGAATACATGGTTCATGAAAACGTCCATGAAATAGAAAAGAATATGCGCATTTCAATGCAGCATGCCTATGATTTTTATAAGGAAAAATTTGAAATAAACGACTATTTTATTGAGAAGTTCAATGACTTCCGCGCGCTCTACGAAAATCAGCACGCCCTGCCAACCAACGATGCGTATTTGGTCTGCAAATTTATTTATGACCAGGGCAGCTTCAATTATCTGCACACGCACAGGGATAAAGGCGCTCTCTCCATGCTGCAAAAACACGGCTTTTTTAATATCTTCAAGGATTTTATAACCTGCGAAAACAGCTTCCCGAAAAAGCCCGCACCTGACGCACTTCTTCATCTTGCAGAAAAGCATGGCATGGATAAAGCCGAAACGCTTTACATCGGTGACCGCGGCGTCGACCTTGAATGTGCGCACAACGCGGGAATCCGCTTCTGCCTGTTCACGCCGAACGTCAACAACACGCCCAACGCCGACTTCGCCGTGCAGAACTTCAGCGACTTGTACTATATTCTGAACTCCACGCTCTCAACAAAGAAAAATGAAACATGAAATATTTGAAATAAACGGGCTTAAGCTTTGCGTCAGCAAGGAACACCGCTTCGGGACAGACGCGGTTAACTTAGCGGAATTCGCGGCTCTGAAACCCTCGCAAATCATCGCAGATTTATGCACTGGCTGCGGAATTGTTCCTTTCATGCTCGCAGGTAAAAACGCAGCAAAAATATATGCCCTTGATATAAATGAAAATGCGGTTGCGCTGCTTAAAGAAAGCATTAGAATTAATTCGCTGGATAAACTTATTTTTCCCGTGCTCGAAGACCTTAAAAATATCACGTCCATTCCCGCGGGGAGCGTGGATTTAATCACTATGAACCCGCCTTATTACAAGGCAAACGACGGCTTCAGGCGCGCCGGCGAGGACACCGCGCGGCATGAGCTGCTCTGCACTCTTGACGATTGTGCCGCGGCGGCAAGCAGGCTTTTAAAATTCGGCGGCAGGCTCGCGATGTGTCATATTCCCGAACGGCTCAGCGATGTAATTTGCACACTCCGCAAATATAACCTTGAGCCTAAGGTATTGCAAATTATGTCGAACAAAAAAAACGAGCCGCGGCTTCTGCTCGTTGACGCAAAAAAAGGCGGAAAGCCATCGCTTACGCTTCGGCTGACAGTTGACAATTAACAGCCTACAGTGTAGAATGAGAGTATGAACAAGATTTATATTAACCCGCCTTACATAAAATTAGAGCAGGCTCTCAAGCTTGCCTGCCTCGTTGCCAGCGGCGGCGAGGCGAAGCTGCTGATTCAGGACGGCTGTGTTTTAGTTAACGGCGAAGTTTGCCTGCAGCGCGGCAAGAAGCTGCTCGGCGGCGAAATAATTACACTGGGAACTGAAAAGTTTGAGGTTTGCCTAAATGATAATTAGAAAAATCCAGGTGGAAAATTTCCGTAATATAAAAGAGGCGGAGCTTGAGTTCTGCGAGGGCGTCAACGTATTCTATGGCGACAACGCGCAGGGCAAGACGAACATGCTCGAGGCTGTTTCGCTGTGCCTCGGAAAAGGCTTCCGCCGCGCCCGTACGGCTTCGTTCGTGCCTTTTCACGGCGAAAATGAAACCGCCCCCGAAACATTAATCAAGCTTTTTTTTGAATCGGACGCCGCCCCCGGCAAAGAGAATATAATCAACTATAAAATCTCGGGCGGGCGCGTATCAATTGATATGAACGGCATGTCGTTCAGAAGCGCCGCAGACTTATACGGCGAGCTCAAGCACGTCGTCTTCGCGCCGGAGCATCTGCTGCTCATCAAAGGCTCATCGGAACTGCGCCGCTATTATATCGACAACATCGCACTCATGCAGAACAAAGCCCACAAGCGCGCGGTCGCGGACTATACGGCAGCGCTGAAGCAGCTCGCCGCTTTAAATAACGAAATTGTGGCGTCCCCCGACACCGTCCGCAATACCCGCGACATGATTGGAATTTGGAGCGATATTCTGATTCGGCAGGGGATTAACCTTACTTACGGGCGGCTTAAATACTTCGAGCTGCTTCGCAGCACGGCGATTAAGCTTTACGACGAGCTCACCGTAGGGCGGGAGGAGCTCGCGGTAATGTACCGCAGCAACGTCTTCGGCGACATACAGAGCAAGCTCCCTGATTGGAGCGACAAGGACGGGCTCTACCGCGACTATGTTGAAATGCTCAACAAGTATCAGACCTACGGCGTGCGCCCGTCGGAGTTCCGCGTGCGGGTGGGCGCGCACAAGGACGACCTGTTGTTTTTCATCAACGATATAAATGCGCGGGAGTTCGGCTCGCAGGGGCAAATCAAGAGTGTGTCGCTTATACTCAAGCTTGCCGAGGCGGAAATCATAAGAATGCACAATAAAGAAACGCCCGTCATTCTGCTCGACGAGGTGCTCGGCGAGCTCGACGCAAAACGGCGGCATTATGTGGTGAATAAACTTGGACGCTCGCAGGTTTTTCTGACCTCCTGCGATTACGGCGAATTTGACAGTACGGGGGATTTACGTGCCTGGCTTGTTAAAAGAGGGAAATTTCATACATCTGGGGGGGGACGTTTCAGTTTACTGTGACGATTTGCTCGGCGTGTTTGACATTGAGCGGACTACGGTAAACCCGGGCGTCAACGCTTTCCTTGCCGCCGCACAGAAAGGCGGCAGGATTTATTACTGTTCGCCGGATATGGAAAGTATGCCCAAAAGCTTTGTTATAACCGATGAAACCGTGTTCGTGACGAACGTGAGCACGGGGACAATCATAAAAAGAAAAAAGCGAGGTTGATGTGACATCAACCTCGCTTTTTAATACTTTACCTCTTGTTCATTAAAATGGTATAACTACCCGTTCAACAGTGTAATTGCTTTTCCGTAGCAAATCAATAACACTGTCTTCTCCTAACAAATGCGCAAGCCCAACCACAAAGAATACCATCTTACCCTCTTTCATATACTGCTTTGCAACTTCCGCCATCTGAATGTCGCGCCGTATCAGCATTGCATAGTTATACTCCTCTAATAAATCCACGTATGCCCAAAAATCATCATCATCCCAAAACTCTTTGTTTTCGCTAATAAAATCATTTATCGAAGGTCTCAAATAATTTGTTAAAACCCGCTCGTTGCCTTTCTTCCATAAGTTGAATGAGTAGTTGATTCCCTGCGCTGCTCCGTTAATATCTGTTGATGATTCAATTAACATAGAATACACTTCATTTGAATAATTAATCATCATAGCCGATTGGCTTTCCGCAGATTCAATCTCCAGGATTCCCATGCCACGCTTATATGCTTCCTCTAAGAAGAAAATATCTAACCCGTGTTCATGCGATAAACCTGATTTCCATAAGGTGATTTCTAAAATTAAACCATACCACATATGAGGTTTGAACCAATCAAGATAGGTAATCGGAAATTGCAAATTAAACCCTGATGTCCTTATGGCTCTCCTTGCCGCATTAAGGATTCCTCTGTCTATATGGTCTTCTATGTTCTCACCTTCCGGATACATCACAGAACGCCAATAGGCTTCCATTTCAACTTCAGTATATTCCCCGAAATCCTCTTCTCCTTGTGCAAGCAAATCGAATTCCACCGCTAAATAATCGCACGCTTTGAAAGCGTTCATAATAGTTGCAGGCAGAGGATAAATCGTTTCGTCCCCAATATGAATCGAACCGAATAAGTACATGGTTTGCCCGCTCGGTGCTGTAACCAGCCACATGAGCGGCATTACGTCCGGAGTACCCGGAAGTCCGGCTGCTATGCGTAAAATAATCACTGCATCAGCAGTATTAACAATAAAATCGCCGTTTAAATCATATTTTTCTTCCTGCGCTGTGGTTAGTTTAATTAAACCCGCCGAAGCCCTGAGAACCGTCAGTGCATCAGCAGTATTGAATTCATCATTCGATGCATAAACGTTCATTGGAAAAAGAGATAAAATTATTGCCAGTGCTAATAAAATCGCTGTTAATCTTTTGTTTTTCATTATGTCAGTTACCTTTATATTCTATTTTATAAAACTCAAGCCGGATTCTCCACTATAAACCTCAGCACCTCTCCATACGCCCTCGGCAGCCAGTGGCATCCTTGCCCGCCGGGCAGCGGGTCGCCACAGAACTCTTCCTTAAGCCCGCCGTTTTCACAGCGGAGCGGCGCGGTGCTGTCTATAAACGAAAGCCCCATCTCGTACGCAAGCACAATGAGCGCATTGTTGTATTCCGCAATGCGGGCGTTGCGGTCGGGCGAGGGCTGCGCCTCGTGCATATAGGGCGGCACGGGAAGAATTATAATCTCTGCGCCGGGATTCTTGTTGATAATGCGGTTTAAAAGCAGCGTGTAATTATCCAAAAAGGATTCAAGGTCCCATAACACGTCGTTAAGCCCCAGCGAAATAAATACCCGCTCCGCGCCTGACTCCGCGACCGCGTCTTCGGGGCGCATCTGCACGCCGCCGAACTCCGGGTGAATACTTCCGCTTGAAACCTCGCGCAGCGCGTTATGGATTCCGTAGCTTCCGTTGGCGAAAATAACCGTATTGCCGAGCGTTTCACCGCTGACTGTGATATGCTCGCGCCAGATTCTGTAGCCTGTAGTGATTGAGTCGCCGATGAAAATTGCGTTGTCGAAATACTCCGCGCCCCGCGGAATTTCAACACGCTGCGTCGTGAGCGCCTGCAGCCGCTCGCATCTCTCGGGCGCCGGTATGAATGTTGCGAGCGTAATCGGTTCAAGTTCGGGCTCGGGTTCAGCCTCGATAATAATCATCGGTTCAACTATAATTTCAAGCCCCGGCTCAGGAATATATACGAGCGGTTCGGCGACGTGCTCGGCGGCTTTCGGGAGCTCGCCGACAACTCTGATTTCCTCCGTAAAGCCATCGTCGCTGCCGAGCAGCATCAGCGCCGCGGCGCTCGCCATAAAAATCACGCTCACCACTATAATAAACAGCACTAAAATCTTCACGCCGTCACCTCCCGTTATACTTTCAAGTCTAAAAATTCGACATCATTTTCAGTATAACACGAAAGGTTGTAAAAGACAAGCTTTTTTATTTATTCCATGGGATATTTCACGCCCCAATTTTTTCTTAAACCGTCCATAATTTCCATGACGCGTATTATCTCCGTGTGCGGCATCTCCGGACATTCTGCCGACGAGCCGCCGGCGGCAATATTTTCGATTACCCTCTTACAAGAGAGAATTTGATATTCCAAGCCGGTGATTTGCGCGGGAACATCGAACTGCACTTTGTTCGCGCCGTTTACGTGAGCCCTGAGCCACTCGGGGTTATTTATGTTTTCTACTTCAATATAGCCGCCGTCGCCGCGGATTATGCCTTTTCTGTCGGTATTTTCATCAAGGCTCGCGTAAAGCTCCGCGCGCCTGCCGCCCTTGAAGTTAACTGTGATTCTGTTATGCAAATCAGTGCCCGTATGATACAAATCTGCGCTGCTCACAATACTTTCTATGTCCGTGCCAAAGCACATCAGCGCAAAGTTAATCACATAGACGCCGAGGTCGAGCAACGCGCCGCCCGCAAGTGCGGGTTCATACATACGCTCCATATGAATGTTGTTATAGCCGAGGTTGCACTCAAGGCTTTGCACCTCGCCGATAATGCCCGAGGCAAGAATTTTCTCCAGCGCAAAGCGGCTCGGCATATAACGCGTCCAGATGGCTTCCGCAAGAAGCAGTTTTTTCTCCTGCGCGATTTTAATAAGCTCCCGCGCCTGCCCTGCATTAACCGTGAACGCTTTCTCGACAAGCACGTTCCTGCCCGCCTCCAGGCAAAGCTTCGCATGCTCGAAGTGGTGAGAGTGAGGAGTGGCGATGTAGATTAAATCAAGCGAGCCGTCAGCCGCGAGCTCCTCATAGGAGCCGTAAGCCTTTGCGTTTTTAGCATTATTGTTTTCAATAAACTCCCGCGCTTTCTCCAAGCTCCGCGAACCCACAGCGGCAAGAAAGATGCCCTCGTCCTCCATTGCGAGCAGCGTCTTTGCCATGCGCTCGGCTATCCAGCCCGTACCGATAAAACCAACATTCATATTTTTATTAAGTCCTTTCCTCGCCAACGGGAAATAAAACGTTTCGTTTTCCCCGGTTTTGTGCCGGTTATTTAAAACTTTTAATTAAGTCCTTTCCTCAACGTCGAAAAATAAAACGTTTCATTTTCCCCGGTTTTGTGCCGATTATATACAACTCGTCCCTATCTCCTTTTCTGCTCGTCCGAGCGCCCGACAAGGTAGTCAACCGACACATCAAAGAAGTCGGCGATTTTTATGACGTTTTCAAGAGAAGGTAAATTCTCACTTATCTCGTAACTTCTGACATTTCTTTCACCGGTTTTAATAGCCTCAGCTAATTGTCTTTGTGTTATATTTTTTTGTTTTCTTAAAAGTTTTAAACGTTCAATAAAAATTTTCATAATTTCTCCTAAAATACTTGACAGGCGTGAATCAACCTGTTATAATATGAACAGGCGTACTTACGCCTTAATAATCCGAAAGGACAATAACCATGAAAGAATTACTTGATGAACTTTATAACATCGTAAATAGTGAAGAATATAGAAGCCCTGCTTTAAGCAAAATGAGTGAAGCCGAGAATGTTCTAAACGAAAACCTTAGCGAAAAAGACCTGCCCGACTTCATCAGTTATGTTGATGCCGTGGATGATTATATGGCAGAGCAGTCTATACTGCAGTTTAAAAACGGATTTAAAACTCTGTGTCTGTTAGTGCGGGAAATGTCGGAGGCCTAAATCAATATCTCGTTCCCCTTGTTGTCGATTCTCCGCGCGTTGTGTGCAAAGAGCGCGAGCAGCCAGCATGCAATCATAATGGCAAGGGCGATGATTACAGTCGCGGCAGCTTCGCCCGTATCCGGCATAACGGACACCGCGCCCATCGCCATCACGGAGAGCGCGAACGGGTTATAGGCGATAAGATTTCCCTCAATCCCCATGCTCATCACCGAGAAAATCCCCGGCACAAGGATTGACGCGCCTATGCAGATTGCCGCGCTCATGCCCGCCTTTCCCGTCGCCGTCCCTATGCACAGATGAAAGCAGGTGTACAGCATGAGGTTTACGCCGAGCAGTACCGCGGCGGCAAAAACCTGCGGTATAACCAAATCGTTCACGGCAAAAACCGAAGCCGAGACCGCCGCCGCAACAAACACCGCAAGCAGCGTTAAAACAAACGCCGCCGCAGGATAGACGATGAACTTCGGCGTGAGGTACGCGTTGTTGCGCAGCCCGGAGGTGCGCGGAATTATAATGGAACGCTTCTTCTGCTCGCCGCCCGCAAAGCCGTTGATGAGCAGCAGAAATACAATCAGACCCGCCAGCGCGAGGTCGTTAACCAGCGACGAAACGCCGCTCGACGATGCCGTCGTCATCTCGCCGAAAAGCTCACCGAGCGTTTCGGCTTCGCTCACCGCCTCCATCAGCGCGCCCGTACCGCGCAGTATCAGCGGGTCAAAAACCGCAAGCCCGACAAAAACGCACAGCAGTATGAAAAACCTTTTTGTCCTCGTGAACGCCGTTATTTCTTTCTTAAAACTTGCTTTAACCTGTATACTCATATCTACCTCTGATTTTAATTAATTGTAAATTGTTAATTGTCAATTGTCAATTGTCATAACCTTCCGCTTGTAACGCCTATATAAATTTCCTCCAAACTGAGCCGCTTGAACGAAATGGATTCCGGCAGCAGATTATTTGCGGTGAGCGCCGCGACAACCTTGTCAAAGAACTCCCTCTCACCAGTGCCGTCTTTTGCGTACACTGTAATCCCGTCGGTCTTTGAAACGTCGCAGCGTTCGGTAGTTTCTATTTTACTGAGTACAGTTATAGTTTCGGGTGTCTGTTGCAAAAGCTTTATGTTCAGCGCAACGCCGCCCTCATACCTGCGCTTCAGCTCGTCAAGCCTGCCCTCCGCGGCTATCACGCCGTTACGCATTATACCGATTTTATTAGCGACGCGCTCGACGTCCGACAAAATATGCGTGCATAATATAATAGTAGAGCCCGACTCCGCGAGTCTTCTTATGATTTCCATGACCTCGGCGCGCCCCTCGGGGTCAAGCGCGCTTGTCGGCTCGTCAAGTATGATTAAATCCGGCTTCCCGTACAGCGCGGCGGCAATACCGACGCGTTGGTTCATGCCGCGGGAGTAGCCTTTTATGCGCCTTTTTGCCCCCTCGGTCATGCCGGTAATCTCTAGCACCTCGGCGGTACGCGCTTTTATGTCGCCGTCGTATTCGCAGCAGGCGCCTATGAAATCAAGGTACTCGATGCCGTTCATGTAACCGTAGAGCGCGGGCGTTTCGGGCAGGTAGCCGATTCTCACATCGCGCGAATCGAAGCATACCTCCCCCTCGTCCTTGGAAATTATATTACAGATGATGTTCATCGTCGTCGTCTTCCCGCAGCCGTTAGTGCCGAGAAAACCATAAACATCGCCTTTTTCAAGGCTCATATTGAGCCCGAACAAAACGGGGAAGCCTTTGTAGCTCTTTTTGAGATTCTTTATTTGCAGCATAATTTCATTAAGTCCTTTCTTCACAAAAATGGAATGAAAACAACGTTTTCACCGGTTTTGCGCCGGTTATTTTTTAAGTTTTCATTAAGTCCTTTCTTCTGCTAATGCAATGTAAAAACATCACTTTCTTAAATTTAACAGTTATTATTCCAAGGCTTTTATCCTCTAAAAACGTAAATTCAATTTACATTATTGTAGCATATGTTTTTTCCCTTGTCAAGTTTTTCCGTTAAAATCATTCATCGCCCTGTCAACGCCGTGTTTAATCATCAGCCGTACTGCACAAACTGCACTTTCAAGCGAAGCCTCCAGCGTCCCGCCCTCGTCTTTTTTAAACGGTGATAAAACCCAGTCTTTAAGCGGAAAACCGGGGTGGCTCGGGCGGTCGATTCCGATTTTAGCCCGCGGAAACGCGTCGCTTCCGGTTTCCAGAATTATGCTTTTAATACCGTTGTGCCCGCCGTCGCTTCCGCTTCGGCGGATTTTCACGGTTCCGAGCGGCAGGGAATAATCATCGAAAACAACTATCAAGTTCTCTGTTTTTATTTTATAAAATTCCATCGCGGCAGCGACAGCCTCACCGCTGCGGTTCATAAAAGTCGTCGGCTTCATGATGAAGCACTTCATGCCGTCAATTGTTTCAAGAGCGGTCAGCGATTTGAACTTCAGCTTCTTTAATTTAAATCCCTCCTGCTCCGCTAAAGTATCAACCGCCATAAAGCCGCAATTATGTCTTGTGTTTTCATACCGCGTCCCGGGATTACCCAAACCGACTATTAATAATTTAGGCGCGCTTTGCGCGCTGTTAAAATCACGCCGTCTTATTTTATTCAAAAAAAACATAGCTTTTTTAATCTCCATGTTAAAATATCATGCTTGTTTTTAATTATAACGCAAATTTCCAAGTTTTGCAAGCATATACTTTACGTATAATCCTCAATGTAATATACTATAAGAATTATCGCCTATTCATTTAATTTAAATAAAATGATTTTTCTTATAACTGTAAATCAAATGAGAGTGTTAATTAGTTGATTATGCAGAATCCGGCGCGAGCGGCTTGTCCATTCAATGCAAAGCCTGTAACAGCTTTGCGGCGATTCGACATATTGTGCATTTGTTACAGAATAATACCATGACTTGTACTAAAAATAAGCTCGTCCGATTATAAGCATGCTTTTCGAGATGTTTTTATTTTATTCGACAAGCAGCGGATTATATGTTTTCTTGCGTTCATATAAGAATTAAAAATGAAAATCTGTTTCAAAATTGACACCATCTTCTAAGATTCTCAAAAAATAAAATTATTATTTCTTTTTTCCTTATTTTTCCTCAAATGGATAATAATGTCATATTTTAACTATATATAGAAATTTTTGGCAGATGTGAACAATAAATAGTATCATCTTATTTTTCACATAATAAATAACGTCATGTTATTTATTTAAAACGAAAATAAAGCACTTGCGTTTTTTCAGCAAAAATGTTAAAATGAATATTACGTAATACAATTCTATTTTTATATAAAGGAATTTTTATGGGAGTATTGATTTCTTCATCTGTTTTAAACGCAGACCTCGCTAATTTGGAGCAGGAACTGCGCCGCTTTGAAAACGCGGGGGCAGACATGATTCACATAGACGTTATGGACGGCGTCTTCACAGAAAGCATCACCTTCGGCGATTATGTGGTCAGAAGCATGCGCCCGCATACCGATTTGCCTTTCGACACGCATCTGATGGTTAAGGACCCTGCAAAGCTTATTCCGCTCTTTGCAAGGGCAGGCTCCGACATAATAACCATTCACGAGGAAAGCAGCTGCGATATTGCCGCCTGCCTCAAGAAAATCCGTCAGCTCGGTAAAAAAGCCGGCATTTCCGTAAACCCCGAAACTGATGTTGCGCGTATTTTCCCGTACCTGCCGCTCTGCGACATGGTGCTCATCATGAGCGTAAAGCCCGGCGCGGGCGGACAGGCGTTCATGAACGAATCTACCGATAAAATCAAAGCCGTCCGCGAGGAAGCGGACAGGCTCGGTCTTGATATGCACATCTCTGTTGACGGCGGGATTAACGATGAAACTGCGCGGCTTATTTTTGAGGCGGGCGCAAACGTCGCCGTCGTCGGTACATATCTTCTTAACAGCGACGACTATGTCGGGGCGATGCTCTCAATTAGGGTTGCGGGAAGATAAGTGCGCAGGGCTTTGCGCTTTTATGCCGCTCTTACAACAGCTCCGATAATTTCTCAGCCGCATTTTCCTCAATAATCGGCTTGAAATGCTCTTTTGTATGCATGAACTCGCGTTCGCCGCGGAGCAGCTCCCCGTATTCTTTGATTATCGCTGTGAGCAGCTGCTGTTCGGTTTTGCTGCCTTTAATAACGAGCCTGTACTTTCCCGGCAGATTCTCCGACATATAAAGCGTGCTCTCGAAGCCGAGCCGCTCCCACTCCCGCTGCTGATTAAGGCTGCGGCAGACCCCGCCGAGTTCGTTCATGTTTTCGGTTTCTATGATAAATGTTGACTTAAAGTTGTCGCGCTTGAGGTTCAGCGCCCGCGGGAATACTGTTTCCTCATACGCAGCGCCGGAAGCGTCGCCGTTTAAATCTGTCTTCGCCTTAAAGTGGGTCTTGCGTTTCCTGCCGTCAGCCTCAAGGCTCGACACATAAAGCATACAGCCGCCGTCCGGACGCGGGAACGCCTCGACGAAAATCCGCTCGCATGAAAAATCAAAGCCGACTTTCTGGTCTAAGCGGATTGACTTCAGGACGTGCGCAAGAAGCCTTTTTGTTTCGGGGTTCTTCCCTGAAAGGCTCTCGTATTTTATATCCAAATCAAACATATCTATTCTGGAAAGCGTAAGCTTTAATGTATTCGATGACAAAATATCTATCTGCATATTCTCACTCAAGTCCTTTCTTCATAAAAGAGGAATTAAAAACAATGTTTTCCCCGATTTTATATCAGTTACTTTCAAACCTATTTTTATTAAGTCCTTTTTTCACCGGCGGGAAATGAAATGCTTCTTTTTCCCCGATTTTGTATCAGTTATTTTAAAACTTATAATACCCAAAACATTCAAAGGATTCTATATATGGAAATACTCGGAACCGAACCGCGCAAGCCGTCCTTTTTTAACAGAAAGCCGCGGCATATATACGGCGACCAGCTTCTTTTCCTGCTGGTTTTATTGGCGATGGCGATACTCAAAAGCGGAACGCGCTCTCTCATGCTCGGTGTTTTTGCCGTGCTTGCGAGCGTGATTGTCGACGTTCTCTGTTGCTATTTCACGAAGAAAACCTACAATCCGCGCGACCTGTCTACCATTACTTCCGGTATGTGTCTTGCGCTGATGTCGCCGGCGACGCTGCCTTATCCGCTGCTTATATTCGGCTGCTCGCTTGCTATCGGCGTGAAGCATATTTTCGGCGGCAAGGACAATTATATCTTCAATCCCACTGCCGTCGCATTTGCTTTTCTTATTATATGCTATCCCGTGAATATGCTTCTATTCCCTGCCGCGGGCGAAATGCTGCCGATTTTCGGTGAAATTCCGCTGGCTTCAAACGTCGGGCTTGAAAACTATCTGCTGCGCCGCGGCGAGTTTCCCGCGCTTTCTGCGCTTGACATGGTTCTCGGGAATTTTCCCGGACCCATCGGCACGACGCACGTTCTTATTATTATTATATCGGCCGTATGCCTATTATTCAGACGTTCCGTGTCATTTGTTGTTACAATTTCGTGCTTGTCTGTCATAACAATCACGCGTATATTGTTCCCGATTTACGACGATGTAATCGGCGCGCTCATGAGAGAGCTTTTCGGCGGTTACCTGCTGTTCTCGCTGCTGTTCCTCGCAAACGACCCACAGACAATCCCGAAGACCGTCTTCGGCAGGCTTTACTACGGGGTTCTGCTCGGGCTGCTTACGATTGTATTCCGCGGCGGGAACGACGGCATGTTCCGTGGGCGCGTCGAGGGCTGGTTCATTTTCGCGCTGCTGATTGCAAACACGCTTTCGTACCGCATGGATTTGGTCGCCGCAAAAGTCGCCGCGGTTTGTACGCGGTTCGCGGAGTCATTGAAGAAGCGGCTGTCCGCATACGAGCGCTTCAGCGAGCAGGCGAAGACAGGCGAGCAGTTCTCCGGCGACATCACCGCGACAATGGAGATTGATTTAATCCCCTCAAACTATCATATGCCCGAGATTAACAATAAGGTAATCAAAGTTGAGCGAAAAAAGCGGAAGGTTTTGACGGTTATTACCGACTTTTTCGGAAATCTGCGGGAAAATGCAAAAAGCAGGCGCGAAGCGCCCGGGCACGGGCATGAGCCGTCGTTCATCGCGGAATCTTACAAGACTTTGTTCGATACCATTAAGCATATAAAGCATGATGAATCTGAAGCCGCCCCCCCGCCCGACGGCGACATACCTCTGCCCGAGGGGAATGTGTCTGAGCCAAAAAGCAACATCAAAATTACCGACTTCGAGGAAATCAAGGAAACCGTATCGGAAATCGAAGCCGAGGTCGAAGAGGAAATAAAAAGAAAAGAAGCCGAGCAAGCGGAAAAAGCAAGAATAGAAGCCGAGCTCGAAGCCGCCCGCGCCGCCGCGGAAGAAGAAAAGGCGCGTATAGAGGCTGAAAAAGAAGAGGTTCGGCTTAAAGCCGAACGTGAAAAGGCTGAGGCAAGGCTTAAAGCTGAGCTCGAAAAAGCCGAAGCCCGCGCCGCAAAGGCGGCAGAGAAAGAAGCGGTTAAAGCCGCAAAACAGCTGACAGTTGATAGTGTGCAGCCCGCAGTTGAACCCGAAGCAACAGAAAATACAGAGGAGCCAAAAGTCTGAAAATGACCGGCATAAAACCGGGGAAAGCGGAGCATTTCATTTACTGCTCGTGAAAAAAGGACTTAATGAAGAATTAAAAATAATCTAAGCAAAACCGGGGAAAACGGAATATTTCATTTACCGCCCATGAAAAAAGGACTTAATGAAAATATGAACAAACAGAAAGCAAAGCCGAGTGACGGACTTATAAGACAAAACATCGTCCTCATGAGCGGGCTGCTCATAGGGCCCGTTATAGCCGGCGCAAAAGACTTCATGAGCGCGGCGGCGATTGCCGTTGTTTTCTCGCTCATCACGTTCTTTTCCGTGGCGCTGTGCAGGCTTATGCCGCGGAAGATGGTTTATACCGTGCGTATAATTGTGTACGCTCTTGTCGCTTCGGTGTTATATATACCCGCCGTCCTCACCTGCCGCTTTCTCCTTGGCGAAGAGGTCACGGTAAGCGCGGGTATTTACCTGCCGGTTCTCGTGGTCAACCACGTTATACTTTCCAAAACCGAAACGCGGTTCTTCCACCTGCCCTATTTTCAGATGCTGCTCGACGTTCTCGGGTACATTGCGGGGTTTGTATTCGTTTGTTTATTGACGGGCATCATCCGCGATATACTCGTGAACTCCGCAATAGGCACGCTAAGCATAGAAACGGGGCTTTCTATGCCCGCGCTCGAGACTACATTCGGCGGGTTTATAATCGTCGGCGTGCTGGCGGGGATTTGCAGGGCGGTTTATAATCGCCGCACGCGGCAGTTAACCGTTGACAGCCGGGATTTGACAGTTAACAAAAAATCAAAAGAAAGCGGGGTCGGTGAATAATGCAGCTTTTCGCTTCGCTTTTTAATGCCGCAATCCTCGCGGTCTTTCTGCAGAACTCCATATTTGAGCGGGCACTGGGCCCCAATATCCTTATTTATGCCTCCCGAAAACGGGAGCACGTCATCGGGTTCTCGCTTGTGATTATCTACGCGACCACGCTTTCCTCCGTAATTGCATGGATTCTTGACAGAAATTTCTCTGACCGGGATTATTTCGGTATAGTTATGCCTCTTTTATATATACTTGTAATAAGTCTTGTCTATATATTGAGCCTTGTTTTGGTGTGGCGGTTTCTCCCTAAAGTCTTCGGGAAAATCAAAACCTATGTTCACCTTTCGGTTTTCAACTGCTCGGTGCTCGGCGCGCTTTTCCTGAGCTCGCAGTTCGGCGAAAGCCTGGCGGGTTACATCGGCTTCGGAATCGGGACGGGCCTCGGTTTCTTTTTGGCGGGGTATCTGCTTTATATTGCACACCCTCGCCTAAACAGCGAGCTTGTGCCTGCGGCTTTCCGCGGTCTGCCGATTACGCTTGTTTATATCGGAATCATTTCACTGGCTTTATATGCTTTCGTAGGATACGCTACACGATAGACGAACAACGCAGCATGGCGCGAATTTTCCAATTTAGAAATGGCAAGGTTTAATTGGGGGAGCAAATTGTATGCAAAAAAAGCACGGAAGGAAAATAAAACGGGTAAAAAGCCTGTACAAGCCCCGTAAAAGCCGAAGCCGCAAAGCGCTTGAAATTGCCGCTATGATTGTGGCGGTCTGCGGCTTGGGTTTTGTCGGCTGGAACATCGGAAGCGCGATACTGAATTATTCTCCTCCCGGGGGGCAATATGAAATTGACAGGGAACCGCTGACGGTTCCGGCCGACACCGAGCCCGACGAGCCGGGCGACCCCGGGCTTTCAGACGGCGCAGAGAATTCCGGCAGCGCGCCGCTTAACGCCATTATAGCGCCGTCGTCCGTGCTTGATAACATAACCTCGCTTGCCGCTTACGTCAGGCAGGCACAGCAGAGCGGCTTTAACGCCGTCGTGCTCGAAGTGAAAGACAGCACGGGGCAGCTGTTCTATGCGAGCGGATACGAACCGATTGCAGACTCGGATATAATGCGGGGCACGCTCACCGCCGGGCAGATATATAATGCCTTTGAAGATACGGGCGTGAAGCCGGTCATACGGCTCAACACACTGCTCGACAGCTTAGCGCCGAGGGTTTTAGGCGATGTTTCCTACGTTTTCGCGGCGGACGGCGGGCGCTGGGCTGACGATTTCCTTGATAACGGCGGAAAGCTGTGGGCGAATCCGTTCCTGCAAGGCACGCGGGATTATCATTTGTTCATAATAGAAGAGCTTGTGAACGCGGGGTTCACCGATATAATTCTTGCAAATACCATATTCCCGCACTTCCGAAGCTCTGACAGAAGCATCCTCGCGCCCGAATATACAGAGCCCGCGGCACGCTTTGAGGGTCTTGCAGGGTTTGTAAAAACTTTAGAAGCAAGCGGCGCAGCGCTCTATTTGGAGATGACTGTCCGTGATGTTGTTGAAAATTACGCAGGGTTTAATAACACCGCTGAATTACTCAGAGGCAAAAACAACCTTAACGGCTTCGGGCTGCTGTTGGTTTATAATAAAGACGATTTCGGCGCGGAGTACCGGACAGGCGAGCAAAGCACTGCCGCGCTCCCGACTGACATCGGTGCTCTGGCGAGCGTTATTTACAAACAGGCAGCAAACAAGGTGAGCGGCTTTGAAATCACGCCGCTATTGAGCCGGGAGGGGCTTTCAGACCGCGAAATCGCAGATGTTCTTTCGGCGTTCGGGGAGCTGGGGTTTGAGAGCTTTATTATCAGGTGAATATTAATTCGCAACGAATGTCGTGCGAGTTAATATTGCCCATCTGTTTCGGTTGCCTTTCGCAAAAGGCGACAAACAGGGGCATTTGAGCAACAAAAGTCCCGGGCGACTCATTCGCGAGGTGCAAGATTTTTGTTGCGGAGTATGCAGCTTGCTGAAAATTTGCGGCAGCTCTTGAAATCTTCTATATATAATGGTATAATTAAGAAACGCAGCATAGAAAGGACACAACTTAAATGAATTTATTAAACCAGGCACTTTTATTTTCGGGACAAGCGACATCTGACGCCCCCGTACCAAACACCGGCGCAATGGTTATGCAGCTGATGTTTATTCCGCTGATGATAGCCGCGTTTTATTTCCTGCTCATCAGACCGCAGAAAAAAAAGCAGAAACAAGACAAAGCCATGCGCGAAACCCTGCAGGTCGCGGACGAGGTCGTGGCTGTGGGCGGAATTATCGGGCGGGTGCTCTCTGTCAAGGACGATACGGTTTTAATCGAAACCGGCGGCGACCGTACGAGAATCCGCGTTCTGCGCAGCTCTATTGCGGAGAACAGAACTATACATGACAATTAAGGATTTTAAGCAATGAGAATATTTTTTATTGATTTTGAAAACGTCCACTCGGAGGGTATGACCGGCGTCGACCACCTGACCGAAGCGGACGAGGTTGTAATTTTCTACAGCAACAACGCCGACAGCATAACGTTCGACATTCTGCACAAGCTGATGTTCTGCAAGTCCAAGCTGAGCTATTATAAAATCAAGCGCGGCGGCAAGAACGCGCTTGATTTCCAGCTATCCTGCTATCTCGGCTTCCTAATACACAAAAACCCCGAAGCGGAATTTTACATCATCAGCAAAGACAACGGCTATGACTTTATCATGGATTTTTGGGAGCAGGGATACTGCGGCGTGGAGCCCGTTATCCGCCGGTTCAATAATATCCGCACGCTCCTGCAGTGGCAGGAGGCGCAGAGAAAGCAGAAAGCGCAGGTTGTAAAAAAGCTTGAGGAGCTTTCTAAAAAAGAAGAGCCCGCCGCTGAACCGCCGGTTACAGTGCCGGCTGACGCGGAGATTAAGGCTGAACAGTTTACTCCCTCGCCGGAACAGGTCGAAGCCGCTTCAGAGCTCATGGCAGCCGCGAAAAAGACTCACGAGCTGTATCTTAATATGGTGAAGAAGTTCGGGCAGAAAAAAGGGCGCGAGATTTACGCGTTTTATAAAGCTGATTTCGCGGCGGAGCTGCGCCGCAAAAAGGAAGAAAATAAATGAATTCATTCGCAGACCTTTACGAAGCGGTAAAGCAGAGGCTTGACCTTACCGAAACAGCGATGAAGCTGTGGATTGACCCGATTCAGCCGCTTAAACTCAGTCATAACAAAGCCATTCTCTACGTAAAGTCGCCCTATGGGCGGCAGATTGTCGCGGAGAATTATACGCTGATATTCGAGAAGCATTTCAGAGAGGTGCTGGGCTTTGCCGTTGAGGTTGAATTTGTTTCTGAGGAGGACGTAACGCTGACGCCCGAGCAGAAAATTAAACTTGACCCTATACCTGAGCTGCTCGACGATGAGATTATGGTGAACAAGCTTGAAGAAGCGGTTACGGGCAGCATTTATCAGCATACGTTTGATACGTTTATAGTGGGCGAAAGCAATAAGCTCGCCTACTCCGCCTGCAAAGCGGCGGCGTCAGGCGGCGAGGCTATTTATAACCCGCTCTACATATACAGCGAGCCCGGGCTCGGCAAGACGCATCTGCTTTCCGCGGTCAGCCGCGAGCTCACGAAAAACCGCCCCGAGCTGAACGTTATCTATGTGCACGCCGAAAGCTTTGTGAGCGAGTTTATAGAGGCGGTAAAGTATTACACTGTCGACGCTTTTAAGAAAAAGTACCGCAGCGCCGATGTGCTTTTAGTGGACGACGTGCAGTTCTTTGTACGCGCGAAAGAATCGCAGGTCGAGCTTTTCCATACGTTCAACGAGCTGCATATGAATCATAAGCAGATTATATTCACGTCCGACCGTCCGCCAAAGGAAATCATCAACATCGAGCCCCGTCTTCGTACCCGCTTTGAATGGGGGCTGCTTGCGGATATTTCTATTCCCGAGTTTGAAACAAGGCTTGCAATCATAAAAAGAAAAGCCGAGCTGCTTAACCTTGAGATTCCGACAAACGTAATGGAATTCATCGCGGAAAAGCTTAAGAATAACATTCGTCAGCTTGAGGGCGCGGTGCTTAAAATGAACGCGCTTAAAGTAGTTACCGAGTTCCCGCCGACAATTGTTATGGCGCAGAATGTAATCCGCGACGTGCTTTCCGACCAGCAGCCGGTGCCGGTTACAGTCGAGAAGATTATAAACGAAGTTGCGGCAATTTATAACGTTACGAATGAAGACATGCGTTCGCAGAGCCGCAGCGCGCAGATTTCAACAGCACGCCAGGTGGCGATTTACGTCATAAGCAAGACCACGAGCCTAAGCTATACGGCAATCGGGCAGGAATTCGGCGGCCGCGACCATTCGACGATTGTATATGCTATTAACAAAGTTAAAAATATCATCAAAAGAGATAACTCATACCGAGCATCAATTGACGACATTATAAAAAATATGGGCAGCATTACTTAACAGTTTTTTAAACATTAACAGTTGAAAGTTATTTTAATTGTTTAATACTGAAATCTTTAAACATTTCAACGAGTTTTAATATTTTGGCTGTTGAATAAATATCAAGTGCACAGCTGATTTATAAAAGGATTTTAACTTTTGAGCACTACTAAAACTATAACTGTAAACTATATATCATTTTATTAATAAAAGAGCGAGATAAAAAAGTTTGAAAATAAAATAATTAAATCGGGGAAATGAAGCTTTTTATTTCTCATAAGTGTAGAAAGGAAATGGTAAAAAAATGAAATTCTCAGCTGATAAAGTTATACTTGCAGAAGCAGTGATAAATGCGGCAAAGGCCTGTGCTGTTAAAACAGCGTTCAGCGCGCTTGACGGGGTATTGCTGTGCCTTAAAGGCAACAGCCTGACAATTACGGGCTACGACCTTGAAACAGGAATAAGAGTGAATATAGACGTGTCGGGTGAAGCTGACGGTGAGATTATTGTTGAGTCGAGACTATTCTCAGATATGATTCGCCGCATGCCCGAGGGCGCGAAGATTACGGTTGAAGTGAAAGAAGCTGAGAAGGTTACGGTTTCTTACGGGAAAATAAAGCTTAACATTCAGGGGACAAAGGCTGAAAATTTCCCGAATATAATTGAGCTGAGCCAAAACGTAAGCTTTACTGTGAAAGAAAAAATGCTTAAAAATATGTTGTCGCAGATTGACCATGCGATTGCGCGAAAAGACATAAACCCTGCGCTTATGGGCGCAAGGTTTGACATTGAAAATAATATGCTCTACATAGTGGCGAGCGACGCCGTAAGGCTGGCGCTGCGGAAAGAGCCGCTTGAGTTCGGTGACATGGGCTTTATTGTACCGGAAAAAACCGTGGTTGAGCTGACGAGAAATCTTTCGGACGAGGACAGCGATGTAACTGTAGTGGTGGACAGGAATCAAATCTGTTTTTCAAAGGAAAACTACGCGATATTCTCGCGGCTTCTGGACGGAAAATTCGTGGAATATAAAAAGCTTGTTGAAACGCAGTCGAACAGGGAGCTGACAATAAATACGCGGGAATTTTCAAATTCACTTGAGCGCTCGCTGCTTTTCATTAATGAGCGGTTCAAAAGTCCTGTAATATGCGAAATAGATGAAGAAAAAAGCTGCATATATCTTTCGTGCAAGACGGGGCTCGGAGAGTTCGATGAGGAAATTGAAGTTACGAAGCTGAATTCTAAAAATAGCATGGATAATAATGAAAAGAAAAATTTCTGTGTAGCTTTTAATCCGCGGTTTATGATTGACGCGCTGCGCAGTTCAAACTGCGATGAGGTGAAACTTGAATTTATGTCGGAGCTTGCGCCCATTAAAGTTATTCCGCCTGCTGAGGGAGAAAGCGACGTACTGTTTGTGGTGGTGCCAGTAAGGCTTAAATAAAGAAAAAGCCGCTATTGCGGCTTTTTTATTTGGGTTTGTCCGCCGAGATACGGGCGCAGGGGCTCAGGGATATTAACGCTGCCGTCTTCATTGAGGTTATTCTCAAAGAAATAAATCAATGCGCGGGGAGGAGCAACGACGGTGTTGTTAAGGGTGTGCGCGAAGTATTTATGGTTTTTGTCCTCACTTGAACGAACACGTATTCCAAGGCGTCTTGCCTGCGCGTCGCCGAGCGTGGAGCAGCTTCCGACTTCAAAGAATTTTTCAAGACGGGGCGACCACGCCTCGATGTCTATGCTTTTTACTTTTAAATCAGCCAGGTCGCCCGAGCAGCACTCGAGAGCGCGGACGGGAATGTCAAGTGACATGAAGAAGTCGACGGTGTTGTTCCAGAGCCTGCCGAACCAATCCATGCTGTCCTCAGGGCGGCAAATAACAATCATCTCCTGCTTTTCAAACTGATGGATTCGATAAACGCCGCGCTCCTCGATACCGTGCGAGCCGACTTCCTTGCGGAAGCAGGGAGAGTAGCTTGTGAGGGCTTGCGGAAGCTGTTCCTCGGGGATTATTTCGTCCATGAACTTGCCTATCATGCTGTGCTCGGATGTGCCGATGAGATACAAGTCTTCGCCCTCTATTTTATACATCATATTGTCCATCTCGGAAAAGCTCATGACGCCCGAAACTACGCTGCTGCGAATCATTATCGGCGGAACGAAATATTCAAAGCCGCGGTTAATCATGAAGTCGCGAGCATAGCTTAAAATAGCAGAGTGAACGCGGGCGACAGCGCCTTTAAGGTAATAGAAGCCCGCACCGCTGGTTTTCCGTGCGCTGTCGAGGTCAAGTCCGCTGAAGCTTTCCATGAGTTCGACGTGATATGGAATATCGAATTCTTTCTTCACGCAATTGCCGAAGCGGGCGAGCTCGACGTTTTCGCTGTCGTCCTTGCCGAGCGGGACGTCGTCAGCAATGATTTGAGGGATTTTGCACATGATTTCATGGATTTTTTCTTTTAAACCACGAACTTCCTCTTCCTGCTGTGGGATTTGCTTTTTTAAGTCAGAAACAAAAGTTTTTGCAAGTTCAGCTTCTTCTTTTTTACCTTGCGCTATTAGGACACCGATTTGTTTGGATTGCTGATTCATATTTGCGCGCATGATTTCAAGGGTTTCAAGGCTGCCCCTATAAGTTCTGTCTAAATCAATAACATTATTTATAAGATATAACTTATCATGTTGAAACTTCTTTTCCATATTTTTTTCTACAAGAGATTGATTTTCTCTTAAAAACTTTATATCAATCATTTATACACCTCTGTTTGAAATTGCGCCGATGATTTCAATAAGCTCGTCCTCGGAATAAACGTCAATTTCAATAGTAATTTTGTCGTTCTTGCCCTCGTTTATGCGGACTGATTTGCCGATGGCGTTGCGCAGAGATATTTCAGCCTCGACGTAAATCGGTTTCTTATTGTAAACAACCTTGTCTTTCTTGGGCGCGGTTTCGTTTTTGATGAGCCTTTCGAGTGTGTGAACGGAGAGCCCGCCACTCACGGTCTTCTGCGCTAATTGCAACATTTGAATAGGGTCTGAGAGCCCGAGCAGAACCTTGCAGTGACCTTTTGAAAGCTCATTATTTTTAACGAGCTCTTTAATAGGCTCGGGAAGCGTCAGAAGCCGCAGCGAGTTTGTCACAGAGGAGCGGGCTTTGCCGACTTTTTTTGCGACGTCCTCCTGCCGCATGCCCCATTTTTCAATAAGTTCGCTGTAGCCACCTGCTTCTTCGAGCGGGTTCAAATCCTCACGCTGAAGATTCTCGATAAGCGCGATTTGCATAGTTTCGGAATCGTCAAGCTCAACAATAAGCACAGGAACTTCGGTAAGTCCAGCCATCTTTGACGCACGCCATCGGCGTTCACCTGCGACGATTTGATAGGTACCGTTAAACGGGCGGACGGTAATCGGCTGTATTATACCGTGGGTGGTGATACTTTCAGCGAGCGAAGAGAGCTTTTCACTGTCGAAGTGCTTTCGGGGCTGACTTCTGTTGGGCTCTATTTCATTGATTTTAAGAGTGGATATGTTTTTACCCGCGGCTTCATCGCCGGCGAAGAAATTATCATCGAAAATACTGTCCATGATGTTACCAAGACCGGATTTTTTAGGCATGAATTAAACTACCTTTCGTTTGAATTTTGCTATATTTATGTAAATTTTGAACGTTTTACAGAGTCAAAGCGTCGATTCAAAAAAGCGCTCGGGATTCGCATTAGTACATCTAAATCTTCTCCAAAACCTCTTTAGCAAGCCTGTTATAAGCCGCAGCGCCTTTAGAGCTGCTGTCGTAGTAGATAATCGGCTCACCGTGGCTCGGAGCTTCTGATATACGGACATTACGCGGAATTTCAGTTTTAAAAATTAAATCCTCCGGGAACTTGCCGCGGATGCTTTCCATGACGTCGCGGTTGACCATCAGCCGCTTGTCTAACATTGTAAAGATTATACCAAGCACTTTAACGTGGCGGTTGGTGGAATTTTTCACGCGCTTTACCGTTGTGAGCAGCTCCGCAACCCCCTCAAGACTGTACGGCTCGCACTGCATGGGGATTATAAGGCTGTCGCAGGCGGAAATACCGTTGAGAGCAAGCACGCCGAGCGACGGCAGACAGTCAATAACGATTATATCATAGTTGTCCTTGATTTGTACAAGCGCCTTACGGAGCTGCAGGGTTTTAACCTCGAACTGATGCAGGCGGACCTCGGCTTCCGCGAGCAGCTGTGTCGCGGGGATAATGTCGACATTCTTGAAAGCTGTGGAAATCACCGCTTCCGACGGGCGGGCTTCGCCCATGAGCACTTCATAAGTCGTATAATCAAGCTCGCGCTTGGAAATTCCGTAGCCCGTGGTGGCGTTGCCCTGCGGGTCAAGGTCGACGAGCAGAGTTTTCCTGCCAGCCTTGCCGAGCGCGGCGGTGAGATTTATGGCTGTTGTGGTCTTGGCGACACCGCCTTTTTGGTTGACAATTGCTATTATTGTTCCCATAATTGTGAAAAGTTTCCTTAAATTTTAGTGTACTTTAAAATTATAATCAATTAACTTGAAAATGCGTGAGCATTTTCAAGTTGCGGTGGCTTAATTTGATTGCATAGTTAATTACGCGCTTAAAGCGCGAGCGGCAAGCGTTTGCGCTCGATTGGCATTTTTATTATAGCATAAAATTGAGTACGAGTCAATGACTATATATAGAGTTCTACGTGGAACATTGCACAAGGGTATCTGCATATAGTGTTCCACGTGGAACATTGCTACAAAAAATACCGCCCCGTATGCGCTCTGCGCAAGAGGGCGGCCGCTCCAAGCATGTCCGGGAGGAAAAATATTTGCCCGGACACAGAGCAATAGTTTATTTGAGGGGGATTTTTACAATGTATTCGACGAAATCATCGGTACGGTTTTTAATAGCCTCACATTCAATTCCCGCATTTTTCATAGATTCGATTGTTTTGTTAAAAGTGTTGATGTAGAGTCCGACATGCTTAAAAGCCCAGACGTGCTTTTTCCTTATGACGGGTTTTTCACCGAGGATTTCTGCGACGAGCTTGTCGGTTTGCAAGGTGTTGAGCCCAAGCGTTCCGATTTTTTCTATGGCAGAAATTCGTTTTTCGGGAGGGAGCTTTAAGAGTGAGCGGGCTTGCCTTTCGTTAAGGCGGAAGCGAAGAGCGAGGTTTTTTTCTTCGTCGGTAAGACGGAGCAGGCGAAGCTTGTTCGCTACTGTGGATTGCGCGATTCCGAGCCTTGTGGCGCAGTCTTCCTGCGTGATTCCGTAATGGTCAATAAGACATTTTATAGCGAGGGCTTCCTCTATGTAGTTGAGGTCAGCGCGCTGAATATTTTCAAGCACGGCGAAAATCGCGGAACCCTCATCGTCGGTATTTATAACAATGCAAGGAATCTGTTCCATGTTAATGAGCTTTGCGGCGCGGAGCCTGCGTTCGCCGGAAATAAGCTCGTAACCCGTGCTGTCGAGCCTGCGGACAGTCACCGGCTGCAGCATACCGTTCTGCCTTATGCTGACGGCAAGCTGCGAAAGCTCGTAGTCGTCGAAAATAACACGCGGTTGTGCGGGATTCGGTACTATGGCGGCAACAGGGATTTCAACGACGCGGTTGACAGGGGTTTCGTATGGATTGTGCTTTTGAAAAAGTGGTTTAAGAGCCATTTTACATTCCTCTATCTTGTGACTTGGAGAAGAGTTATCCCCTAAATATATGATAACAGAAAAAAGTTGAAGTTTCCATAAGAAAATTTCAACCTTTTGTGAGGGAATTCTATCATTGCGGACGGTATGCGGGGCGTTTTGACGTAAAAATAAAAAAAGCAGAATGAATTAATGCGAAGTGTGTAGATTTAAGTCAACGGATTTTTTGATATGTTTATTCTTTGCCTCGGAAATTTAGCGGGCGTTTCCTTAACTTTTCTTATTATTATCAGGCTTCTCCTGTCCCCGGACGGCAGCGTGTAATTCTTCACGTCCTCTGTTTCTCCGCCAAGAGCAGCAAGCGCGCCGTCTGCATTCTCGGATTCCGGGCCCTTCATCGCGAGCATAAGTCCGCCGATTTTTACGAAAGGCAGGCAAAACTCACATAGCGCGGGAAGCTTCGCGACCGCGCGGGAAACGGCGATACCGAACCTCTCGCGGTATTCGTGCTTTAAGGAGAGCTCCTCGCTCCGCCCGTGCACGACATCATACTCCAAGCCGAGCTCGTCCCGTAAAAGTGCGAGATAATCCACACGCTTACGTAAGCTGTCGAGCATTGTAATCCTCAGGTCGGGACGGTAAATTTTCCACACAACCCCGGGAAAGCCTGCCCCCGTGCCGACATCAATAACCGATGTTCCACGTGGAACATTTTCAGACATAAGCTTAAGCGGAAACGCACTGTCAAAAAAATGCTTCTCCCAAACCTGAGTCGGCTCTTTAATCGCCGTAAGATTCACTTTTTTGTTATATTCGAGCATAAAACAGGAAAGCTTTTCCAATAATCTTCTTTGCTCGTTATTAAATTCAATCATAAATTTCCTCAACTTTATAATTAATTAGCTTGAAAATGCGTTAGCATTTCCAAGGTGCGGCGGTTGCCTGTAATACCACCGGATTGCATACTTAATAAGTTTATGAACGAGGGTATCGAATCCGCACAAGTCGTGTCACGGGCTGGTGAATCTAACGCGTCATCCCGTAAAACAACTGCTCAAGCCCGCAGTTTCTTCTATTTCGCAGCCAGCCAAATCAGCAGTACCGCCACATCCGCGGGATTAACCCCCGAAATTCTGCCCGCCTGCCCGACAGAAAGCGGTTTATGCAGGTTCAGCTTCTCCGCCGCCTCAATGCTTAATCCGCGAATTTCTCTGTAATCCTGACCCGCCGGCAGCAGCTTCTCTTCCAATCCCCGCGCCTTTTTAATCTGCTCGAGCTGCATTTTTATATATCCCTCGTACTTAACCTCAATCTGCACTTTTTCACGAAGCCGCGGCGGTAACCCGCTGTCGTCAAGCTTAACTTGAGCTAAATCTTCATAACAAATCTGCGGCCGGCGAAGCAGCTCCGCGATTTTAACGCCGTTCACAATCGGCGTAGTCCCGCGCTCCTCAAGCATTTTGTTAAGCTCTGCCGTCGGTTTCGCTGTAGTTTTTTTAAGGCGTTTTATCTCGCTCTGAATTTTTTCCTGTGATTCGCGGAACACCTCAAAGCGCTCCCTGCTGAGCAGTCCCAGCTCCAATCCGATGTCCGCGAGCCGCTCGGGCGCGTTGTCCTGCCGTAAAAAAAGACGGTACTCTGAGCGCGAGGTCATCATTCGGTACGGTTCGTCGCAGCCTTTTGTTACTAAATCGTCAATGAGCGTCCCGATGTATGACGACGCCCGCGGCAAAATAAAAAGCTCCTGCCCTTTGCATTTCCGCGCGGCGTTAATGCCGGCGATAACCCCCTGCCCTGCCGCTTCCTCATAGCCCGATGTCGAGTTAAACTGCCCTGCCGAGAAAAGTCCGCTGATTTCCTTGAACTCAAGCGTCGCGTATAAATCCAGCGGGTCGCAGCAATCGTACTCAATCGCATAAGCATAGCGCATAATTTCCGCGTTTTCAAGCCCCTCAATCGTTCGTAAAAACGCTTCCTGTACGTCTACGGGCAGGCTCGATGATACGCCTTGCAAATACATTTCATCGGTATCAAGTCCCATCGGCTCAATAAAAATCTGATGCCTGTCCTTGTCCGAAAACCTCACAAGCTTGTCCTCGATACTCGGGCAGTAACGCGCTCCCGTGGCTTTTATCCTGCCGCTGTACATCGGCGAGCGGTGTATATTTTCGCGGATAATCGCATGCGTTTTTTCGTTTGTATAAGTAATATGGCATGGAACTTTGTTTTCCAAAATCCCCCCGTAATCAAAGGAAAACGGCGTTACGGTATCATCGCCGCTTTGCTCCTGAAGCTCTGAAAAATCAATCGAGCGGCGATGGACTCTTGCGGGCGTTCCCGTTTTGAAGCGGCGCAGGTGAATTCCAGCTGCCGCAAGCGACGCACTAAGCCCCGCAGCCGGGAGAACCCCGTCCGCCCCGCTCGAATATGACTGCTCGCCTATATGAATCTTAGAATCAAGATAAGTTCCCGAAGCTATTACAACCGCGTTTGCAGAATAAAAAAGCCCGAGCCGCGTCCGCACTCCTTTGACCGCTCCGCTCTCAATCATAATATCAATAATTTCGTCCTGTTTAATCTCAAGCCCAGCCTGTGTTTCAAGGCACTGTTTCATATAAAGATGATAGGCGTTTCTGTCGCACTGCGTCCGCAGCGCGTGCACAGCAGCGCCTTTGCCCCTGTTCAGCGTCCGCGACTGAATCGTGCAGGCGTCCGCCGCTTTACCCATCTCGCCGCCGAGCGCGTCAATTTCAGACACAATCTGCCCCTTTGCGGAGCCGCCGATGCTGGGATTGCACGGCAGGTTTGCGATTGTATCAAGCGAAAGGCAGAAAACAGCAGTCCTCGCGCCGAGCCGAGCCGCAGCGAGTGCCGCCTCGCAGCCCGCATGCCCCGCGCCTATTATAATTACGTCGTAGTTCATGTTTTCATTAAGCCCTTTCTTCGCTAACTATAAATGAAAAGTTTCATTTTCCCCGATTAAGCATCGTTTATTTAAGATTAAATTTCCTCTTGTGAAAGGGCGCGTAAATCGCGCCCTACGTTTATATTCATTTTAAATCAGCAATAATTTTTTCAACATAAGCTACGTCTTCAGCTTCCATTGCTGCAGTTTTACGCGCTATAAGCTCTTCAATACCGCTAATGGAGTTTCCCTCCTTATCGTTCAATGCTTTCAGCTTCAACAGGTCAAATAATTCAATTTTTAGTGCTGAACGAAGTTCTATGCTGCCAGCCATTTGATTCATCTCCTTTCAGGACAGTCCGACCGCCCGACCAGATAATCAAGCGACACGTCAAAATAATCTGCAAGCGCAATAAGATTTTCAAATAAGGGTTTTTGTTCGTTAATCTCATAGCTTTGATATGCACGCTCTGCTATTTTTGTATCGTTGGCTACTTGTTTTTGTGTTAGCTTTTTTGATTTTCTTATTGTTTTTAAGCGTTCTGAAAATTCAATCATAAAAATCCTCAAAATATTTTAAAAGGTATTGACACGCGGATATATGCGTGGTATAATATAAACAATAACACGCGGATATACGCGTTATTTAAAAGGAGAAACCACCATGAAAGACTTATTCGACGGACTTCTTATTAACTACATCAAAACAACAGACGTGAAGTTTGATGAGCGCATTGAAGAAATCGAACAAAAACTTAAAAAGAGTTTAAATGAAGAGGAACACGAGCTTCTGCTCGATTATGCAAACGCGCATTTTGACTACATTCACAGCCGCTCTGTAGAGAATTTCAAGCAAGGCTTCTGGACGGGTTTTGAAATCAGAGGGGATTTGATGGAATATTGACGTGTCATTCCTCGTCGTCTGCTTGTTCTGCTTCCTCTATCTCTTCAATCTCTTCCGCTTCCGCCGCCTCTAAAGCCGCCGCTTCCGCTTCGTCGTCGCTGTTTTCGATTACCTCGACTTCCTCGAAATCCTCGCCCTCGTCATGCTCGGTTCTCGTGAACGTCACCACGCGAGAATCCGCGCCGAGTCTCATAACCCTCACTCCGCACGCATACCGCCCCATAACCCGCAAATCATTTGCGCGGATTCGGATAATAACGCCCTCGTCGTTAATCAGAATTACGTCGTCGTCCTCGTACAGCGAGCGGATTCCGCAGACCTGCCCGCGCTCCGGCGTAATGCGGTAGTTTGTAAGCCCCTTGCCGCCGCGGTTTTGCTTGCGGTAGGAGGAAATACCCGCACGCCTGCCCATTCCGCGTTCGGTCACGGTCAGAATCGTGCAGCTCTCGTCATAGACTTTCGCCGCGCCGACCACGAAGTCGCCCTCGCGCAATCTTATAGAACGCACACCCCGCGCCGTTCTGCCCATATCGCGTGCTCTTGATTCCTCAAAGTGAATCGCGTACCCCTGCGCCGTCGCAATCAGCACAGAGCTGTCGCCCTCCGTCAGGTGCGCCGCCGCGATTTCATCGCCCTCGTTGAGCGTAATCGCACGCAAGCCGTTCTTGCGCACGTTCTTGTAATTGGAAAGCGCCGTGCGTTTAATCAGTCCTTGCCTTGTCACGCAGACGAAGTACTTATTCTCGGCAAAGTCTGAAGTCTTGAGCATCGCGGCAATCTGCTCGCCGTCGGAAAGGTTCAGCAGATTTACAATGTTCGTGCCGCGGCTTTGCTTTGAGCCCTCGGGAATCTCGTAGCACTTGAGCTTGTACATGTTCCCGAAATTCGTCACAAACAAAATATTATCATGAGTCGAGGAGATAAATATGTTCTCCACGAAGTCCTCTTCCCGCTGCTTCATGCCGGAAACGCCCTTGCCGCCCCGCTTTTGCAGGTTATACACTTCAGAGAGCTGCCGCTTTATATAGCCCTTGTTAGTATACGTCAACACACATTCCTCTACAGGAATCAAGTCTTCTATATCGACCTCGCCGCTGACCGCCTCAATGCTCGTCCGACGTTCATCGCCGAATTTTTTGGTAACGGCGGCAAGCTCCTCCGAAATAATCGTAAGAATTTTTGTACGGTCTTGCAATATCGCGGTAAGCTCGCTAATTTTGACGTTCAGAGCCGCGAGCTCCTCCTCAATGTCAATGCGCCCGAGCTTGGTAAGCTGAATAATCCTCATCTGCGCGATTGCTTCCGCTTGAATTTCAGTAATCCCGAACCGTTCAATCAGCCGCTGCTTCGCCTGCGCCGGGTCGTCGGAGCCGCGAATGATTCTGATAACTTCGTCAATATGGTTAATAACGAGCATGAAGCCCTCAAGAATGTGCGCGCGCGCCTCCGCTTTCCTTAAGTCGAACCTTGTGCGGCGGGTAACAACCTCCTCTTGAAACGCTAAATAATGCTCCAGCATTTGTTTCAGCGTCAGCACCCTCGGCACGCCGTCCACCAGCGCCAGCATAATCACGCCGATTGTAACTTGCAGCTGCGTGAACGAATAGAGCTTGTTTAATACCACGTTTGAGTTCGCGCCGCGCGTGAGGTCAATAACAATCTTCATGCCCGTGCGGTCGCTTTCGTCGCGCATGGCGGAAATGCCGTCGATTTTCTTGTCGCGTATTAAGTTCCCGATATTTACAAGCAGGTTTTCTTTCTTGAGCATATAAGGGATTTCCGTAATTATAATACGTTCGTTTTTATCGCGTTCCTGTATTTCCGCGCGCCCGCGCAGAGTAATCTTTCCTCTGCCCGTATAATACGCAGAGCGAATCCCCGCGTGCCCCATGATTATGCCGCCCGTCGGAAAGTCGGGGCCCTTGATTGCGGACATCAACGTTTCCGGGCCGACGTCGGGGTTGTCAATCAGCATTTGTATAGCCGCGCTTACTTCATTAAGGTTATGCGGGGGTATATCCGCCGCCATGCCTACGGCAATGCCCGACGAGCCGTTGAGCAGCAGGTTCGGCAGCCGCGACGGCAGGACAGACGGCTCTTTTTCGCTATCGTCATAGTTCGGCACAAAGTCAATCGTGTCCTTGTTTATATCGCGCAGCATCTCCTCGGAAATCCGCGACAGCCGCGCCTCCGTATATCTGTAAGCCGCGGCTTTATCGCCGTCGATTGAGCCGAAGTTCCCGTGCCCGTCCACCAGCGGATACCGAAGCGAGAAGTTCTGCGCCATGCGCACCAGCGCATCATAAACGCCCTGGTCGCCGTGCGGATGGAAGTCGCGTATAACCGCGCCGACAGTCGCTGCACATTTTTTATAAGGCTTGTCGGGCGTCAGCCCCTCTTTAAACTGTGAGTACAGAATCCGCCTGTGTACCGGCTTGAGTCCGTCGCGTACGTCCGGCAGCGCGCGCGCCACAATTACCGACATGGAGTAGTCCATGAACGAGGTTCGCATTTCTTTTTCTATATCGCGTGTTATGATTTTTTCGTCCGGATGCATAAGTTTGATTTCCATTTATACTTTATTAAGCCTTTCTTCACAAACGAATCACGGTAACAACGTTTTCCCTGATTCAGCTGTATTTTTTTAACCTTTTTCCTGTTCTTATTAAATTTAAGCGAATACTGCCTGCGGTGTTGCCGCTATATAGCTTTTTCCTTAAAATAATTTCTTACCGCTTCGGTTTGTTCTTCTGTCATGCAGCGTTTCGGGAAGATATGAAACAGCGCCTTATTCACGAACAGGCAGAAGAGCTCGCCGTCTTCCACGGAGTACAGCGTTTCCGCGCTGTGCCTGTAAACAGAGGTTTCCGCCTGAATCAGCTCTGCTTCCTTAATAACTTCGGGGTTTTCGACCGTGTCGATTCCCTGCCCCGAAATCGCAACCAGCTCTGATTCCGCTTCAAGCGGCACAATTTCGGTGTCCACCTCAATCCTGTCGTCCAGGAAGCGGGCGATGTATCTCTCGTCCCTGCCGAGGGCTTCGATTGTGCTGATAAGCCGCCGCGCCGCTAAAAACGGGCGCGACCACAGCGAAATCAACATTCCCGCGCATAGTGCGGTCAGAATGTAGCCGATATAGCCGGACGGGTTTTTGATTATAAAGTCGATTCCAAATACAATCGTCAGCAGCAGCAAAGCAGTCATCGGCAGCATGCGCGGCAGCGCATATTTGCGCCGGAAAAGCGCGTAAGCGCGGCGTATTTCGGGGATTGTGTTGGTGTAGTTGATTTGGTTTGTCAATGTTTCAGCTCCAGTCAATATCTTCATGGCGAATGGTTTCACCGCGCCGGTATTCTTCCATAGCTATGTTGTGCGCGGCTATATCGTCCGGAGCGAGCCTCATAATGAGTTCAAATGCTTTCATTGCTCGTTTTGAATAAATTATGTTCATTTATCTCCTCTCAGGCTCGTCCGACCGTCCGACAAGATAATCAAGGGATACATCGAAATAATCGGCAAGAATAATCAGTTTATTAAAAGAAGGGTAGCTTCTTCCATATTCAAAAAACTGATAATGCCTGTTGGTACAGTTTAAAGCCTCAGCCATATCAATTTGCCTTAAATTCTTTTTTATTCTTAAAAGTTTTATACGTTCACTAAAATTAGCCATAAAAATTCCTTAAAAATTTATTAAAAACTATTGACACGAAATATAAATAAGTGTATAATAAAATTAGCACTTACTTATATTTCGCATTGTTTGAATTTATCTCCTCTCAGGTTCGTCCGACCGCCCGACAAGATAATCAAGGGATACATCGAAATAATCGGCAAGAGCAATTAACGCTTCATACATAGGTTTTCTGTCGCCCGCTTCATAACGCTGATAATTACGCTCGCTTAAATCTGTATCCAAAGCCACTTGTTTTTGTGAAATACCCTTTGATTTTCTTAAAACCTTTAGACGTTCATGAAACATTATTAACCTCATAAAAAATATTTTTTAAAAACTATTGACACGTCCGCGGAGTCATGATATAATAAACACACGACCCCGAGGGCGTGGAGTTGTAAATACAGCTTGCAATAAAAGTTATACTCTAAAGCGTTTTTACCGCTTGTTTGAATTTATCTCTTCTCAGGCTCGTCCGACCGCCCGACAAGATAATCAAGCGAAACATCATACAAGTCTGCGAGCGCAATCAGAAATTCATAAGACGGCTTCCTTGCGTTTGTTTCATAACGAATATAATTACGTAAGCCGGCGTTAATCATTTCTGCAACCTGCTTTTGCGTTAAGCTCTTATCATTTCTTAAATTTCTTAAATGGTTTCCTAAATCAAACATAATAATCTCCAAAAAATAAATAAAAACTATTGACAAGCCCTATGGGGCATGTTATAATAAAAATGTGACGCGCCCTATAGGGCACAAATAAAATAAAATAAGATAAAGAAAGGTACAAAATCATGAAAAATATCATTGAAGAGTTGTATCACGCTTTTGAGGACGCCTCGCCAATAAATTCCTGCGAACAGCAAAAAGCAAATAAAATCGAAGATAAGCTTTGGAATGTGCTTGGCAAGAAAGAAAAGCGGCTTTTCTCAGATTATCAGGATGCACGGATTATAATAGAAGATGAATATGCTAAAAGGGATTTTTGGTCAGGTTTCTGCTTGGGCTGCAGGTTAATGACGGAGGTGGCTAAATATCCAGATTCGTCACATATCTCGCGTTCTTTTCGATAAATTCCCGCCGCGGTTCGACCTTGTCGCCCATGAGGATTGAAAAAATCTCGTCGGCAATCGCTGCGTCCTCGAGCTCGACCTTAACCATCGTGCGCGTTTCGGGGTTCATCGTCGTTTCCCAGAGCTGGTCGGGGTTCATTTCACCCAGCCCCTTGAACCGCTGCACGTCCACCTTTGCATTGTTCTCGCCCGCAAGCTCGCTGACGGAAGCGTCGCGCTCGGCTTCGTTATAAGCGTAGCGGACGTTTTTCTCGGAGTTGCCGCGGTAGACCTTGAAAAGCGGCGGCTGCGCGATGTATATATGCCCGTTTTCAATAAGCGGGCGCATGAAGCGGAAGAAGAAAGTCAGCAGCAGCGTGCGGATATGCGAGCCGTCAACGTCCGCGTCCGCCATGATTACCACTCGCCCGTAACGCAGTTTCGATAAATCAAAGTCGTCGCCGAGCCCCGTGCCGAGCGCCTTTACCACGGGCAGCAGCTTTTCGTTGCCGAAAACCTTGTCAATGCGCGCCTTTTCAACGTTGAGCATCTTGCCCCAGAGCGGCAGGATAGCCTGAAATTCGCTGTTCCTGCCCTGCTTCGCGCTGCCTCCCGCACTGTCGCCCTCCACGATGTAAACCTCGGTCTTGTCGGGGTCTTTGTTGTGGCAGTCGGCGAGCTTGCCGGGCAGTCCCGCGCCGTCGAGCGCGCTCTTGCGCTTGGCTTCCATCGCTTTGCGCGCCGCGTCCCGCGCCGCCTGTGAGTTGATTGACT
This sequence comes from Oscillospiraceae bacterium, assembly GCA_009783695.1. Taxonomy (GTDB): domain Bacteria; phylum Bacillota; class Clostridia; order Oscillospirales; family Ruminococcaceae; genus Ruminiclostridium_E. The sequence continues at coordinate 53,378 of WRCY01000002.1, forward strand.
TCTGTACGATAATCGCGACTGTTTCGGGGTTTTCCTCGAAGTAGTAGGTCAGCTTCTCTGCGACTATGCGGTACACCGCAGGACCTACTTCCGGATTGCCGAGCTTGGACTTGGTCTGTCCCTCAAACTCGCATTCCGGCAGCTTTACGCTGATTACGGCGTTAATCGCTTCGCGTATAGCCTCGCCCGAAATGGAGGTAAATTCCTTTTCCTCCTCGCCTTTTTTGTTTTTAACTTTCGCCTTGCGCTTGGGCGCGTTTTCCTTGACGTGCTTGAGCACAAAGTCGTTCACGACCTTGTTCAGCGCGCGCTTGAAGCTTGTTTCGTGCGTGCCGCCCTCGACGGTGTGAATATTGTTTGCGAAAGAGCGCACCGCCTCGCTGTTGAAGTCCGTGTTATACTGGAAAGCAACCTCCACCGTTATGTCGTCAATCACGCCGTCAAGATACACCACGTCCTCATGCAGCACGTCCGCGCCGCGCTTCTTCTGCAGCCACTTCACGTAGCTGACGATTCCTCCCTCATACTTAAAAGAGTCGCCTTTTATATCCTCGTCGTCCCGTAAATCCGTGACGTTTATTTTCAGTCCGCCGTTGAGGAACGCCTGCTCCCGCATACGCTCCGAAATCGTGATATAATCGTACTCGAGCGTCGCGAATATTTCGCTGTCCGCAAGGAAGCGTACTGTCGTGTAGGTTTGTCCGGCTTTTGCGGCGGGCTCGATTATTTTCATTTGTTTCTCGTAGCCGCCGCGCTCAAAGCGCTGGAAGTGCACGTTCTCGCCGTCGCAGATGCGCAGCTCGAGCCACTCAGAAAGCGCGTTCACGACTGACGCGCCGACGCCGTGCAGCCCGCCCGCGACCTTATAGCCGCCGCCGCCGAACTTGCCGCCCGCATGAAGCACGGTATATACCACTGTCGCCGCGGAAACGCCCTCTGTAGGATGGATTCCGACAGGAATACCGCGCCCGTTGTCGGTGATTTCTATTATGTTGCCCGGTAGAATCTTCACGTCTATTACATCGCAAAAGCCCGCCAGCGCCTCGTCCACGGCGTTGTCGGTGATTTCGTATACTAAATGGTGCAGGCCCGAAGCACCCGTGCTACCGATGTACATACCGGGGCGCTTGCGCACGGCCTCGAGCCCCTCGAGCACCTGAATGTCGTTCGCGCCGTAGTCGGCAGTGACCTGCGTGAGCTCCTCTTTCTCCTTGATTTCGGGCAGTTCCAATTCCTTTATTTCGTTCACAATGTAAGCCTTTCTTTTGTGCAGACCGGCGGTCTGCCGCCAATCCATATATAATTATTTATAGTATACCATATTTTAGGAGAAATTTCAAGAGAAAAATGAGAAAAAAACGCCGTTTTTACATGAAAAACGGCTGATTTTTATTTATTTCTTTTTAATTCTCCATATCAGAATTATCAAGAGCAAATTCAATACATTTAACAACAAGTTTGTTTAAACTGATATTTTTGTTGTCGCATATCTTGTTCATGCGCTCGACAAGATTTTTAGAAAATCTGAATGTTTTATTTACATGCTCTTCTTTCTCGATATAAAATTTTTTCATAATAACCTCCGCACTTAAATTATATAGCAAACCAGCACAAAATGAAACACCTCAAATACAGTGTTATATACACTTGACATAAAGGTGTATTTATGTTATTATGTGATAAGGGGAGGTGAAAACATGGATTACAAAAAGGCTTATCTTAAACTGTTCAACGAAATAACGCGCGTAACAAGTATGCTTGATTTATCGGTGTTCAGTTTGAAAGCGATTCAAAGCAAGGTCGAGCAGATGGTTATTTCCGACGAATCGAACGAGGAAAAAGAAGAAAGCGGCTGAAAAGCCGCTTTCTTCTTTTTTATCCGAACAAATTTTCACAAAGCAGAAACACATCTAAAATATCTGTTATATACCTTATCTCGCTCCGCTGATATTCGCGCAGGGATTCTATGTTTCCGTGCGCGCTTTTCTTTGGCGAGAGCTTAAACAGATTACGATTATTCTGTACGGCGATGTGAACCTGCCGCCCGCCGAAATATATGCTTGTAGTACCGTTTGCGAGGGTTTTCGCCTGAATGATTCTCTCCATGAAAAGCGGGGTCAGAATCATAAAAGTACCGAGGCCGTCCCTTGATTCTATTTGAAACTTAGCGTTGAACGCCATGTTTTCGGTTTCTATGGTGCTTTTTGCGCTTTTAGCGTGCGCTTTCTGGCGCAGGCGCAGCTCACTTTTAATTTGCCCGGTTGTTTCAAGGATGAGCCACTGCCCCTTAAAACGCTGATGTTCGCTCGTGCTTTGCTTTCCGTCGGCATCTTCTGACACAATTTCTTCAGTCAGCTCTATGTCGGAAAACTCGAAGCTTATTCCCTTATAACGCCCGCGTACCATATTGCTGCCGTAACAGTTGTCCCAGTTTTCAATCAAACCCGTATTCCTGATTACACTATGCGCCGGTCCTTTATTCGGCGCATATTCGGCAAGCTCAAACACCTCCGAGAGTGCGAGCGATGTTACGTTGTCCGTTACAAAGCTTTCGAGTTTCCATTTCTTGCGCACTGCAATAATATGCAGAATTACCGCAGTTATAAAACTGCCCATTGCCGCTATAATCATAAAAATTCGCAGCTCTGTCGGCAGGCTCTCGGTATTCCCTGCATACATTGTGCCGATTATAAGCAGAATCCCTGTAAAAATAAAGAACGCCGCAAATCGCTTTAAGCCTTTAACCGAGCTTTTTAATCTTGAAAATTCATTTTGAAGCTGCATGCTCATTCTAAAAATTCCTCCCAGTTTTCCGGAAACCCCAGTACCGCAAGCTCCGCTACCTCCGCGTACTCCTCGAGCAGCGCCGCGAGGTGTGCCTCGATTTTCTCGCTGCCGGAAAGGTGCTTGTTCATCAGCTTGATTACATAGATGAAGCTGAACAAATCGCCGCCCATTTTGAACGACAGGTCATCAAGGGGCTTCGGCACGGGCTCAAGCCTGCTTGAGTATAGGCGTGCATAATGCGCGCAATGATTGCGCAGCGCAGCCATGCTCTCGAGCCATGATTCAATGTGTCCCGCCGGAAACAACCCCGAGAAGTGCCGCTCCGCGATTTCTTTCTTGTCCTGCCTGTGCAGGCTTTTGAAGAAATGAGCGAGCATACCGAAGCTGAAAAGCTCCATTATTACCCAGAGCGGGAACGCGCCCATGTGCTTGCTGTTGTAGTGCGAAACAAAGTTTATGTCGGTGTTTTTCTCTTTCAGCCTGTCGATTCGCGACATGAAGTGGTGATGATTATGATGATGGTTAAAGGCGGAGTCGCTGAGATAACCGAGCGCGCCGTATTTCAACGCATGAAAGTTTGAAATAGCCGCCCGCATTGATATCTCGATTTCCTCAAGGAAAATCAGCAGATGCCCGCGCAGCTTGCGGTCGAACTCGTACAGCTTCAGCACTTTATTAAAGCTTGTCCCGCCGCGGTAACGCTTGTTGTTTTGCTGATATACCGCGAAGTAATTCGCAAGACGGTAGTAGTTGATTTTCTCAAGTATAAACTTTGCGTAGGTTTTGTCCTCGATGATACAGCCGCGGAACTCCAGCTTCGCGAGCTGCGCGTCGATGGTTGCGGGCTCTTTTGCAAACTGGGCAGCGCGCATATTTATTTTCTCCTTTTACAAAGTTTGACAAACTTTTTCGTTTATGCTATTCTTATTGTGTCGTTGACTCTCTCCGACAGGAGGAGGTGAGCTAATGAGCTACATAATTTCCATCATCACGGCAGTTATGGCGAGGTTGCTTGGCGACCGTTTGAGCAAATGGTTGGACTGCCTCAAGCGCAACGACTAACCAAAATGAATACCCGAGAGCGTCATCTCTCGGGTATTCGCTCGCATGAGCTAATGAACATTAAATTTCCTTCATCATATTTATTATACCATAAAAAATATTTTTGTCAAGAAGTTTTTTTGCTCCGCTGCTCCGGCAGTGTTATTTTTATCCCGTCATAACCCGCCTTGGTTCTCGGGAAAACTTCACGCGCGGAAGCCAAATACTCTTTTGGACTTGCAAGCGCGGGGCTGTAGTGCGTCAGCCAGAGCTTTTTAGCACCCGCAAGAGCGGCAATCTTCGCACTTTCACGGAACATCGAGTGCTTCTTCTCGTGAATCTTGTCCCGCAGCTCCTCGTCGCCGTGCATACCCTCGGCGATGAGCAAATCCACGCCTTTCATAAATCCCGCGATTTCCGTGAATGCCCGCGTGTCGGTGTAATAGCCGACCTGAATGGGCGCGCGCTCGCCGTCGAGTACCATGCCGGGCGTAATCGTCCGCCCCTCATGAGTGACGCTCCCGCCCGCGTGCAGAACTTTGTAAAGCTGCACGGGAATACCAAGCGCGGCGGCTTTTTCGGGGTTGAATACCGGCTTGCGCAGCAGCGTGATTTTATAGCCGAGGCAAATCATTCCGTGGCGAAGCCGGAAAGATTCAATCTGCATATTTTCGATACTGAAAGCTTCCGAGCCGGAGGTTCCGCCGAAAAGCTCCTTAAATTCAATCGGAAACGGCAGGTTCGGCGCTATAATCAACAGCGAGCTCACGACCTTTTCCAGTCCCCTGGGGCCCGCAATCAGCAGCGGAGAGGTTTTGCCGTAGTTGCCGAGCGAAAGCAGCAGCCCCGGAAGCCCCGAGATATGGTCTGCATGGAAGTGCGTAATCAGCAGCACTTCCACGTTGCCGAGCCGTAAATTCTGCTTTTTGAGGGCGATTTGCGTGCCCTCGCCGCAGTCGATAAGTACGGCGCGCCCCTGGCTTTCGAGCCAGCAGCAGGAAAGCCAGCGCGTATCTGACGGGAGCATTCCGCCCGTCCCCGGTAAAATCACATCAAGCATTTTTCATTCCACCGCTTCCGCGCAATGCGAAAGCGGATTATCTTCCTTTAAGCGGCGGGTTTAAACAGCCGCAGATTATTGACGCACCTTATTCGATGGTTTCGCCGTTCTTCACGCCCTCTGCCATTAGCTTCGCGGCGTTATAGGCGGCGGTTTTTTTGTAGCTCTGATTCCAGCGGTTCACTCCTATGCAGTCGAAAATCACAGCCCCTGTATGCTGGCAAAACCGCTCCATCTGCTGCAGGCAGGGAAGCAGCGCGTTGCCTGAGCCGCCCGCAGAGGCCACAAGAAGCGTCTGCTTTCCTTTGAGTGCGCCGTCAATGGTTGAAGCTGCGAATTCACAACGGCGAAGCTTGTCTGTAAACGACTTTAGCCCCTCCGCCATCTCGCCCCAGTAGACAGGCGAAATAATGCAAAACAAATCTGCTTGCTGCATTTTCTTCTGCAAATGGTTGAAGCCGTCGTCGCCGAATTCGCAGATGTTGCTGTTGCGGCAGGTTCCCCAGCCGTCGCTGCAAACGCGGCAGCGCTCGACTTTGCCGCAGGTGGCGACCTCGACCTCGGCGCCGCCCGCTTTTGCTCCGCGCTCGATTTCTTCGGTTATAAGCTTGCATAAGCCGTCGGATTTCGGATTTCCGGTAAGTATAAAGAATTTCATGCCGAACACCTCTTAATCAATATGTAATAAGGAATAATGAATAATTATTCACTACTCCTTATTCATTATTATTTATTCATTGTTGTTTTAATTAAGAACGTGTATTCAATAACTGAAATGTGGCGCAAAATGTGTCAAAATATGAGTGTTGAGCGTTATTGAATACACGTTCTAAGTTTTTTCTTTGCAAAAGAATAATGAAAACTGCGTTTTCGCGGTAAAGCTTGTTTTATTTTAAAACTCACTTGCTTAAATTGCTCGCCCTGTAGCTTGTATGCAATAATTCATGCGCTTTTTTACCGCCCGGCTCGCCCAGGAACTCAGAATAAATCGCTTTCATGTCGGGGCTTTCGTGGCTTTTGCGCGCCTCTCTGCTTTCGTCAAGGCTGTACAGCGCCTTTGCGCGCTCTGCCTGAATGTCCGTGAAATTGCGAACATCGGATTTTACAATCACCTGCCCGCCGCCGTTCACGCAGCCGCCGGGGCACGCCATGATTTCGATGAAGTCGGCTTTTGTCCTGCCGCTTTTCACGTCGTCAAGCAGCTTTCGTGCGTTCGCAAGTCCGCTTGCAACCGCGACTTTTACTTCCCTGCCCGCAACGTTAAAGTCCGCGAATTTAATGCCGGCTACGCCGCGCACTTCCTTAAAGTCCACGGGGCTTTCCGGAGTTTCGCCGGTGAGCTTCCACACGGCGGTTCTGAGAGCGGCCTCCATGACGCCGCCTGTCGCACCGAAGATAACAGCCGCGCCCGTACCTTTGCCGAGGGGTGAGTCGAACTCGCCGTCGGAAAGCTCCGCAAAACGAATCCCCGCCTTGTCAATCATCTTTGCGAGCTCGCGGGTGGTGACTGAATAGTCGACGTCCTGCAGGTCTTTGCCTGCGCCGCTCTGGTCTAAGCGCGAGAGCTCAAACTTCTTCGCCACGCACGGCATAACCGAAACGCTGACGATGTTTTTAGGGTCGATGTTGTTCTTACCCGCAAAGTAGCTTTTAATAATCGCGCCGGTCATCTGCTGCGGAGATTTGCAGGTTGAAAGATTCGGAATAAGCTCGGGGTAATACGCTTCACAGAAACGAACCCAGCCGGGTGAGCAGGAGGTTATCATAGGCAGCGGAGCGCTTCCGCCCGCATTATCGCTGCTTTTATTAATACGTTCTAATAATTCGCTTGCTTCTTCCATTACAGTAAGGTCCGCGCCGAAATTCGTGTCGAACACGTGATTAAAGCCGAGCATACGCAGCGCTGTTGCCATCTTGCCCTCTACGGGCGTGCCCATTTCAATTCCGAAATGCTCGCCGAGCGAAGCGCGCACTGCTGGCGCAGTCTGCACTACTACAACCTTCTCCGGGTCGCTGAGCGCGTCCCAAACCTTGTCGGTGTCGTCTTTTTCAGAGAGCGCGCCTGTAGGGCAGACGGTTATGCACTGCCCGCAGGAAACGCAGCTCGTCTGCGCCAAATCCATGTTGAATGCACAGGCAATCTCGGTTTTAAAGCCGCGGTTATTCCCACCGATTACGCCTATTCCCTGCACGTTATTGCACATGGAAACGCAGCGGCGGCAGTTTATGCACTTGTTGTTGTCGCGGTACAGCGAGCATGAGCTGTCGTCAATGTCGTATTCATTTTTCGCGCCGTCGAACCTGTCCGCGTTCTCAACGCCGAGCTCCTTGCAGAGGTCCTGAAGCTCGCAGTATCCGCTTCTCGAGCAGGAGAGGCACTTCTGGTTATGGTCGGAGAGCAGCAGTTCAAGCGTTGTCTTTCTGCTCTCGAGCACTCTTTTGCTGTGCGTTTTTATTTCACAGCCCTCGTCCGCTTTTGAAATGGGATAAACGCAGGCGGCGACCAAAGACCGCGCCCAGCTCTTCTCGACCACGCAGATTCTGCACGCGCCGATTTCGTTCATTTCCTTAAGCCAGCAGAGAGTGGGGATGCGGATATTATTCATGCGCGCCGCTTCGAGTATGGTTGTGCCCTCCTCGACCTGACAGGCTATACCGTTGATTTTTATGTTTACCATAATTGTTCTCCTTGGTTATTTTTTTTCCTCTATTAAAGACTTAAACCTTACGTTTACGCTTTCAACATCTTCATCGTTCATAGAAGCGGAATATTGTGCGATGACACCTTCAACGCTTTCTACGCCTTGTTTAATTTTCAATAGTTGGAAAAGATAATGCTTGTCATTACGTCTGGTATCATGTTCACTCATGATGATTCCTCCTTGTTTGCATAGTTTTGTTTGGAATAAAAAAGGTCGTTTTTTACTCTTTTACAATAGCGTCGAACTTACACTTGCTTACGCAGGCGTCGCATTTAATGCACTTTACAGGGTCTATGAAGTGCGGCTGCTTCACCGCGCCCGTAATCGCGTCGACGGGGCAGACTTTTATACAAGCCGTGCACATCTTGCACTTTTCGTCTATAATCCTGTAAGTAACCAAATCCTCGCAGACGCCCGCAGGGCATTTCTTGTTCTTTATGTGCGCGATATACTCGTCCCTGAAGTTATGGTACATGGAGAGCACGGGGTTCGGAGCTGAATTCCCGAGCCCGCAGAGTGAATTATCTTTAATATATTTGCATAATTCTTCGATTTTATCTAAATCTTCCATCTCACCGTTGCCGGAGGTGATTTTTTCAAGGAGCTCGTAAAGCCGCTTCGTGCCGATTCTGCAGGGCGTACACTTTCCGCAGGACTCGTCAACCGTAAATTCTAAGAAAAACTTTGCCATGTCGACCATGCAGTTGTCCTCGTCCATGACAATCAGTCCGCCCGAGCCCATCATGGAGCCTATTGCTATAAGGTTGTCATAATCAATAGGAACGTCAATCTGCGACATGGGAATACAGCCGCCCGAGGGTCCGCCGGTCTGAGCTCCCTTGAACTCCTTGCCGTCGGGTATGCCGCCGCCGATTTCGTATATAACTTCGCGCAGCGTAGTGCCCATCGGGACTTCAACAAGCCCGGTGTTGTTTATTTTGCCGCCCAGCGCGAACACTTTCGTGCCCTTGGATTTTTCCGTTCCCATCGAGGCGAACCAGTCCGCGCCTTTTAAGATAATCTGCGGAATATTGGCATAGGTTTCGACGTTGCTGAGAATTGTCGGCTTGCCCCACAGACCTTTTTCAGCGGGGAACGGCGGGCGGGGATTCGGCTCGCCGCGGTGCCCCTCAATCGAAGTCATAAGCGCGGTTTCCTCGCCGCAGACGAACGCGCCCGCGCCAAGCCTGATTTCCAAATCGAAGCAGAAGTCTGTTCCGAATATATTATTCCCCAAAAGCCCGTATTCACGCGCTTGTTTTATTGCAATATTAAGCCGGCTTACGGCAATGGGATACTCGGCTCTGATATAGACATAGCCCATATCCGCGCCGATAGCGTAGCCTGCAATCGCCATGGCTTCAATCAGAACGTGCGGGTCGCCCTCTAAGACACTTCTGTCCATGAACGCGCCCGGGTCGCCCTCGTCGGCGTTGCAGCAGACGTACTTTTGGTCGGCGTCGGGCACTAAGTTCTTCGCCAGCTGCCACTTGCGTCCCGTCGGGAAGCCGCCGCCGCCGCGTCCGCGCAGTCCGGAGTCTGATATGATTTTTATAACATCATCTGGCGTCATTTCCGTAATGCACTTGCCGAGAGCCTCGTAGCCGTCCGAGCCTATATATTCATCGATACATTCGGGGTTGATTACGCCGCAGTTGCGCAGCGCGACGCGCAGCTGCTTCTTATAAAAGCCTGTGTCGTTAAGGGATTTTACCCCGTGCTCAGGGCAGACGGTTTCATGATAGAGCAGGCGGTCAACAACGCGCCCTTTGAGCAGGTGTTCGGCAACTATTTCGGGTATGTCGCTTTCTTTTACGAGCGAGTAGAAAGAGCCCTCGGGATAAACAATCATAATGGGACCCAGGGCGCAAAGCCCGAAGCAGCCGGTTTGCACCACGCCCACTTCCTTTTCAAGGCCGTGCTTTTTCAGCTCGGTTTCAAGCGCCGGAAAAAGAGCCGCGCAGCCCGATGCGTGGCAGCCTGTACCGCCGCAGACCAATACGTGTGAACGAAACATATTTAATATAGTCCTTTCTTTACCGGAGAGAATTACAAACTTTCGTTTTCCCCGATAATGCAGATATAATAGTTCTGTTTTTGCTTGTTTTTTATTTACCGCAAGAAATTGCAAACTTTCGTTTTCCCCGATAATGCAGATATAATAGTTCTGTTTTTGCTTATTTTTTATTTACCGCAGAAAACTGCAAACTTTCGTTTTCCCCGGTAATGCAGATATAATAGTTCTGTTTTTGCTTGTTTTTTATTTACCGCAAGAAAATGCAAACTTTCGTTTTCCCCGGCAATGCAGATATAATAGTTTTATCTTTGCTTATTTTATTCTTTTTAATTATTCATATTTCCGACTAAATATTCTGTTGCAACCTGACCGCGGATTAAATGTCTGTCAACAACTTCGCGGGCCTTTTGCTCGTTCATGTTTATATAGGTTACTTTCTCGCCGTCCTTATTATAGACCTCGACAATCGGCTCATACTGGCAAAGCCCGATGCAGCCCGTCTGTGAAACGGATACGTCCGCGATGTTCTTTTCCTGCACGAGCTGCGATATGACCTGCAGCACGGGGCGCGCTCCCGCCGCGATTCCGCAGGTAGCCATGCCGACGACTACGCGCGTTCCCGCATGGTCGTTGCTTCTGACGCCGACCTGTCCCTGCATTTTCTCCTTGATTGCCTTGAGTTCAGCTAAACTTTTCATATTTTCTATAAGTCCTTTCCGCACAAGTGTGCTTTATACTTTCGTTTTCCCCGTTCATGCGGGTTTAAATTGATAACAGCTTTTTAATAAGCCCTTTGCGCACAAGTGTGCTTTATACTATTCGTTATTTTAAAATATTCTGCCTTTATTGACCTCCATTGAGTTTTCCTTTAAAAACTCGCTGATAAAGTCTTTAACCTCCGGCGCGTCGATGGGCGCGCCTTCAAGCAGCTCCTTGATTTCCCGCGTGTCGAGCGTAAACTCCGCGCCGTCAACCTTATACCGGTACAAAAAATCAATGTGCGTGTTATAAAAGACGAGCATTTCCACCGTTGCGTTCATGTCGCCGAGAGGCACACGGTCTATGTGCGAGAGCCCGAAGACGGCAGAAACCTTTGTTCCCGCGCCGGGAGCCGACGCGATATTGAAAGAGCCGCCCGTGCTCTCAGCCGCGTCCTTGAAAAAAGGCACTCCCAGCCCGACGCTGCGCGTGTCGCGGGTGGTGAAGAACGGGTCGGTGACCTTTTCAAGCTGCTCGTGCGTCATACCGCAGCCGTCGTCGTTAATCAGCACTGTCAGCGTGTCCGAAGCCGTGTTTACTTCCACGGCAACCGCGATAAGCTTTGCCCCGGCTTTAACGCTGTTCTGCGCGATGTCTAATATGTTAAGTGACAGCTCCAACATAATTAATAATTAATAATGAATAAGTAGCAATTACCGTATAGCTGTTTGGTGGACTTTATTCATTATTCCTTGTTACCTTTTTATTATTCCTTGTATTTCGACAGTATTTCCTCGACTTCCTCGCCCGTGGACGAGAGCCGTCCGTAAACGTCCTCGTTGATGGTGATTACCGGGGCAAGACCGCATGCGCCGATACAGCGGCAGTCGTTGATGGAAAAGAGGCCGTCGGGCGTCACTTCGTCGCCCTTTATGTTCAGCAGCTTGCGGAACTTGTCGAGTATTACGCCCGCGCCGCGCACGTAGCAGGCAGTGCCCATGCAGACCCCGATTTGATACTTGCCTTTGGGCTTGAGCGAGAACTGCGAGTAGAACGTCACTACGCCGTAGATTTTCTCGAGCGGTATTGAGAGTTCCCTTGCAATTAGGGTTTGCACTTCGATTGGCAGGTAACCGTAGATTTCCTGCGCCTCCTGTAATACTCGCATGAGCGAACCTTTTTCGTCTTTGATTTCGTGAATGAGCCGGATTAGTTTTGTTTCCTGCTCCGCTGTTCCCGCAAAGGGCGTGGAACATTTTACCATAGCCATAAGCCTGTCCTCCTGAATTATATGATATATTTTTAACAATTAAGCAAAAGGTACATTAATTATAGCATAGTTTTACTGATAAGTCAAAGGCTTTTTTTAATTGACAAAAACTTTATTTTGTGTTAAAATTTAATTATCTTATTAAAAGGCGGTATAACTTATGAACTGGTTCGACAATGCGGTTGTTTACCATATTTATCCTTTCGGGTACGTTGGGCGCAACGATGCCGGCGGCAAGGGCGACGCGCCTGTTCTGAACATAATAAAGCATATTCCCGTCATAAAGAACATGGGCTTCAACACGATTTACTTCGGACCCGTGTTTGATTCGACCCGTCACGGCTACGACACCGCCGACTATACGAAAATAGACCCCCGCCTGGGTACGAACGCCGATTTCGCCGCGGTTTGCAAAGAGCTGAAAGCGGCGGGAATCAGAATAGTTCTTGACGGCGTGTTCAACCACGTCGGGCGGGACTTTTGGGCGTTCAAGGACGTGCGCGAGAAGAAGTTTGCTTCTTCTTATAAAGACTGGTTTCATATCCGCGACGGCAACTCGAATAACAACGACGGGTTTTTCTATGAGGGCTGGGAGGGTCACTACGACCTTGTCAGGCTCAATCAGCACAACCCCGCCGTGAAGCAGCATATATTCGACGCCGTTACAGGCTGGTACAACGAGTTCGGCATCAACGGGCTGCGCCTTGACGTGGCTTACTGCCTTGAGCTTGATTTTCTGCGGGAGCTGCGCCGCCACTGCAAAGGGCTCATGTCCGACTTCTGGCTGATGGGCGAAACGCTGCACGGCGACTATAATAAATGGTTCAATCCCGAAATGCTCGACAGTGTGACGAATTATCAGTGCTACAAAGGGCTCTTCTCGAGCTTTAACGACCTTAACATGTTTGAAATCGCACACTCGATTAACCGTATGGGCAGCCTGTACGGTGACAGGGGAAAACAACTCTATATATTCGCCGACAACCACGATGTAAGCAGGATTGCCAGCGGCTTGAAGAATGAGCAGCATCTTGCGGGAGTATATACGCTGATGTTCACCATGCCGGGCGTTCCGGGGGTTTATTACGGCTCGGAATACGGCTTAAAAGCTGACAAATCGCAAGGCGACGACGCGCTGCGCCCTGAGTTCAGGCTCGGAGAGCACGCGGATACTGCGCTCACCGACACGATTGCGCGGCTCGCCAAGGCTCATGCGTCTTTAAAGCCGCTCTATGCAGGCGGATACAGGCAGGTTGTGCTTAACAACCAGTACTACGCGTTTGCGCGCGAGTGCGGCGGCGAGGCGGTTTATGCGCTGATTAACGCGAGCGGCAGCCCGCAGCGCATGAGCCTCGGCGGAAACGGAAATTACACCGATGTGCTCGGCAGCGGCGTGCACGATGTTTCGCGAGAGGTGGTTGTTCCTGCGTACGGAGCGATGGTGCTTGCGCAATTGACAGCTGACAGCGGGCAGCTGACAGTTAATGAAACACCGAAGCCTGCCGGAGAACAAAAACCTGTCGGAGAACCGAAGCCCGCTTCGCCGTCAAAGGATAACGGTAAAAAATGCGATGTCTGTAAAAAGCTTATTGACGGCAAATCCGCGCAAATAACAGGAAAAGGCATATGCTGCACGAAATGTCTGAATCAGTTTAAACCTGAGGACTGGCTTAAGCTAATGACGGCGGAGGACTGGCTAAGGCTTTTGGGCATAGAGCTGGAAAGTGCTCAGTAAGGGGATTCTATTATAGCAGCTCCGCTTGACATTGATATGAAGTTAATGTAGGCGGTCGCCACCGGTGGCGGCAGACAGCGATTCTTGCTGTTATGGCAATTCCACATTTCACGTAGAATTGCTGTATTATAAACAATACAGGGAGGATAAAAAGGTTGAAACAAGCGGCAATAAACCGGGAAAACGAAACTTTTTTATTCCTCGTTGGTGCAGAAAGGACATGGTGAAAATATGGCAAACTTAAAAGGCACGAAAACTGAGCAGAACCTCATGACCGCTTTCGCGGGGGAATCGCAGGCGCGTAATAAATACACCTATTATGCGGGCAGGGCAAAGAAAGACGGCTTTGAGGACATCGCGAAAGTGTTCCTTGAAACCGCCGACAACGAAAAAGAGCATGCGAAGATTTGGTTCAAGCTGCTCAATGACGGCGACGTACCCGAAACCGCGCAGAACCTCCTTGACGCCGCGAGCGGCGAGAACGAAGAGTGGATGCAGATGTATGCGGGCTTCGCCGCGACGGCAAAGGAGGAGGGCTTCCATGACATCGCCGCGCTGTTCGAGATGGTCGGCAAAATTGAGAAGCACCATGAGGAGCGTTACCGCGCACTGCTCGAAAAAGTGCAGAGCGGGACGGTGTTCACCGCGGACAGCGACGTTACATGGGAGTGCATGAACTGCGGTCACCTGCACTTCGGGAAAGAGGCGGTCGGGGTGTGCCCTGTCTGCCGGCATCCGAAAAGCTATTTCAAAAGGGAATTTAAATGAATCACGTTAAAAAAATAATAATCGGGGTTTTCGGCGGCGTAGGGCTTATATTTTCCATACTCGGTTTGGTTTTCCTGCTTTCACCGCCCGAGGGAGTCCCGCAAAGCGCAAGGATTAACAACCGTCCGGTCACGACAATCGAAGAAGCCCGGCAGCTCTATCGCATATTAGGCATGATTTTCACTTTAATCGGCGTGCCGTTTTTAGGCGTCGGCGCAGGTTTATTCATGCGTACCGTGAAAAAAGCGAACAGACGCAGGGCGCTGATTGCCGCCGGCGACAGCGTTACGGCGAAAATCATCGGCGCGGGGCCGGGGCTGGTAACAATCAACAGCATGCCGACCTATGTCATGAAGTGCGCTTATGAGCAGGACGGGCAGACCTACATATTTGCAAGTGACGCGATAACCTTTTATCCCGAAGAATTCATGGGAAAAGAGGTTCGGGTTTGGGTTAACAGGAATAACCCGAAAAACTATTATGTAGATACGGATAGTTTGTTTGTGATGCTGTAAAATAAGGGAGAATTAAAAGTTTAAAAATAAATGATACCGAGCCGGGGAAAACGAAACTTTTTATTATTCGTTGGTGCAGAAAGGACATGGTGAAAAGTTTAAAAATAAATATAACTAAATCGGGGAAAACGAAACTTTTCATTTCTTGTTGGTAAAGAAAGGGCTTAATGAAAATATGAACCTAATCTACAAGGGCAAAACCAAGGACGTATACGAGCTTGCGGACGGCAACTATCTGCTTCGCTTCAAGGACGATGCCTGCGGCTCTCCCGAAACGGGCGAGTTTGACCCGGGAGAGAACCGGATTATCGGTAAAATCGACGGCAAAGGCAAAGCGGGGCTCAGGCTTTCAGACTATCTGTTCAGCAGAATCAACGCCGCCGGCTATCCTACGCACTTCGTAAGCTGCGACACGGAAAAGGCGGAAATGACCGTGAAGCCTGCGGCAATCTTCGGCAAAGGCGTCGAGGTAATCTGCCGTTATAAAGCTGCGGGCAGCTTCGTGCGGCGTTACGGGGGGTACGCGGCGGAGGGACAGGCGCTCGACGCACTGGTTGAAATTACGCTTAAGGACGACGAACGCGGCGACCCGCTGATTACCCGCGAGGCGCTTGCTGCGCTCGGCATACTTACGGGCGAAGAGCACGATACGCTTGCCCTGCTCGTGAAAAAAATCTCGGGCGTAATAAAAGACGCGCTCGCTGAAAAGGAGCTCGAGCTGATTGATATCAAGCTTGAGTTCGGGCGGGACAGGAGCGGCGGCATTATGCTTATAGACGAGGTGAGCGGCGATATTATGCGGGTAAGGGATAAAAACGGCGTGAGCGTACCGCCGACCCTGCTTGAAAAAATTGTAACGGGATAAAAAGCAAGAGCCGTTCCCGAATGAACCGCACCGGGCTGCACGGACATTAATAAACAAAAACAAAAAGCAAAAAGTCGCCCGTCGCAGGGATAGTTACTTTTTGCTTTAAGCTTTTTCATTTACATTATATAGCCGATTAACTTGAAAAACGTGAAGCGTTTTTAAAAAGCAAGCTTTGCTTACTTTTGCGCCAATGGCGCGTTATCGGTTATGTAATTAAGTTAATTGATTTCAACAATCGTTATATTCTCCGCCGCCACGCTGACCTCAGAGAGCAGCGTGTTTTTTATCGACGCCGCGCCCGCAGCGTCAAGCCCGTCGGACTTGACGATAATATTCACGCCCCTGTCCGAGATGTAAACCAGCGCGTCCGCGAAGCCCTGCGCCTTGAGCAGGTTCTCGACTTTGGTTTCGCTTTCTATGTTGTTTCTGAGCCGCTCGGCGCTGCGCGCCATAACCTCAAGCTCATCGCCCCTCGAGTCGCCGCCGTGGAACATCGCCGCCATGAACTCTTTCGCCTCGTCGCGGCTCTCCTGCAAATCCATGCGCGCCTGTGCAAAATACGCACGCGCCTCGTCCGACATGTTCTGCGAGTTGTTTGTCAGTGAAACAAACGCCGCGTCGCCGTAATATGCGCCCCGCGCCTCGTCCTCGCTCACGGGGATTATAAGATTTTCTGTATCTCTGCTTGCTGCGGCGTAGATGTAGTTGACGTAAATAGCCACGCCGAGCAACAGCGTCAGCCCCGTGACAATTATTTGCTTTTTCCCGATAATCATGTTAATCCGCGGACGTTTCAGTTTGCGTAAAAATTTCGGTTTTCTCATAGCTGTTTCTCCTTAATTGCTGATTGCTGATTATTAATTGCTGATTAATATACCACGCTTACCCTCGCCGTGCTGATTCCGAGAACCTTAGACACGGTTTCAACCACCTTTTGCTTTATTAGCACATCGTCGCCGCCGCCGCACACAACCGCCACGCCGCGCACCTGCCCGCCGGCTTCAAGCGTCACCATAACATTCACGCTGCCAACCCCGCTGATTTTTGATATAATATCTGTCAGCCGCCCCTCAAGCTGCTGCGTGTATTCGCTTTTGCCGGTGATGATTTCCGCCTCGGCTTCCGCTTTCTCCCTGCTCCCGCCGAAGCGGAACAGCTCTGAAAATAAAATCAGCAGAATCAGCGCGAACCCGACGGCGACTATGATTTTTACCGCCTTGTCGTTTTTAACTA
Organism: Oscillospiraceae bacterium; assembly: GCA_009783695.1. Lineage (GTDB taxonomy): Bacteria > Bacillota > Clostridia > Oscillospirales > Ruminococcaceae > Ruminiclostridium_E. Next base: position 70,073 of record WRCY01000002.1, read on the forward strand.
TAAACGCGGACAGATTTTTTATATCTTTCATTTTTTATTTTCATTAAGTCCTTTCTTCACAAAAGCAGAATGAAAGCAAAACTTCAACCTCGCCGCAAATCGGCATATTGCCTGCGCCTGCCCGGCGCTTTAATCCGTTCTTGGTACCGACCACTCCGGGGGCGGCGGGATTTCGCGCTGCGGTTCGGTGTCTGCTTCTATGGTTACTTTTATGTCCCTGCCCACTGTCTGCTCCGTCAGCGCCGCCGCTCTCGCGAAGTCTGCGCCGGGCGGCAGAACAAGCAGTATTTCATTAATAGATATGCTGTACAAACCTGAAATATTAACAATTACGTAAATTTTGGACGGGTAAATTTCGTCCCTCTCCAAAACCTCGCGAACCCGCGAAGAAAGCTCCTCCGCTATGGCGCGCTTCCGGGCTTGCGTTGTCTGCTCCGAAAAGTCGATAAACCCGCCCCCTGTGCCAAACTCAATATCCGTAAACTCATCGAAATTAATGTTCACTCCCGAAACAAGCGAAATCACCGCAGTGATAAAAAAGCAGGAAATCAAAAAGCCAATCTGCTTCTTAAAGCTGTTCTCGGGCACGAGCATGCGAAACAGGGCGGTCGCCGCCGAAATGAAGCAGATATTTAAAAGTATACTTCCCATATGTCACACTTTAATTGTCAATTGTCAATTGTCAATTGTCAATTGTCATACACCTCCGTTCCAAATCATCAGCATAAGTCCTACAGATATAATTACAATCAACGTAAAGCAGAACAGCAGCGCAAAGATAATCCCCATGACGCTCTCGCCGCTTTTAAGCAGACCCGAAAGCTGCGAAAGCCCGAAGATGCTGCTGATTGCCGCCGCTATGCTGAGCGCAATCTTATGCACAAAAACCGAAATAAGCGTAGGCGCGATTATTACAAGCCCCGCGATTATCCCGAATGTCCCCGTGCTGTTACGCAGCACGTTCATGCTTCCGCGCACGGTGGACAGCGCGTCGCTGACCGCGCCGCCTATAAACGGCACCGAATTTGAAACCGTGAACTTTGCTGCGCGCAGAGCCACTGTATCCGCCGAGCTGCTGACAAAGCTTTGAAGCGACAAGAGCCCCGTAAATATCGCAACGAGCAGTCCGAGAGTCCAGATTACAACTTTCTGAACCGTCCCTGCGAGCGCCTCGATTTTAAGGTCGGGCGTTATTGCCCCCGCCGCCGAAACGCCGAGTATAACGCTCGCGAGCGGCATCAGAATCATCGAGGTTATGTAGGTGAAGACCTGTCCGGCAGTAATAACAGACACCGCGAATACCGAGGCTGTCGTAAGCTGCCCCGCAACAGCCATAACCCCCGCGAACACCGGCACGAACGTGAGCAGGAAAACCCCGCCCGAGTGCAGCGCGGCGCCGGCGCGCAGGGTAATGTCCGACACGTACATAATCATCAGCCCCGCACCCGCAAGCACGCCTACGATTCCGAAGGCGTCGGAGGCTCGTCCCGTGTTCCCCGCCTTGCCCGAGTCTGCGCCGTCGCGCAATGTTTCAACAATCGCCGAGAGCAGAATCACCCCCGTCAGCGCCGCAAGCATCCGCAGCGGACGGGTCAGCTCGTTCATAAGCATATCCCAAATCCCGCGTATAACCGAGAACGGCGACAGCCCGAGCGCGCCCGCATTGTCGGAGGTTATATTGTTGTCGTTCATGAATTCCCGCGCTTCTTCGGGCAGGGCGTTTATAAGCGTCTCCGACCCAAAGTCGGAGGAATCCTGCCCGAAATTATCTTCAAGCGCAGAGGAGGGAACCGGCATGGCAATGAATAGTGAATAATTAATAATTAATAATGTTAAAAGTTTTATAATTCTTTTCATGTGATTAGTCCTGTAATTAATTCCACCAAGCTATTGAAAAGCGGCAGCGACAGTATTACAATCGCAATTTTCCCCGCGAGCTCAAGCTTGCCCGCGATAGCGGTTTCACCCGCGTCCTTGCACGCGTCGGTCGCGAGCTGCGTAAGGTAGCAGACCGCAAGCCCTTTGAGCAGGGTTTGTCCGTAGATGTTGTTCATGCCTGCCGACGACATGAGGTTGTTCACGGTGTCGAGCGCGGGGCGCATGGCGGTAATCACGGCGATGAGTATGATTATTCCGGCGAGAAGCGGTATATAGAGCCCGAACTCGCGGTTATACTGCCGCAGAATAATCGACAGCACCGCGGCAACAAGCCCGAGCCCGACAAGTGCGGTAATGTTCATACGCTCACCACAACCCGAAAATATTTTTTATCGTGTCGAACAATACTGCAATCTCGTTTATAATCATCATCAGCACGACTATAAGCCCTGCGATGTTCGTCATCATCGCCTGCTCGGGCTTTTCCGACTGCTTCAGAAGCTGTCCGAGCACCGCCACGATTATACCGATTGCGGCTATTTTAAAGATTAAATCTATTTCCATAAGCCGCTCCCTTGAACAGTTGACAATTGACAATTGACAATTGTCAATTAATTTTTATTTATACTATAATTATTGCCAGCCCCAGTCCCGACAGAACCCCCACCGAGCGGTACATTGCGCCTTTCCGCGCGGCGGCGTCCGCAGCTTCGGCAAGGCGGGCTGAGAGCAGCTCCTTGTTAAGCTCCAGCATGGCGGCCTGCCCCGCGGCGTCGCTGTTTCCGAGCGAGCTGCCGATTGACATCAGAATTTCGCGTTCCTCTTTTAGCGCGGGAAACTTGTCAGCCGCCGCGCTCCACGCCTCCCGCTTATTAAGGGCTGCGCTTTCTGTGACCGCGTCAAGAAACTCTCCGCCGCACAGCGCCCCGAACAGCTCCCCGAGCGGAAGCGCGCGGTATCTTATCTGTACCGCCATGTTCTCGAGAAGCTGTATAATTTCCGCGAGCAGAACCTCGCGCTTTTTAAGCTCCGCCGAGCGGTATAAGCCGGCGGCTGTGCCCGCGAGCAGGCAGAAGACTGCTAAAATTAATCTCACTTTTTAAACACTCCCTCACATCTCCGTCAGCTGTTGAAAACTCATCTTCCCGGGCGGCAGATTTAATTTTCAAATTCTTTTCATTCTTCCATAGACCTTGAAGCTTCCCTATATTTACGCCCGTGCCGAGCAGCGCTATGTAATTCACATGCCTGATTATCCCTGCAAGCGCGCAGGAATCCATCGCTTCCTCCGGGCTGCCGCAGTGCGCGGTCATGATTACGCCGACGCCCGAGTTCAGGCACTGCGCGATTTCATCTGCGTCGCCGGCGACCTCGTCACAGATTATAAAGTCCGGCGATAAGGCGCGCAGGGCTGTTATAAAGCCCTGTTTCTTCGGGAAGCCGCCGAGCGTGTCGATGTTCGCGCCTTTTACGCAAAGCTCACCCCGCTCGTCTATGACAGCGGCTTTGTAGCCGGCTTCCGACAGGTTCCGTGCAAAGTCGCGCAGAACCGTCGTCTTCGCGCTCATAGGCTTGCCGATGATGAGCAGGCTTTTCATATTTTGCAATTGTCCGTTGTCAACTATTAATTGTAAATTGTTCATCAGCTCGTCCGAGCAGCCGGGAAACTCCCGCGCTATACGCAGATTGATTGATGTTATATCGCGTATTGCGGAAACTCTGTCGCCGTCTAAAACTGCAGTCCCGCAGAATCCCGCCCTGTGCCCTCCGCTGAGCGTGACGAACCCCTGCGCCAGCTGCCGCGCATAGCTGTGCAGCGAATAATCACAAAACAGCTCGATTAAGTTTTTTAAGTCTTCGTGCGTGACCGCGGTGTTTATAAAATGGCGCTTGGCCTGCATGCCGCTTTCGGCGGCGCCGAATTCGACGGCGATAGCCTGTCCGGCGCGCAGGCGGATTTCCCGCGCTGTTTGCTTGATGCCCGGCGGGAGCGCCGACAGCTTGTCTTTATACATGGGTAAAAAATCGACAGCCTGCTCAAAAGCTGTTCGCGTTTTTTTAATAGCTGTAATCATGCTTAATTTTATGCCGCAGGGCGGAAAAAAAGAACCGCCTTGACGGCGGTTCTCAGTGTTTAATCATTTATCGTCTTTATTTACAGGCTTATCCTTGCTTGCCATATCGCGCACTTTTTTGACCGCGCTTTTAACGTCTTTCATATCTTTGCAAGCCTCAAATTTATCCGCAATAAGATTGGCGATAAATTCCATTTGTTTATCAGTCATAACGTTTTCCACTTTTTCACCATGTCCTTTCTACAATAACGAAAAATGAAAAGTTTCGTTTTCCCGATTTAGTATCGTTTATTTTAAATTTAATTCTTTTCCAAGTATAAACGAATCCTATATTATTAATCTACCACATATTCAGCTGAAAGTCAAGCGGGATACCCGATTCTGTTCCCGTGTTTATTACATCGCCGCATGATATTCTGTTTCGTAGTATTCTTCTCCCCAGTAATGACCGCCCTTCTGCTGCTGTTCTATCTGCCATAACCGCTGCGCCTGTTCTGCAAGCTCATGCAGCTCTGCGGCGATATGGTTATACTCGGGCGGAATCACGAAATACCTTCCCAGTCTGCCGGTGTTAATACTGACGATATACCCCTCTCCCTTCACAATGTGCGAGGGCTGCATAACGTCAGCCAGCATAAGGATAAGCTCTGAGGTTCTTTCGTTCATGCTTTCATAAGAATTGAATTCCGCCCATGTGTTCCATTCATATTCTGCAGTGTCCATATCTGCGCCGATATAATGCGCTTTGAGAATTGACATGCCCGCGTGCAGCCAGCTTTCCTCCGCCCCTCCCGACAAGCCGAACCCCTGGCGCTCAAGCTCCGCAATCAGATTCGTGTAGTGCGCGAACACGTATACGTTCAGCCCCGTGCTGTTCACTCTGTAATAATTTCTGTCTTTTGTATCCGGGAAAAGCTGAACCTTTTCGTCAAACCCGAGCGACAGTATCCCGATAACTTTTTCAGAGGAATAAAACCGCTGCTCGAAAGTTTCCGCCAGATAATCGGCTCTCAGCGCTTCATAAATGCTCATCGCGTCCGCGAGCCTGCTTGTGCTGCCTGCCTGCTCGCCCGCAAGCGTGAACAGCTCCGCGGCGGCTTCCACGGCTTCCTTGCCGCTGAACCAGTCGTCAATACTGCCTACCTGCGCAAACTTATAGTCGTCGGTCATAATAAGCGACAGCAGCCTTTCAATTTGTGAGAGGGTCAGACGGACGTTTCTTGTGACCGTGCTGCCGTTATTTAATGTATACGTGACCGGTTGCTGACGGCGGGAGCTTTCATTATGGGAAAAATCGTACCTGTGCTCTTCTCCATAATAAACATACCCGAAGCTGTCGTAATTGCGCTTATTTTCATTGCTCTCAATGTGAATCTGCCGGATAAGCTCGATGGCTTCCCTGTCCTTGAACTCGACGGGCTCCCCGCCGTAGCTGGTGTACCAGCCGCGGCGCTGATGCCCGAACTGCTGACTGTCCAAAAACTGCACTTCAAACGTTACGCTCTCAATGTCGACCGACTGCGGCACATATCTGCCGATACCGAAGCCGTCAGCGGCAAGCAGAACATTCGCGATTATAACAGAGCCCGTGAGCATGCACGCATACTTCAAAAACGCTCTGCCCATCTTCTTGAAGCCGCGCTTGGCTGAAACGTCGAGCACAAGAAACGCAACCGCCGTAGTCATAACAAGCCCGAATACTGTCCCCGCGTTGTGATTCATGTTACCGATGAAAAACAGCGAGGCTATACAGAATACTACAAGGCTCATTATTATTTCCAGCGCGCCCCTGAATACGAATGAATTCCCCGTTTTCTCCGCGCCGCGCCGTTTTGCGAGGTAATAGGCGCCCGCAAGGAACCCGCCGTTTATTAAGATGAAAGGTATAATTATCGCAGGGTTCAGGAACGTCAGATACTCTGATAATGCTGCCTCATTATGAAAGCGGCTCATGAAATGAGCAAGCTCAGATATAGATACAACTAGGAAGCCGCCGGGCGACGTGCCCGCAAGCACTGTTTCGAGCTGCTCATAAATGCTAATCTGCCATACATTATTGAAAATCATTGTCCCGAATAGACCGATAATCGCCGGGATAATAATCATAATCATCGCAGGGTAAACCACGGTTTCATAAACCCTGCCGCAGATTGCCGCACAGAAAACCGAGATGATATAAACCGAGATAATCGTCAGCAGCCCGATGAACATCGCCGCCGCAATCACCGCCATTGCATAGGGGTAATCATAGAACGTATCCGCAGGGAAGCCGAACCGGATAATAAACAGCCCTATAACCGCGCTGATTGTGTAAGTCAGTGCAAGCGGCGCGAGCCCCGAAGCAAAGTCGCCCCAGAATCTGTCGCGGTTTTTAACAGGCAGCGACCATGAGAGGTCGACACGCTCGCGGCGGTTGTAATAGTCGTAGCAGTTGACGCCGCCTGTGTAAACGAGCAGCATGAACACCGTACCCGCCACGATGCAAAGGAACATGCTGACAATAAGGAACGAGGCCGTTCCGTCGTTGTAAACTCCGGTTTTTTCCGCGTTCAGGTCAAGCGAAAGCGCGAATGTAATCAGCGGAAAGCTTAAAATCCCGCATATAATCATGATTGTTATCTGCGACTTCAGGGAATAAACGCGGTAAAGCGCATACTTCAAAAAATCGCTGTTAATCCTGGCTATTCTTGAAATCATAACCGAGCACCTCCAATTCGTAAATAAATATTTCTTCAAGTGACAGCGGAACTATATCGAGGATTTTAGGGTTCTTTGCGGCGATTTTCGCTTTTATATCCTCCGCCTCGCCTTTCGCGATGATGTAAACGACGCTCCTGTTGCGCTCAAAGTGCAGAATGTTTATGCCGGCGTCCCTGAAATCTTCTTTTGTGTACTCCTCGTCGAACGCTGTCTGAATCTTCTGAATGTTGCCTTTCAGGCTGTCGAGCTCGCGGTCGAAGACGATTTTGCCCTTGTGCAGAAGCCCCGCCCTGTCGCAGAACTCATCAATCTCAAACAGGTTATGCGACGATATAATCACCGTCATCTCGTTGTCGAGCATGGCGTCAACAAGCATCTTCTTGACAATAATACGCATGGTCGGGTCGAGCCCGTCGAACGCCTCGTCGAGGTACAGGAACTCCGGCTTGCAGGAAATGCCGCAGATTGCGAACGCCTGCCGCTTCATGCCTTTTGAAAAAGTCGCGAGCTTTCTGTTAGCGGGGAGCTCGAGCGCTGCCCTCATGTTCTCAAAGTTTTCTGCCGAGAACTTTGGGTAAAATGTTTTGAAATAGTCGCGCATTTCGGGCAGCGTGTAGTTGTTCCACTGCACTGTTTCGTCGTTGACGAAGAAGATTCTCTGCTTGATTTCGGGATTGTCGAAGACTGTGTGCCCGTCGACGCTTACGCTGCCTGAATCTATGCGGTAAATCCCCGAAAGTATACGCAGAATCGTGGACTTGCCCGCGCCGTTGCTGCCGATGAGCCCGTAGGCGCTGCCCTTTGGTACTTCGAGACAAACTCCGTCGACAGCCGCGTATCCGTCGAAGGTTTTGACTACGTTACTGAGTTTTATCATTTTTTCAAAAAGTCCTTTCTTCAAAAGTTGTTTTTAAAACGGCGCTTTCCCCGTTTCACAAGAATAGATTTTAAACCTTTATCCTTTATAATCAGCTAAAATGAAAAATGCCTTATTAATTTTCAAGATGCGTCTTGACTTAATTGCACAGTCGATATTGCTTTGCGTTTTTCAAGTTAATTGGCTTTATAAGCTATCGATTGCTTCTATTAAAGACGGTTTTTCAATCCCGCAGGCGAGCGCGTTTTTTACGCTGTCCGTAAAAACTTTCATCGCGCTTTTGCGCAGCGACATGATTCCCTCTTCGGAACCGCTCACATAGCTCCCCTTTGCGGGAACCGAATAAATCAGCCCGCGCTGCTCTAAAATAGTATAGGCTTTCTGCACGGTGTTCGGGTTCACGCCGAGCGACTTCGCCACTTCGCGCACGGCGGGCAGCTTTTCGTCCTTGTTCATCACGCCTGTGGATATGAGCTCGGTTATCCGTCCGCAAAGCTGCTCGTAGATGGGCGTGCCGCCTCTGATAATAATTGAGAACATAGAGTTTTCTCCTTTCTGTATTAATTGTATTAGATGTATTATATGAACTAATACAGATATTATAGCAGGTAAATTTTTACTTGTCAATAGGTTTTATAAAAATATTTTTACAAAATACGCTTGACATGACATGAGAGTTATGATATATTCATATTACAACGGCAGACGTAGTAATATTAAAGCAGCAGCGTTTGTGAATAAAATCGGGAAAAACATTGTTTTATTCCGGTTTCATAAAGAAAGGACTAAACTGAAGCATGAAAACATTGATTCTTTACGCAACCAAGCACGGAGCCGCCCGCGAGGTCGCCGGACGGATTTCAAAGCATTTCGGGGATGCGGTTGTCTGCGACTTAAAGCAGAGCGACATTCCCGACCCTGCGCAGTTCGGCAGTATAATCATCGGAAGCTCCATATACGCCGGCATGATTCGCAAGGAGGCAAAAACATTCATATCGCAGAATAAGGATATGCTGCTGAGTAAAAAGCTCGGCCTGTTCCTGTGCGGTCTGGACAAAAACCACGGACAGGAGGTTTATGACGCAAACTTTCCGCCTGAGCTGCTGCAGGCAGCAAAGATAAAAAGCTCGCTCGGCGGCATCTACGACCCGAAGAAAGCGGGCGCCATGGGACGGTTTATTATGAAGATTGTCACCAAGAACAAGGAATATTCTGATACTATTGACAACCAAAAAATCAAGCAATTTGCAGAGGAAATACAAGTTTGAAAATAACCGGTATAAATCTGGGGAAAACGAAACATTTCATTTACCGCCCTTGAAGAAAGGACTTAATTAAAGTTTGAAAATAACTAATACAAAACCGGGGAAAACGAAACATTTTATTTCCCGCCTTTGAAGAAAGGACTTAATTAAAATTTAAGAATAAAACAATTGAATCGGGGAAAATGTTGTTTTCATGATTCAGTTGTGAAGAAAGGACTTAATGAAAATGAAAAAGAGAACAAAGATATTGCTTATTATAGGCGGGGTGTTCTTAGTGCTTGTCGCCGTGATGTTCCTCGCTGTGACCGACGGGCTCCGCGAGGGCATGGAAATACAGCTTGACGGCATTAACTTGTCGGGGACAGCGGACGGCATCTATACGGGAACCTTCGAGCATAAGCGCTGGACGAACACGGTAAGGGTTTATGTACACAATAATGAAATAATAAAAATAGAAGTCGCGGGCGATGCCGGCGGCATGGAGGCGACGAGCGTTTCTGAGGAGATTTTTGCGCGGGTGATTGCGGCGCAGAACACCGATGTTGACGCTTTTTCCGGCGCGACCGTTACTTCTAACGCGTATTTGAAAGCGATTGAAAACGCCTTGAACGGATAGCGAAAATTCTAAAATCCTCCCGCCTGTCATATAATCAGTACAAGACTGACAAGCCCGGAGGGATTTATTTTGTACACAGGTTTATCAACTGTAAAAGCCGAAGAATTACTGCGCCGCGACGGCGCGAACAAGCTCGCCGAAAGCAAAAAGTCGGGACTCCTTTCTGTGTTCGCAGGGCAGTTCAAGGACGTGATGGTGCTTATTCTGCTCGCCGCCACCGCGTTCAGCCTTATCTTAGGCGAGCTGTGGGACGCCGTCACAATTATTATAATAGTAGTGCTGAACGCCTGCCTGGGCTTCTTCCAGGAATACCGCACGGAGAAAACCCTCGAAGCCCTCAAGAAAATCGCCGCGCCCACCGCCCGGGTCTACCGCGATAAACGGCTTGTGATACTGCCCGCCGACAAACTCGTTAGAGGCGATATAATAAGGCTTGAGGCGGGCTCACGGATTCCTGCGGACTGCAGGATTTTAGAGTGTTCGGCGCTCGAGTGCGACGAATCTATGCTGACGGGCGAGAGCCTGCCTGTATCCAAGCATGCAGACAACGCTTGCTTTATGGGCACGAACGTCACGAAAGGCAACGCCGTTGCGCAGGTTACTGCAATCGGCACAGCTACCGAAATGGGGCGTATTTCCGAAATGCTGACAGACATAGAGCCTGAGAAGACGCCGCTGCAGAAGCGGCTCGCCGAGCTCGGCAAAATCATGGGGATTGCTTGTCTTGCCGTGTGTTTTCTTGTCGCACTCATCGGGGTTTTGCGCGGCTTCGGGCTGTTTGACATGACGCTGACGGGCATTTCGCTCGCCGTCGCGGCGATTCCTGAGGGGCTGCCCGCGACGGTCACTATTTCGCTCGCTTTAGCCGTAAGAAGAATTTATAAACAGAAAGCCCTTGTAAACAAGCTGCACTCGGTGGAAACGCTGGGCTGCACTAACGTAATCTGTACCGATAAAACCGGAACTTTGACACAGAATAAAATGACCGTGACGACACAATGGACAATTGACAATGAACAATTGACAATTAATTTATTAAATTTATGCGGCGCGCTCTGCAACAACGCGCAGAGGCAGCCTGACGGCTCGTTCGTCGGCGACCCGACTGAAACAGCCCTGGCAAAAAAAGCGAATATCGATATAAGCGGGTATACGCGGGTGTCCGAAATACCTTTTGACAATGCCGCGCGCTTCATGGCGGTGACAGTGCAGGACGGCGCGGGGAAAACGCTTGAATTCGTGAAGGGCGCGCCCGATGTCGTGCTTAATATGTGCGGCGGCGCTGACAGGAGAAAGGTTCTTGTCGAGGTTGAGCGCATGTCCGCAAAGGCCCTGCGTACCCTGGGCTTCGCGTATAAGCCGCACGACAGCGCGGATTATATATTTCTCGGGCTTCAGGGACTTCAGGACCCGCTGCGCCCCGAGGTAAAGAGCGCGGTCCGCAAGTGCCGCGCCGCGGGAATCCGCGTGATTATGCTGACGGGCGACCATAAGAATACGGCTCAGGAAATCGCGAAGCAAGCGGGCATAACGGACAATGTACAATTAACAATGAACAATGAACAACTAGCTTATACAGGCAGCGAGATTGCTTTACTATCAGATGAGCGGCTTCATGAAGCGGTAAAAACTGCCGCCGTGTTCGCTCGTGTTTCTCCCGCCGACAAACTCAGAATTGTGCGCGCGGTTAAGGCAGGCGGCAACATTGTCGCGATGACGGGCGACGGCGTAAACGACGCGCCCGCCGTCAAGGAGGCAAATATCGGCGCGGCGATGGGGATTACAGGCACGGACGTCACTAAAGAAGCGGCGCAGATTGTGCTGCTTGACGACAACTTCGCGACGCTCGTGAGCGCGGTCGAGCAGGGGCGCACGATTTATAACAATATCCGCAAGTTTGTGCGGTATATGCTTTCCTGCAACATCGGCGAGATTTTAACAATGCTTTTTGCGCTGCTGCTGGGCATGCCGGTTGCGCTGCTTCCGATTCAGATTCTGCTGATTAATCTTGTGACAGACGGGCTTCCCGCTGTCGCGCTCGGCATGGAGCCGCCCGACGAGGACGTAATGCGGAAGCCCCCGCGAAAAAGCGGCGAAAGCATTTTCGCAGGGAACCTGCTGCTCAAAATATTACTGCGAGGTCTTGGAATCGGCTTCTTCACGCTGCTGACGTTCCATCTCGTGCTGCAAGGCGGCTCGCACGGGGGCGAAACGTCCGGCTCACTCGCCGCCGCACGCACAGCGGCTCTCGCGACTCTCGGGCTTTCGCAGCTTGTCTTCGTTTTTGAATGTAAGGACAGCGAGCACGGACTGTTCAGTGCCCGCTTCAGCAACAATCCGAGATTGATTGGCGCGGTGTTGATTTCATTTGTGATTATACTATGCGTAATGCTGTCGGGGCTGCTGTCGCCGGTATTCCGTACGGTGCCGCTTGAGTTCAGTCAAGTTTTGGCAGTGTTCGGGCTTTCGCTTGGGTATCCGGTTTTGAAAGGTTTTTTGAAAAAACGGTTTTGAACTTGTAAATTATCACCGCGATTACGGGAACCGCAAGCCCCATAATTAGGTTCAGCTTCAAGCCTGTAATCTCGTTAAGCACAGGAAACATTGACGAAACATAAACGCCGAGAAGCAGCGGGCTCTTATAAACCTTGCACGGCTCGCCGCGCTCCCCGCCCGTAAGCAGGCTAATCAGCTTCAGCAGTATATGAAGCAGCATGACAAGAATGGCGAGGTCCGTCACGACCCAGAGCAGCAGAAAAACCGACTCCAGCCGCTCCAGCGCGCCCTGCGCCCCCACGGTCTTGACCGACATCAGAAACGGCTGCTCCATCTCACCGACGAGGTCTTTGCCGAAAACGCCGACCGTCGTCACAAAGATTATAATCCCTGCCGCGAACAGAACCCCTGCACTGAACAAGCCCCGCTTCTTGAAGCGGCGCGGGTTTTTGTCGCTGATTTCATCGCCGAGAAACAGCAGTGGTGTTATATAAACGAAAATCCCGAGCGTAGGCAGAACGCCCTGCATTATATTCGGCAGGTCGTACTGCGTTACGGGAAGAAGATTCGCGGGGCGGATTCGCGGGATTTGCAGCAGAAACACAGCGGCAAGCGCGAGCAGAACCACATAGAAAAACACATTACCCAGCAGCGCGAAGCTTTGAAACTTGCCGCTCAGAATTATAAAAATCAACGCCAGCAGAGTGACGGCGAAGAAGCCCGGCGGAACGCCCGGCATAATCAGCCCTGCGAACTTACGCGTGAACGAGTCGAGGTAAAACCCCGCAAGCATAAGCACCCAGGCTATATACAGCAGAACTAATATTTTTGCGATAACTCTCCCGAACGCCGATTGGTACAATGAGTATAAATCGGCGCTGTTGTTATGTTCAAAGTAAATGCCGAGCAGCGCGACGAGCCCGTAAAAAACCGCGCAGGAAATAATGAGCGAAACCCAGCCCGCCCGCCCGCCGAGGCTTGCGCCGAGGCTCGAAACCGTACGTATCATCGGCGAGAAAGCGGCAAGCATGAATAATACGTATGCCTGTTTGGTTGTGATTTTAGCCATAATAAAAATACCCCGCTGCGCCGAGAGCAATCGCAAAAAGCGTGCAGTACACCGCAATCACGCGCCTGCTTCTTTGTTTTTTAAGTTCAATCAGGTCGCTCAGAATCAATACGGCGGCGACGGCAATGAAAACACCCATCAGCGAACCTCCGAGCTTATGTTTATTTTTACGGGCGTACCCGCGTAAATCTCGTTCCAGCAGCTCTGAAGCCGCTCCCATCTGACCGGATGCCTCATGCGGAGCAGCTCGCCAATCCCGAGAAAGTCGCAGCCGAGCTTTTTTGAGGCGGCGATTACTTTTTGAATCTCCGCATATATAACGCGGTTCTGCTCTTTTTTAAACAGCGAGTCATGACCGGCGCTGTCGATTATCCGGGTGTTAAAGCTCACGTCAATAACTATGCCTTTCAAAAGGTTCTTATCGTCCTCGTTCCACTCGAACCGGATTTGCCGCCTTGCGTTCTCGAGCCGCGCCGCCGCGCCGTCCGCTAATTCGACCGTCGAATACACGGACTTGTTCGTGAGCAAATTATAACCGCGCGCTGCATCGGGTTCCAGGAAGCCCGCAAGCGCACCGCCGCATATGACCGCATACCCGCTCGGCACGACGATGATTTCGCCACTGTGCTCCTTAAACACAAGCGCGGGAACCGTAAAGGCGCTGCCGCCCGCCATCTCAGACAACAGCTCATAAAACTCCATGCTTCTTGAAATCGCGTTAATCCCCGAATACTCGCCGTAATTGCGCAGAATATCGAGCGTCCTTGTTTCGGTGAGGATTCTACATGCTTCAGCCGCCTCGCCGCGGACGATGAATATGGACGAAGTCAGGCGCAGCGTGTTGTTGCGCGCGAGGAAGTCGGTATATTTTTCAAGGTTTTCCCCCGCCGCCTCCTCGCCGATTAAGAAATATTCCGCCGTGCTTACCGCCATCTCCCGCGGGAAACGTTTCTTGAGCGTTTCGAGCGCCGCCGCAGGGGAGCTGCCCTCGGCGAAGTCGGTATACTTCTGATTCACGTCGTCGCCGCCCTCGTCCGCGCCTTCAATTTTCTCGTAAAGAATCGAAACGCGCGAACCCGCTTCTTCGTGCTTATCAATGCCGAGCACGAAAACAGGCTCCGCAAGCGTAATTTCCGTCATGCGAGGGAAGTACCGCGCACTGCTCATAACGCTGATTACGACAAAGACAATGAGGACGGTGATTATTGATTGTTTCAATTTTTATTAAGTCCTTTCTTCACTGGCGGCAAATGAAATGCTTCGTTTTCCCCGGTTTTGTGCCGGTTACCCTCAAACTATAATTAAGCCCTTTCTTCACAGGCGGCAAATGAAATGTTTAATTTCTCCCGGTTTTGTGCCTTCCCCGCGGAAGCCGCAGCAGCCCGTCCCGAATCGCGCTGTCGCCGTCCTTATACGCCGTCATGTACGGCGCGCCGAGCGACGTCGTTTGACACAGGTAATACAGCATGAATATAAGCCCGAGCGAGAGTCCGTAAAGCCCTGCGAAACCCGCGCTGACGAGCAGCAGGATTCTCGTTATTCTAAACGAGTTTGCAAGGTCGCCGTTACTGACGACAAAGCCGCAGATTCCCGTCGTCGCGACTACGACCACTATTGCGGGGGAGATGAGCTTCGCGGAGACCGCCGCGTCCCCGACCACAAGACCGCCGATAATCGACACCGCCTGCCCGATGGACTTAGGCAGCCGTATGCCTGCCTCAATCAATATCTCAAACGCGACAAGCAGCGAAAAGACCTCAAGAAACGTCGTGAACGACACCGCCTGCTTGCTTTTTATTATGGACAGCATTAAGTTCGTGGGGAGCATTTCGTGGTGAAAGGTTGTAATCGCAACATAAAAGGCGGGGATAATAAGCGACAGAAACGCGCCGACATACCGTAAAAGCCGCACATAGGAACCGTGCGCGTAGTTCTGCGAGTAGTCCTCGCCCGACTGGAAAAGCATGTTGAATACCGCCGGCACGACAAACGCGAGCGGGTAGCCGTCCACAAGGATTCCGATTTTACCCTCTGCGATGTTTGCGCAGAGCTTATCGGGGCGCTCGGTGTACATGACCTGCGGGAAAATCGACCAGCGGCTGTCTTTAAGGCTTTCCTCTATGCTGCTGGTGGATTTTATGAACTTTTCGCTTACTTTTTCGAGCCGCTTTAAAACTTCCTGCACCTTCTCGGGCTCGGCTTTGCCGTCAAGGTAGACGACGACTGCATTAGTCTGCGCTTCCTTGCCGAGCTTGACGTCCACAAGCCGCAAACTCGGCGTGTTGAGCCGCCGCCGGATAAGCGCGGTGTTTGTCCGTATCGCCTCTATAAAGGAATCCTTGGGGCCCTTTATGACGTTCTCCTGCCCGGGCTCGGAAATCCCGCGCAGGGAGAAGCCTTTCGAGTCGAAGACCGTGGCTTTTTCCTCGCCGTCAAAAATAAGCGCGGCGTCGCCCGACAGGATACTGCGGACGATTTCGTTCACATTGCTTTCTTCCTTTTGCGCAGCAAACCATGTAATGCCGTGCAAAGTCAGCGGCTCGATGACCTCGACGCCGACGGCGCGCGTGTTTACCAACCCGTCAACGGCGATGATGGTGGCGGCGCGCGGGGAAACCCCGCCGGTCATGAAGTCAAGCTTGATTATATCGCCCGATTCGCCGAGGATTTGTTTGATTTGTTCTAATAACATATTTCCACTCAAGTCCTTTCTTCACGGGCAGGAAATAAAATGCTTCGTTTTCATTTTGCCATAAAAATAGCAGGGTATTTTGAATACCCTACTATTATTTTACATATTAAGTATTTTATTCCTTTAAAACATAATCATTTATATTTTGCGCAGTCCTTGCAAATAATCATGTTGTTCGGATTCATTTGATTGCAGTTTTTGCATGTCCATTTGCTTTGGGAGCCGTTGTTCCCGTTTAATGAGGCGTCGTTTTGACTCGCCCCGCTTTTTGTTTTCATCTTCTTAAATAAACTCATAATAAACTTCCTCCTTTATAAGTTTTTGCTCCTGACCGGAATCCATACCTCCGTTAGCCCGTAATTGAAATCTCCCCTGCCGTAGCCGTAATACATCTCAAAGGTTGTCTCCTCTGCCTGCTCATAACCGGAGGTCGGAAACCATTCGGTATAAATGCGCCTCCAGGTATCGCAAATATGGCCGTCCACGGCAGGAAAAATCGCCCACGTCTGTGCCGGTACGCTAAGCCGCGTGTATTCGGCGGGAATACTGAGCCCCGGCGGCGTAAAGTAGCAAATCATGTACTTAAAATGAGTTTCCGTGTGGTCGAATAAGGCGGCGTGA
The DNA here is from genome assembly GCA_009783695.1 of Oscillospiraceae bacterium. Lineage (GTDB taxonomy): Bacteria > Bacillota > Clostridia > Oscillospirales > Ruminococcaceae > Ruminiclostridium_E. The sequence continues at coordinate 86,362 of WRCY01000002.1, forward strand.
AACCATGTGTCATGCGGTCTTCCGAGCAGGTCGTTAAATTTATCCCATGTTCCGGCTTCAAGTTCTTTGAGAATAAATTGTCTGACCTCCTCTGCAGTATTCATATCGCTGGAGGTAACATTGCCGTAAATTCCGAACACCTCGAAAGCGTCCCTTTTTTCAATGCGGTAATTCATCTCGATATCTCCTTTAATTGATAAGCAGAAGGTCATTTTAGGATAGGCCTTGAGCATAGTTCCGATGTCATAAGCCGACGACGGCGTTACTCCGTGCAGGTTCTTAAACGCACGGCTGAACGCTTCCGGTGAATCGTAACCGTATTTTAAAGCCGTGTCAATGACTTTCAGATTGTTTGCCTGCAAATCAAACGCCGCCAGCGTCAGCCGTCTGCGCCTTATATATTCTGACAGCGTTACACCGGTAATAAACGAAAACATTCTTTGAAAATGATATGTCGAGCAGCAGGCAATCTGCGCGGCTTTATCATACGATATTTCATCTGCCAGATTCGCTTCGATATAATCGACAGCGCCGTTCATTCTAAGCAGCCAGTCCATAAAACCCCCTCCTTTCAATATAAATTATATCGCATTATTATATAATTTTCCTTGCATTTCATGCACTAAATTATTAGGTTTCCCTAAGAGCCTGTTTAGTATCGCGCCGGCGGCAGCTTTGCGGTATATTTTCTGCTCACTCGGAGATACTGAACAGGCTCTAAAAATGCAGTAAGCCAGAAAGAATTCCGGCTTACTCATAATACTTCGCAGTATGTACGTTTTATGCCGCGTTAAACAGCTCCAGCGCCTTTTTATACAGCGGGTCCATTTCGCAGCCGCAGCTTCCGCAGTCTGCGTCCGCCTGTTTAATTGCGGCGATGAGCTCCTTGTCGGTGTCCGCGCAGTCCGTTACGGACAGCCACTTCTTCGCCGGCGCGTCAATCGCGTCCCAGCCGCACTCCGCGAATTTTGTTACGATTGCCCTAAGTTCCTGATTGTTTGACATTTTTGTGTCCTCCATGTTTTTATGATACATTAATTATAAAGCATTTAAGTGGACAGGTGTGTGTCATATTAATTAAATTTTTCTGACGGTATTTACCTCCCCCGACGAAAGCGCGAAAGTTCCGCCGCTTGTTTTAACAAGCAGCCGCCCTGTATCGTCTACGTCTATTGCCGTCCCGAAGTGCTTTTCATTATTTTGCATATATGAAATCTTCTCGCCGATAAGGCAGGACAGTGCTCTGTATTCGTTCATGAAGCCGGGCTTCCCGCACAGGCTTATAAGCCCGCTGATTACGCTTTCAGCGAGCTCCTCGCGGGAGCAGGACGGCGTTTCGCCGCGCCCGAATACAGAGGCTGCATTTAATTCCGGGAACTGCGAAAAGTCTGTTGTGAAGTTAATGCCGATGCCGACGACTATGCTGCCGGCGGAAGCCTCGGCTAAGATTCCGCAGATTTTTCCGCCGTCAAGCAGAATATCGTTCACCCACTTGATTTGCGGGCTCTTGTCCGTATGCTTCTTTACAGCGCGGCAGACGGCAACAGCGGCGGCAGGCGTGATGAGCGCCTTATCCGGAACATCGTGCAGAATCACGCTGAAGTAGATTCCCGTACCCGGCGGCGAGTGAAAAGAGCGCGAAAAGCGTCCGCGCCCCGCGGTTTGTTCCTCGGCGAAGACGGCGCTGCCGTGCGGCAGGCTTGCCGCCTTTTCTTTTGCGATAATGTTGGTGGATTCGGTTTTTTCGAGATAGATATTCATGTTTTTATTAAGTCCTTTCTTCACGGGCAGGAAATAAAATGCTTCGTTTTCCCCGGTTTTGTATCATTTGTTTTATAATTTTAATTAAGTCCTTTCTGCACAGACGGGAATAAAATAGTTTCTCTTTTTCCGATTTTGTATCGTTTGTTTTAAAATTTTAATTAAGCCCTTTCTGCACGAACGGGAATGAAAAAGTTTCGTTTTCCCGATTTTGTATCATTTGTTTAAAACATGACTGCACTTTCTTGGAAAAAAGTAGTTGACAATTTAATTTTTATATGTTACAATAATCTTCGTAACTTAAAATTTACGGGCAAGGAGGGAAGAAAATGCCTAACATTAAATCGGCTATGAAAAGAGTTTTGGTTTCAAAAAAAGCCAATACAAGCAATAAATCGCATAAGTCTGAGCTGAAAACGCTGCTCAAAAAAGCAAACGCGGAAACCGCGGACAGCGCGGCTGTTCTGGCGGCAGTCAAAAAGGTTGACAAAGTAGCGGGCAAGGGTCTGATTCACAAGAACAAGGCGGCGAGAATCAAAAGCCGTCTGGCAAAAAAAGAAGCTTCTGCATAATGATTGGCGCGCTTTTTTGAAAACAGCGCGCCAATTTTTTTATCTTATAATCGTTTAAGTAATTGCCGATAAATAAAGTTGACAGGTTTGCCGCCGTATTTTTGTCGGCAGGCAAGGCAAATTTTCCGCGAATATCCGTCGATATTTAAGGAAAATTTAACGCAGCATGGCGGCAAAAATCCAAGGCAAACGTCAAGTTTATTTATTGGCGATTACTATCTTAAGAAACAGCAAAGCTGTTTCTTACATTCGCCCGTTGGGCGAATACCGCGCCACAGGCGCATAATCGGCTATGCAATCGAATTAAGCCGCTTCGCAGCTTACGCGGCAAATGCCTTTTCTTCAAAAACGTTTAAGCATTTTTGAAGTTAATTGATTATATAACCTGCACTACAGGCTCTGTTATCAGCTTTCTTATAATCTGGTTTGAAACTAAAAAGCCCTCGCGCGTAATTGCAATGCCCTTGTCGGTAATTTGCAGATAATCCGGCGGCACCAGCCTGCACCTTTTCATCATCGCCTCTCTACGGAGCCCGAACCGCTCACATTCCGCAAAGGTGAGCCCCTCGGAGAGCCGCAGCTTCAGCATCGCATAGCTCTCAAAATTAACCTCTTCCCTTTCGGTTATAATCACAGTTTGAACCCGCTGCTTTATAAACTCCCTGATGTCGTTCATCACGAAGAATCGCTGGGGACAGCCGCTTCCCTCGCCGTCATAGAACGAGTGCGCCGCCGTACCGATTCCGAGATATTCGCGGCTTGTCCAGTATTTTAAGTTATGTCTACATTCATAGGAAGCAGGCCCTGCCGCAGGCGTACTGTCACCCGCGGCCCGCCGGAAGTTGCTGATTTCATACTGCGTGAAGCCGCGCTTCTCAAGCTCCTCGCCGCACGCGAGATAAATCTGCGCCGTAGTATTCTCGTCGGGGAGCTTGTGCGCCATGCCCGCAAAAGGCGTGCGCTCCTCGATTTTAAGCATATATGCGGAAACGTGGTGAACGCCGAGCATTGCAGCCACCTTTACGCTGCGCCGCGCGCTGTCCGGCGTCTGCCCGGGAATCCCGAGCATCAAATCAACCGAAACATTATTAAAGCCGCACTCAAGCGCAAGTTTTATCGAGTTCGACGCGTCCTCCGACGTATGCGTACGCCCGAGGACGCGCAGCTCCGCGTTCGAGAACGACTGTACGCCGACGGAAAGCCTGTTCACGCCGCTGTTTTTAAGCGACGAGAGTGATTCGCGGGTGAGCGTGTTCGGGTTCGCCTCGACCGTGATTTCCGCGTCGTCCGTGAATCTCAGCCTGCCCATAATGCGGCAGACGTCCCACCACGCCGCCGAGGGCGTCCCGCCCCCGAAGTAAACCGTGTCAAAGCGCTCCCTGTAATGCTCGGCGTTGCGGATTACCGCGTCGGCGTAGGAGTAGGAGGTACGGCTGTCGTAGGCGACGGAGAAAAAGTCGCAGTAGGGGCATTTTCCCGGGCAGAAAGGAATGTGAACGTAAAGTCCGAGTGACATAGGCTCTTTCTCCTTTCCGCTATTGCTTGCACGTTATATTATTGGCTTATAGGTTTGCTGTTATAATAAAGCTCGTCAGGACAAATATCCTGTCCGTGAAGCCATTCAATGCTTAATCCTGCCGGCTTCACGGTTTTAAAAAGAGTGGGGCTTCTTAACTCGTTAAACGGCTTAAAATCAAGATAAGGCTTAACGTCAAACAGTCGTTTTTCATTATTATTAAACGTTACAAGCAACGAATAATTATCCCGCGGCTCTACTTCAACAGCCTTAGGGCGAAGCATAAAATCACCTCAATCCGTCAATTTTTATTATTTCGCCGCTTTCGTTCCATGCTGTCCAGGCGGCGTTTAACTCATCTTCATGAAGAACAGCCCAAGCTTCAACAAGTTTACTCTGCTTACGGGGTAAATCACCTTTTATCAGATTTCCTTTAAAGTCATAAACACCCTCAAACTCAGCATACTTTGCGTGAAAATGCGGCATATGATGTTTCCCGCCTATTTCCTTATAAATGTAGATTAACACACCGTAAAAACTTGATAATAAAGGCATGATTATTTCCATTAAGTCCTTTCTTCACAAATGAACAATGAAAACAACGTTTTCCCCGGGTCAGTTGTGTTTATTTTCAAACTTATTCCTCCTACTTTTTCGGCTCGTCCGACCGCCCCACCAGATAGTCAATGCTCACGTCAAAATAATCGGCGAGCAGCCACAGCTTTTCAATAGTTGTGGTTGTTTTTGCGTTTTCAAGGTCACTGATTTGCGAGGGCGTAACTTTTAACAAAGTAGCAATATCATATTGCCTTGTCTTTTTTATTGCACGTAAAACCCTTAAACGTTCAGCAAATTTTTCTCTTAAAAACATAAAAAACCTCTTGACACATTAGATACAATGTGTTATAATAGATTTAATCTTTGATAATAGATTTTAACCAAGAAAGGAAATGTTAAAATGAAAGATACGCTTCAAAATCTTTTTATAAAATCCATACGGACTGAAAAGATAAGCGACACATTCAGACCACGTCTTATGGAGACAGAAAAAGAGCTCAAAAAATCCTTAAGCGGGAAACAGCTAAAGCTTTTCATTGATTACGCCAATGAACATAATCGGTTCAAAGAGCGGGTTACAACCGAAAATTTCAAGCGCGGCTTTTGGATTGGGTCATACCTTGCGCGAGAGATAACGGATTAGGTATCCAGCTTCAGCACCGCCATGAACGCCTCGGGCGGCACTTCAACGCTGCCGAGCTGCCGCATCCTCTTCTTGCCCTCTTTCTGCTTCTCGAGCAGCTTTTTCTTCCTCGTGATGTCCCCGCCGTAGCACTTGGCGAGCACGTCCTTGCGCATAGCCTTGACGGTTTCGCGGGCGATTATTTTCCCGCCGATAGCCGCCTGAATAGGCACCTCGAACAGCTGGCGCGGTATATTGTCTTTCAGCTTCTCGGCGATTCTTCTGCCCCGCGCATAAGCCTTTTCCGCGTGCACGATAAACGAAAGCGCGTCCACGACCTCGGCGTTAAGCAGAATATCAAGCTTAATCAGCTTGCTCGGCACAAAGCCGCTGATTTCATAGTCGAAGCTCGCGTAGCCGCGCGTCTTGGACTTTAAGAGGTCAAAAAAGTCGTAAACTATTTCGTTAAGCGGCAGGTCGAAGTGCATATCTACGCGCTTTTCGTCAAGGTATTTCATGTCCTTGAATACCCCGCGCCGCTCAATGCTGATTTCCATGATTGCTCCGATATACTCAGCCGGCGCAATTATGTGCGAATCGGTCATCGGCTCGAACGCTTGCGCGATTTCGGTCGGGTTCGGGTAATTTGCGGGGTTGTCTATTTTCACTACCTCGCCGCTGGTGAGCTCAATCTCGTAGATAACGGACGGCGCGGTGGTGATTAGGTCTAAGTTATACTCGCGCTCGAGCCGTTCCTGAATAATTTCCATATGCAAAAGACCCAAGAATCCGCAGCGAAAGCCGAAGCCGAGCGCGTTACTCGTTTCCGCCTCGAAAGTCAGCGCGGCGTCGTTGAGCCGAAGCTTCTCGAGCGCGTCCTTGAGGTCGTTGTACTTTGCGCCGTCCACAGGGTATATCCCGCTGAACACCATCGGCAGCACAGGGCGGTAGCCGGGGAGCGGGTCTGCGGCAGGGTTTACGACGCTTGTGACTGTATCGCCCACTTGAGTATCGCTGATTTGCTTGATTGAAGCCGAGATGAAGCCGACTTCGCCGGCTCTCAGTTCATCAGCGGCGACGTTGCCTGTCGCGCCCATGTAGCCGAGCTCGACGATTTGAAACTCCGCACCGGTCGCCATCATGCGGATTTTATCGCCTGCGGCAACCCTGCCCTCTTTTACGCGGATATATATGATTACGCCCTTATAGGTATCGTAATAGCTGTCGAAAATAAGCGCCTTGAACGGCTTGCTGTCCAAATCCTCGCCCCTCGGCGGCGGGACAAGCTTTATTACCTGCTCGAGCACCTCGCGGATATTAACGCCGTTCTTTGCGCTGATTTCCGGCGCGTCAAGCGCCGGTATACCGATAACGCTTTCGATTTCCTCTTTAGCCGCCTTGGGGTCTGCGGCGGGGAGGTCTATTTTGTTTATAACGGGTACAATTTCGAGGTCCGCTTCGACGGCAAGATAAGCGTTCGCGAGCGTCTGCGCCTCGATTCCCTGCGAAGCGTCCACAATAAGAACAGCACCCTCGCATGCGTTTAAGCTTCGGCTGACCTCATAGCTGAAGTCAACGTGCCCGGGTGTGTCGATTAGGTTCAGAATATATTCCGCGCCGTCCTCGCCTTTGTAATTCATGCGGACGGCGCGGGCTTTTATTGTTATGCCCCGCTCGCGCTCCAGGTCCATGTTGTCAAGAAGCTGAGCTTCCATGTCACGGAGCGCGACGGTCTGTGTGAGTTCTAACAGCCTGTCGGCAAGTGTGGACTTGCCGTGGTCTATGTGCGCGATTATGCAGAAATTGCGAATGTTTTTCGGGTAGTCCAAAGTTTATTTATTCCTCCGGTTGATTCTTTTCGTATTTATATGCGCTTTTTTCCCTCGCTTCAAGCAATACATCTTCAATAACCTCTTCTGCCTGCATAGAAGCTTGCGTTTTAACAATAAGCCTGTCTAAATACTTAACGTTATCATTGCTATCTTCATTCAGCATATCTTTTTTAAGCATCAATAAATCAAACAGTTTTTCTTTTTGCATAATTTGTATTTCCATTCCGCTTGTCATATTTTCATTAAGTTCTTTCTTCACAAACGAATCATGAAAACAACGTTTTCCCTGATTCAGCTGTGTTTATTTTCAAACTTTTAAATCCTAACTTTAAAACGCAAATCCGCCCTCTCTGAGCAGCTGCCGGTAAAAGCTTTCCCACCGTGCGTCGTTCCATTCATAAAACACAAACCAGTCGTCGTCGTCGAAATAATTATCCCAGTCGGCAGAGTATATAATGTCTGTAACTTCATAATAAATGTCGAACAGGTCATAGCCGTAATCGCTGTACGCCTCAAGCCATCCCATCCATGTATAAGCCACGCAGTCGCCGAAGTCTGCGACAATCGTGTTCCATAACGTTTCGCTCCAGTCGCTGTCGAGCAGAATTTTATAAAGCGCTTTATTGCTGTTGATTGCATATGCGGTGTATTCTTCGTCTGCGCCCCAGTGATAACCGCCGCAGTTTTCACAGTCATCCCAGTCCCAGTCGTAGTCGTCGTCCCAGTCGTAGTCCCAGGTGTAGCAGTTGTCACACCAGCAGTACTCGTCGCCGGTACACCAGTCGTAGTTTTCCCAGTAAGAGTCCCAGTCCCACAAGTCGTGGCAATCATCGCACCAACAGTATTCTTCGCCTGTGCACCAGTTATACTCCCAGTCGTTACTAAAACCTCTCGAACCGTAGAGCAGAGAGTCAAGACCGGATGAGTAGAACAGGTCTTCAAGGAAGCTCAGGTCGCCCAGCCCTTCCGCCCATTGCTCCAAGTCGGCAAGGAAAACAAACGAATCCTCCCAGTTGTTGATGTCTAAGGTATTATCGGTGTTCAAGGCAGGTCTGCTTATGCTTTTGCCGGTGTTTACATTGGTATTTATTTCAATATCCACAATCCTCATGCCGAACACGGAAAGCGAGCCCGTCGCTTTGGCGCTGTCGCCCGTGACATTGGATTTGAAGCTGACATCGACGCTTACGCCGTCTTCAACCGGCACGTTGATTTTAATATCGCCGCCGAACAAGCCGTTATCATAAAGCTTTACGTCTTCGTATTTGACGGTCAGCGAATATGTATCATAAGCGTCCGAATAGGAGGCTCTGACTTGACCCGTTTTATAGCCTTTGTCCTCCGTGCCCTCGTCGCGGAGGGTTATCGTGGTGGTGTCGCCCCACCAGTCAGTGTAAGAAAGTCTAGCGCTGCACGCGTACTGCCCGTTTCTCTCCGTGATGGACGAGAAGCTGATTGTCCCGCCGTCAATGATAATATCGCGCTTGACCACATCCTTGCCGCTGATGAAAACTCTCATGGTTATTAGCTCTTCGTCGCTTAAATCCCAGGGCTCAACGTCGTATATTTCATCAATAATTTCGTTAAGCGCTTCCTCAAACGTCTGATACCACGGATATTCGATGTAGTAGTCGTTTTCCATGTTGTAAATGTCACGCGCAAAATTCATCAGCAGGTCGCTGTCGATGAACGCCTCAAGACCGGTCTTCGCGATTTCATACAGGAACACCTCGTCGATGATTATTTCAAAAACGTCCGCGTTTCTGCTGAGCTCGCCCACGCTCACCTCTTCGCTCCACTTAGAGCTTACGTCCGCGGTGAGCTCGAAGTATGTATCCAGAACTTTATTGCCAATCACTTTGATTTCGTTAAGCAGCTCCTCGTAGTCAATATTGAAATCAAAGCCGGACAGGTCGCCCATGCCCATCAGGTCGCCGAGAAGTATGTAGTAATCGGAAATGCCGGGCAGCTGCATGAATATATCCTGCCCGAGCTGCCAGTAAGCGAGAGAAGCGTTAATTCCCAGTACGTCCGCGCTCAGCAGCGCGTATAAGTCCGTGCTGTTTTCAATAATCGCTTCGTAGCTGAGCGTCAGGCTGCCTATGTCCGCCAAAAACGGCGCAATGAAGAGCGCCTCGCTCGAGGGCGTAATCGTAATGCTTCCCGACTCCGACGCATAGGAGGGGATACTGAGGAACGGCTCAAAGCCCGCGAAGAGCGCGTCTATCGAGTTGCGCTCCGCTTTTTCGTAGGAAGACGCGCTGCTTGAGAGGAAGAACAGCAGCCCCGCCGTTATAGCCCCTGCCAAAAACATACACACCAATGTGATTACAACGGGTGCGCGGCTTCTGCGCATTACTGCGGTTTGCGTAAAGTTATTATTTTCCATAAGTACCTCCATGTATTAATTAAATTTTAATGTACTGCAGTTAAGTATAACATGATTCCAATCGCCCGCAGCGATTGCGGCGGTAAAACCGCCGACGGCGCGCCCGCACCGAATCATTGTTGAAATAAAAATGCTGTTTCGGCATTGCCGAAACCCGCCCGTTTGCGGGCGGCAAGCGTAAACGCCTGCATTGGCATTTTTATTATAACATATTTGTTTAATTTTAGCAAGTGTTTTTACCTTTTTGTAATTAGTTTGTAATATGGAAAATTTTTCCGGCAATATCAACTGCGCTTTTTGCGTCTTTCCCGTAGAAATCCGCGCCCGCTTTCTTCGCCCAGTCCTCGGTCACGACCGCGCCGCCGACCATGATTCTGCAGTCGGTTGAAGACTTTATGAGCCGCGCGGTTTGCTCCATCGCGGGGAGCGTCGGGGTCATAAGCGCGGACAAACCCACAAGCTTCACGTTCTGCCGCCTCACTTCCTCTAAAATCACCGAAGACTCCACGTCCCTGCCGAGGTCGATTACGTTATAGCCGTAGCTTTCCAGCAGCGTACGGACGATGTTCTTACCGATGTCGTGAATGTCGCCTTTTACGGTTGCGAGGATTATTTTATTATCGTTTCGGGCTTCGTTATCGCCGAAAGCGGTTTTCAGTATTTCAAAGCAGGCGCTTGCGGTTTCTGCCGAGAGCATAAGCTGCGGCAGGAAAATTTTCCCGCTCTCGAACAGTGCGCCGGTTTTATCAAGCGCGGGGATTAGCTGCATGTTAATTATTTCAAGCGGCGGAGTATCGGCAAGCAGCTTTTTCGTAATGCCGGCAGCTTCGGTTTTCAAGCCGTTCAGAATTGCATATTCCAATGTGATGTCCGCGGTTTGCGCGGGTTTTTCGACCCCGGCCGCAGAAGCAACATACTCCGCGGCGTTTTTGTCATATCCCGAAAGCACGCTGAAAGCGCGGACGGTATCGCGCATTTCCTTTTCGTTCGGGTTCATAATGGGCAGGTCAAGCCCGCTCTGCAGCGCGAGCGCAAGGAACGTCCGGTTAATCACCCCGCGCTCCGGCAAGCCGAACGAAATGTTCGATACGCCGAGCACTGTTATAAGCCCGAGCTTTTCCTTTACAAGGCGCACGGCTTTCAGTGTTTCAGCCGCGCCCTCCTGCTCGGCGCCGGCGGTAAGCGTTAGGCAGTCGATGAAGACGTCTTCGCGCTTTATACCCAGCCTGAGCGCGTGGTTTAAAATCTTCTCCGCCAGGACGAGCCGCTGCTCTGCCTTTTTCGGGATTCCGGCTTTGTCGAGCGTCAACCCGACCACTGCCGCGCCGTATTTCTTAACGAGGGGTAAAACAGCGTCAAGGCTCTCGTTCTCGGCGTTCACGGAGTTCACAATCGGCTTGCCGTTGGTTACGCGCAGCGCGGCTTCGAGAGCGGCGGGATTCGCGCTGTCAAGCTGCAGCGGTATTCCCGTGATTCCCTGTACGGCTTTCACGACTTTCGGCAGCATTGTAACCTCGTCAATTCCCGCCGCGCCGACGTTGACGTCGAGAATGTCTGCGCCTGCACTTAATTGCTCGGCGGCTTGCTTTAGGATATAGCCCATGTCGCCCGCGAGAAGCGCTTGTTTCATAAGCTTTTTGCCGGTGGGGTTAATGCGCTCGCCGATTATGCGTGGACGCGAGATGTCGACGGCGCCGGAATAACCGCAAAGGACGGGCAATTGACAATTGACAATTGACAATTGATAATTAATTTCACGCTTACGAAGTTCTTTAATAAATTCCGGGGTTGTTCCGCAGCAGCCGCCCATGATTTTTATCGGCGAGATGCCGGGCGCGGCATCGGCTAAAGCCGACATGGCATCTGCAAACTCCTCCGCCGACAGCTTGAACTCGCCTGTTTCGGGGTCGGGTAGTCCCGCGTTGGGTTTAACCATAACCGGAAGATTGGTACAGCTCAGCAGTTCGCGCACGAGGGAGCTGAGCTCCGCGGGCCCGAGCGAGCAGTTGATTCCGAGTACATCTGCGCCGAGCCCCTCGAGCGTCGCCGCCATGCAGGGCACAGGCGTGCCTGTGAAAGTCCGTCCGTTCTGCTCGAACGTCATGCTGCAAATCACAGGCAGATTAGTATTCTCTTTCAGCGCGAGCAGCGCGGCTTTGGTTTCATACAGGTCGGTCATGGTTTCGATAATAACAAGGTCTGCGCCGTGTTTTTCGCCCGCAATCATTATTTCCCTGTAAATATCATACGCCTGCTCGAACGTCAGCGTTCCTGCGGGTTCAAGCAGCTGCCCGAGCGTGGTCACGTCAAGTGCGGTCAGCGCGCCTGTTCCCGCAAGTGCCTCTTTCGTAACCGCGAGCGCCTGTTTTATTTCCGCGTCCACATCAGCAACATTAAAGCGGTTAATACTGAACGTGTTCGCGCAGACGAAGTCAGAACCCGCATCGGCGTAGCTCCGCGCAACCTGCGCGACTATTTCGGGGTTTGAGAAGTTTAGCAGGTGCGGCGATTCGACAGCATCACAGCCCGCTGAAGCAAGCAGCCGCCGCAGCTCCGTGCCCTGTGCGCCGTCTGCGAATATGATTTTATTTAATTTTAACAGTTCAATGAATTTCAATGTTTTCACCATGTCCTTTCTGCACCAACAAAGAATAAAAAGTTTCGCTTCCCCCGATTAAGAGCCATTCGTTTTCAACCTTTATTCTCCTTGATAATTATTCGCGTTTTGCAGGGAGCGCCGGGGGCTTCACGACCTGCGTTTTCACTCCAATCACCGCCGTAACTGATTTACGCGGGATTAATAAGTTGTTCTCGTTTGCATACAGCCCGATTCTTTTTTTTGCGCCGAGAAAAAGCAGAAGCCCGCCCTGCACTTCAAGCGGGAAGTCGCCGTAGCCGGGGCTGAAGCGGGCGGTAATCTTTTTATACTTGGCGCGAATTTCAACCTCGGCTTCATCGCAGGCTTTCTCGATTAACTCGCTTGCCAGCGCGTCCAAAACGACAGCCCCCGCCATATCGTACGCTTCGGTCCGGCGAATCAGTTCGTCAGCCTGAAACCCGAGCGTCGCGGCGAAGATAATGATTTCGCCGCAGCCTTTTACGTGGGTTTTGATGTCCTCGCCCTGCAATAATGCGCAGTTAATATCCGCTGTTTTATAAACATACCGCGGTGTGTTTATACTTTGTAAAATCGGCTTGTACTTTTCGCGGAAGTCATTGCCGTTTATCACAGCAGCGACCTTACGCTCTCCGTGATTTTCCTTGCGACGGCGGGCTTGTTCATCGTATAGAGATGAATACCGTCGACGCCGTTGCTGATTAAATCTATAATCTGGTCGATTGCATAAGCGATTCCCGCGTCTGCGAGCGCCTCGGGGCGGTCTTCAAACCGCGAGAAGGTCTGCGTGAACTTAGCGGGGAGAGAAGCTCCCGAAAGCATAATCATCCGCTCGAACTGCCGCTTGTTCGTCACGGGCATTATCCCCGCCGAAACCGGCACGGCAATATCCGCAAGGCGCAGCCGTTCCCTGAATTCGTAGAACTTCGTATTGTCGAAGAACATCTGAGAAGTCAGAAAATCCACGCCAGCGTCTACTTTTTTCTTCAGATTGCGCACGTCCCCGATTATATCCGGCGACTCGGGGTGACCCTCGGGGCAGCACGCGCCCGACACGCAGAAGCCCAGTCCTTGTACGTTTATGAAACGCACTAAGTCGGAGGCGTAATGAAACTCATCGGCTGCGGGCACGTCCGGGTTTTTGTCGCCGCGCAGCGCAAGAATGTTTTCTATGTTGTGCCCGTTTAAATCTTTCAAAATCGCGCGGACATCGGCGGCGGTTGAATTGAGGCAGGTGAGATGCGCGCAGGTTTCAATCCCGAGCTTGTTCTTGACATAAGAGGCGAGCTCTATTGTCGACTCCTTCGCGCCGCCCGTGCCGCCCGCGCTGTAAGTTATGCTGATGAAAGCGGGGTTCAGCTCCGCCATTTCAGCAAGCGCACTGTAAATCGTTTCAACGGGGCTGTCTTTTTTTGGCGGGAAGACCTCAAACGAGAAAACCGTCTTGCCTTTATTAAATAATTCCGATATTTTCATGAATTTACCACCTTATAATTAATTTACTTCTGCAAATAATTTTAAAAAACACACCGAAAGGATTTTTTATATTATGAATCACAATCATGACGCTAACGCAAGCTTACCCATGCGCGCAATGCGCGAAGTCCCGCAGGCGAAAGCGGGCGCGGAGCGGATTACAGGGCTCGTCAAAGAGCGCGGGCGCGTATCCGGCTATCAGCTCTCAAACGGCAGCATCCTGAACAAGCAGGACGCGATTAACCTCGCTCGTGGCGGCGGTATACAGGGCGTGGGTATTTCCTCGCGCAAAGGAAACGAGTACCTCAAATCCCTGCCCGACGACAGCGGCACAAACAACCTTAACGCGCTGCCGACTGTATCAGCGCAGTCGTAATAAATTCTCTACGGAAGACTCGTCCTCTTCACCGGATATAATTCGGGCGAGCTCACGTTTTCTGCCCTCTAAATCCAAATCCGAAACACGGGTGTATGTCCGTGTTTCGTCGCTTGTTTTGTCAATAAGCAGGTGTTTGTCGGCTTTCGCTGCGATTGAGGCGAGGTGCGTAACGCAGAGAACCTGCCGCTTTTTCGCGATGTCGGCGAGCTTGGCCCCTACTTTCTGTGCGGCGCGCCCGCTGATTCCCGTGTCGATTTCATCGAAAATCATCGTCGGCATGCTGTCACTTTCTGCGAGAACCGCCTTAATCGCCAGCATAATCCTCGAAAGCTCACCGCCCGACGCTATTTTCCCGAGCGGCTTCGGCTCCTCGCCCTTGTTGACGGAAATCATGATTTCAACGCCGTCCATGCCGCTCACAGTCACCTTTTCCTGTCTTATGTCGAAGAAAAGCCGCACGCCGGGCATATCGAGCTCAACGAGCTGCTCTGTTATTCTCACCGCCAGTTCATCGGCTGTGTTTTTACGTTTTTCAGTAATTATTCCTGCCAACCTCTTTAGATTGTCACCTGTGTTTTTTCGCTCTGCGATTAGCTTCTCCGTCATGTCCTCGGAATATTCAAGCTCAGCAAGCTCATCTCGCCACTTCTCGTGCTCACTGATTAATTCGTTTATGTCCAGCCTGTACTTACGCTTTAGGCGCAACAGGTCGCTCATGCGCTCCTCGAGCCGAGCGGTCAGCTCTGAGTCGAAGCCGTCGCCGTCCAGAGCCGCGATGTCGCCGCGTATGTCGTCAAGCTCGATTTCCGCGCTTCTGAGGCGCTTCAAAAGCTCGTCGGAGCCGGGCAGAAACTCTGCGATTTCCTGCAGGCTCGCACGGCACTGTCCAAGCAAGTCCGCCGCGCCGAAGCTGTCGCTGCTTCCGGAAAGGCAGCTTCTCGCTGTTGTGAGGTTCTGCTTAACCTCCTTAGAATTACGGGCGGCTGCGAGCTTCACGGCGACTTCGTCTTCCTCACCAAGTGTCAACTTGTATGAATTTACATCATCTATTTTTTCTTTTAGCAGTAAGGCTCTTTCAGATTTAATATTCTCGTCGGTCTGCAGCTTTTTTATTCTTCGCGAAAGCTCCGAGAAGCTTTTGAACACAGCCGCATATTCTTCCAAATCATTTGTCAACCTGCCGAAGTTGTCAAGCAAATTACGCTGATGAATGTTATCGGTGAGCGTGCGGCTGTCGTGCTGCCCGTGAATGTCTATTAGCTGTGCCGCCGCTTCCCTTAAATCAGCGGCAGTCACAGGCTTGCCGCCTATCCGGGCTGTTGAAGAACCTGTGCTGTTTATTTCACGCGTAAGGAGCAGCTCGGCTCCGTCAGTTTCAAAAAGCGCGGTTATAACTGCTTTTTCCGCGCCGCTTCTGACTAAATCCTTTGAAACCCGCCCGCCCAGAATCGCCTTGATTCCGCCAATAAGTATGCTTTTCCCCGCGCCGGTTTCGCCCGTAAAAGCGGTCAGCCCTGCGTCAAAGCTCATGGAAGTCTTTTCTATAACTGCTAAATTTTCAATGTAGAGTTCTTTTAACACTTTTATTAATCCCTTTTTAGGCACATAAAAATTATAATATAATTGTTAATTGTAAATTATTATTTATAACATTCCTGCAATTTTTTCAAATAATTCCTTTGCGTCTTTTTCAGTGCGCACTAATATAAAGACCGTGTTTTCGCCCGCGATTGTACCCACAATCCGCGGGAAATTCATGCGGTCGAACGCCTCGCACGCTGCGCCCGCCCAGCCCGCATGACACTTGAACACCACGGTGTTTCCGGCGAAATCGACACTTATTACCGCCTGCTTGAAAATATCGGCGGACACCGGAGTTTTCGCTGTGTTCTCACGGACATAGCGGCTTATTCCGTCCTCGGTTACTTTTTCAAGACGCAGATGCTTTATATCGCGTGAAATCGTTGCCTGCGCAGCTTCAAAACCCAGTTTGCGAAGCTCGGCGAGCAGCATTTCCTGGTTCTCGATTTCGTTCTCGCGGATAACCGAAAGAATCGCGGAAAGCCTCTTTTTACGCATGATTGTACAAGTCCAGCTTCTTGGCTTCGGCGACTAAAATCTCGCTTTCGGCAGCTTCGATTTTCGCGTCAATCAGCGCAGCCTCGTCCTGCAGCCCCGCCTTGGACGATTTGCCGAGTATGCTTCTACGGTTGATTTTCGTCCGGAGGTCGTTTTTCTCGGCTTCAAGCTTTTTTATGTCGCCGTTCAGCGCCGCGATTTTCTCGTCATACTTTTTAATCAGCTCGGCTTTGAGCATGGCTTCGTCCGCCATTTCGCTGTTGAAAGTCGTCCTTTCAAACACAAAGGGCGCATTGCAGGCCGAGCATACCGCTTCTTTCTGGGTCGGGTCGATTCGCAGACTTTCACTGCATTTGCCGCATTTTGCCAAAAACGTCATGATTTTACTCTCCTTTTTTATTTTAATGGTTTCATTAATTTTTTATTAACCGCTCCGTGGAAGCTGTTGCCGCCGAGGTCAATGAGATTCAGACGCAGAGCGGATTTGCGTATGACCGCTTTTTCACCCGCCGTGAATTCCGGCCCCTGCTCGCCGTCAACGGAGGCGTAGACCCTGTGGGCTTCAGCGCTGCCGTCGAAGCTGACGGTGAGCGGGTTTTCCGACGACAATATCATCGGACGCCCGAACAGCGAATGTGCGCAGAGCGGCGACAGCTCCATGCAGTCCAGCCACGGCTCGATAATCGGCCCGCCCGCGGACAGCGCGTACGCCGTCGAACCTGTGGGCGTACTTATAATCAAGCCGTCCGCCCTTATTTCCGATATAATATTATCGCCTGCGAAAACCTTGAATTCAGGCAGCTTTGAGTTCAGGCACTTAAGAAATACCACGTCGTTGAGCGCGAGAAACGTATTCCCTCCGATTATTACATCAAGCATCATGCGTGAACATGTCCGCCACTGCCCGCCGCCGAGCAGCTCAAGCTTATCAAGCTCATCAAGCTCAAGCGTGGTCATGAAGCCGAGCCGCCCCGTGTTAATGCCGAGCAGCGGTAAACCCAGCCGTGCTGCGGCTTTCCCGTGGTGCAGAATCGTGCCGTCGCCCCCGATTGTAATGACCAAGTCGCAGCCGGCGCTGACACCGTCCCTGAACTCCGCCTCTATTCCCGCGGCACGAAGCCTTTCCATAACCACCGAAACGCTGTCGTCGCCGGGTTTTTTCATGTTTTTGCAGATAATAGCTTTCATGGTTTTTATCATACCCTTTCTTCACAAAAGCGGCATAAAGGCAACGTTTTCCCGATTTAACTCTACCTTTTAAGCTTTCGCTTTAAAATAACACAAGAATTCGTTGTTCCTGCCTTTTTCATTCAACTTTGACGGTACCGTACCGATAAGTTCATATCCTGATTCCGATATGAACGATTCTGTATCGCGAACCACATCATTAATAAGTTTCCGGTCTGTAATAACGCCGTTTTTAATATGCCGCTTTCCAATCTCAAACTGAGGTTTAATCAATACCACGCATCTCCCGCCGGGTTTAAGAAACCTTCCGAAGCCCGGTATAATCAGCTTCAGCGATATAAAAGACAAATCCGCTGTTATGAAGTCAATATTTTCATATAGTTCATTCGATATGAACGTCCTTATATCCTGCTTTTCAAAGACAATAACACGTGAATTCGCCCGCAGACTATCGTGAAGCTGATTTTCGCCGACATCGACGGCATAGACCTTCCTTGCGCCTTTTTGCAGCATTAAGTCCGTGAAGCCGCCGGCAGCCGCCCCTGCGTCAAGGCAGACAAGCCCCGTAAAGTCAATACCGAACGCTTCTGCCGCTGTTTCAAGCTTATATCCCGCGCGCCCCACATACTTTAAAGCTGAAACTATTTCTATCCGCGCTTCTTCGGAGAAAAGCGCCGACGGTTTAGTTATAACTTTGCCGTCTGCTGTGACATTACCGCTTAAAATCAAGCTTTGCGCTTTGTTGCGGCTTTCGGCGGGAACAAGCATATCGAGCCTTTTCATAGCTTTCATAAGCCGGCGAACTCTTTCATGCTCTGTTCGTCAAACCCGCACATCTCCATCTGCCGCTCCAAGTCGGCAACCGGCACGAAGCCTTCAATAGCGCGTGTTTTGCATTTAAACATCCTTGAAATGCACGGCGCGCCCTCCTCAAAGAAAATAATATTTTTATAACCGTCCGCAATCGCGAAAACCTCGTCGGGCAGCGGGTGCAGCCGCACAAGACGAAGAACGTCTGCGCCGCACTTCAGCAGCTTCAGCGCGGGCTTAATGGGTCTGCCGTAGGTGATGATGAGCGTGCCTGAGTTATTATTATAAGAGTCGCACGCCGTTTGCGGCGGCAGGGCGGGCATTGAAGCTGCGCTGTAATACTTAAAATCTGCGCAGGGCTCTTCGTTTTGCGGGTTAAAAGCGATTCCGCGCGGATAACGCACGGCAGCGATTCCCGTATCCTCATACAGGGCTTTATTCAAGCACAGCCGCAGCTCACCGGCTGTGAAAGGCGCATAAACTGTCGTTCCCGGAATCATAGACAGCAGCCCCACATCGAAAGTCCCCTGGTGCGTTGCGCCGTCCTCGCCCGAGAGCCCCGCCCGGTCAATCGCAAGCACAAGACGAAGCCGCTCAATCGCCGCGTCGTGCAGAAGCTGGTCGAAAGCCCGCTGCATAAACGTGCTGTAAACTGCAAAAACAGGCAGCTTTTTTGAATCCCTGCCGCTCGCGAGCCCCGCTGCAAAGGTCATAGCGTGCCCCTCGGCAATTCCCGCGTCAAAGAAGCGTCCGGGGAACTTTTTCGCGAAATAGTTGCAGCCCGTCGCGTACTTCATCGCGGCTGTAATGAGGCAGATTTTATTATCTCTCTTGCCAAGCCGTGCGATTTCTTTGCCGAAAACCTCGGAGTATGTATCGGCGTGCTGAGGGGTGTTAGGCGTATTGAGCCCGTGATAATGCCCCGCGTTTTCCTCGGCGGGAACATAACCCTTGCCTTTCTTGGTCATAACGTGAACAAGGCAGGGCTTGTTTATTGTTTTCACGTGCTCGAGTATGAATATAAGCTCCTCCAGGTTGTGCCCGTCCACGGGCCCGAAGTATTTAAAGCCGAGGTTCTCAAACAGGTTTTCAGGAATCAGCGCACCTTTTACAAAGCGTTTTGTTTCGCCCACCACGCCGGAAACCCCTTTGCCGAGCGCGCTGCGGGCAAGTATTTTCTTAACGCGGCTTTTAGCCTCATAGTAGCCTTTTGTACGAAGCCCCGAAAGGTACGACGCAAGCGCGCCCGAGCTCTTTGAAATGCACATGCCGTTGTCATTGAGTATAACCGTGAAGCCTTGTTTAAGCTTTCCCGCGTTATTGAGCCCCTCGTAAATCCCTCCGCCCGTGAAGCTTCCGTCCCCCGCGACAACCACTACGCTGCCGCTCTCATTGCTCAGCGACTTCGCCGCGGCAATGCCGAGCCCCGCCGACACCGCGATGCTTGCGTGCCCGCCGATAAATGCGTCGTGCTCCGACTCTGAGGGTTTCGGGAAGCCCGAGAGCCCGCCCTCCTGCCGAAGCCTGCCGAAAGCGGCGAGCCTGCCTGTCAGGATTTTGTGCGTGTACGCCTGGTGTCCGACGTCGAAAACAAAGCTGTCGTGCGGCGTTGTATAGACCGAGTGCATGGCGACTATGAGCTCAACGGTGCCGAGATTGGACGCCAAGTGCCCGCCGTTCTTTGAAACGACAGAAATCAGACGGCTTCGTATCTCCTCGCAGAGCAGGGTTTTCTCCGCCGGGGTAAACGTTTTTAGCTTTGCGGGACTTATATTGTCATTAAGAAGCAAATTGAATTTCCTCCATAACTGCCAATTATCAATTATCAATTATCAATTGTAAATTGTCAATTGTCAATTGTAAATTGTAAAAAGTATCCCCATTCCCATGCCGAAAATTGCGCCGATGAAAACCTCAAACGGCGAGTGACCCAGCCATTCTTTTAAATATTGCTTTTTTTCCTCAACGTTTCTTTTCATTATGATGTCGCTGATTGCGTCTTTGATATTATTGATTTCCTTTGCGTGTATACCGGCGGCGCGACGAACCCCCGACGCGTCGTACATTACGATAAACGCCAGAATAAACGCCAGCGCAAACACGGGCGAGTCCGGCCCCTCGCTGACGCCGAGCCCCGCCGCCAGCGCGCAGACCGCCGCCGAGTGTGACGAGGGCATGCCGCCCGCCCCCCAAAACCGCGAAAGGCTTACTTTCCCGTTCTTAAAAATATTAGTCAAAACCTTAATCAGCTGTGCAATAAACCAGCTTAGTACCGCCGCCGCGAGCGGCGCATTATAGATATTTTCCATTTTCAATTCTTTCTGTGTAATAATTTTTTTGTCAGTTCGGTCAGGAACTCATTATTTGGAACCGCCTCAAGCAGCTTCAAGGCTTCCCGCGTATATTTTTCAGCGTCAAGGGCGGCGCTTTCGTGTCCCTCGCCGTCAAGAATATCGTCAATGAGCTGAAAAGCAAGCCCCAGATTATAGCCGTAATCATGAGCGTTTTTAATTGCGCTGTTACTGCCGCCGCCGGCAATCACGCCGGTTACGCACGCCGCCTGAATCAGCGCGCAGGTCTTAAGCTCATAAACCCGCAGTGTGTCCGGCGAGCCGCCGAGGTCTAACTTCTGCCCGTCATAAACTTTACCCATATAGCCGCAGACGGCTTTAATTATGCGCGGGTCTTCAAGCATATAAATTGCGCGGTACGCCATGCTGCTTGCCGCGAGCAGCGCGTCGCTTTCCGAAAACGCCTTATGGCAGGCGGGTTTTCCGCGCCGCATATCGTCGTCGTCCATGCAGGGCAGGTCGTCCTGGATAAGCGTTGATGTGTGAAGCAGCTCTATTGCCGCCGCCGCGGGTGCATGTTTTCGTACATCGCCGCCGTAAGCCTCACAAAACGCCAAAGTCAAAACAGGTCTGATTCGCTTCCCGCCCGCATTTAAACTGTACTGAACAGCTTCCTTGAGCGGCGAATCCCCGTTTATAGCCAGCGCTTCCTCAATTAATTTCAGGTAATTATCCATTGTGAGCTGTTTATTGTCCATTGTCCGCCGCTCCCGTGAATATTTCTTTCAGGGCGATTTGCGCGGCTTCCATGTCCGCCTTGCAGTGCGTCGCGAGCTCCTGCGCCTCCGCATAAAGGTCCAGCGCCGCTTCAAGCGACAGGGTTTCGTCGTTCATCAGCACGGATATTTCGTGCAGGCGGTTCATCGAGGTTTCAATTTCTCTCTTCATATTTTCATTAAGTCCTTTCTTAACAAGTGCATTTTAAAACGACATTTTCCCCGGTTCACGAAGATTTGGTTTTATTAGTGTTTTCATTAAGTCCTTTCTTCACCAATGCGATATAAAAGCACCATTTTCCCCGGTTCAGTTCTGCTTGTTTTCAACCTTTTTCTCCTTTACGGCGACTGTTAATTCGCCGTCTGCAAGCTTTATTTTAAGCTCGTCGTTTATATTTATATTTTCTGAGCTTCTGACAGCTCTGCCGTTCCTGCCGAACACCGCCGCGTACCCCCGCGCGAACGTCTTTGCGGGGGACAGCGCGTCTATTATTCTCTCTAAGTTTTCGAGCTTGTTTTTCTTCCGTTCGAGGATTCTGTAAATCTTCTGCTGCAAGCTTAAAAGCAGGTTGTTAATCGCTTCGGGCAGCTCCGACAGGTCCGGCGTGACAATCTCCGCCGCCGCCGAGGGCGTGGGCGCGCGCAAGTCCGCCGCGAAGTCCGCGATTGTGAAGTC
The DNA here is from genome assembly GCA_009783695.1 of Oscillospiraceae bacterium. Classification (GTDB taxonomy): domain Bacteria; phylum Bacillota; class Clostridia; order Oscillospirales; family Ruminococcaceae; genus Ruminiclostridium_E. Next base: position 107,904 of record WRCY01000002.1, read on the forward strand.
TGTTTCATGCCCGACGGCACTGACCACAGGTATACAGGAAGCGTAAATCTCCCGCGCCAGAAGCTCGTCATTGAACGCCCATAAGTCCTCCGCAGAGCCCCCTCCGCGCGCAAGGATTATTAAATCCGCCTGTTCCTTGTTCGCCGCACAAAGCGCGTTTATAAGCGACTTCGGTGCCCCCGCCCCCTGCACAAGCGCGGGAATGAGCAGTATTTCAAGTACGGGATACCGCCGCCCGAACGTGATAAGCATATCCTGCAAAGCCGCGCCGTCCCGCGCTGTAATAAGGCAGATTTTTTTCGGGTAGGCAGGGAGCGGTCTGCTGTTTGAGAAGACGCCGTCTTTGTCTAATTTTTCCTTGAGCTTCAGGAACTGCTCGTAAATGCTTTCTTCTTTTTTCTCCTCTTCGGGCAGCTCGAGTGTGTTTGCATAAAGCTGATATGCGCCGTCCCGCTCGTAGAGCCCGATTCTGCCGCCTGCTATTACTGTCTGCCCGTTTTCGGGCTCGAAATCCAGCTTCCCCGCTTCGAGGCTGAACATCACGCACTTTAATGCGCTTTCGCTGTCTTTAAGTGTAAAGTAGATGTGCCCCGACTTATAATGATGAACAAAGTTGCTTATTTCGCCCCTTACATTAATATCGGCAAGCGCGGCGTCATTGTTCAGCGTCAGTGCGGCGCGGCGGTTGACCTGCGAAACGGTAACGATAAGTTTAGTCTTGCTCATTCTTATATTTGTCCTTGTAATGCGAACCTAAAAGCCCGCTAATCAGTTTGCTGTCCGGCTCGTATGCGTATTCCTTCGACAGCTCAATCGCCTCGTTCATTGCAACCTTATCCGGAATCCCGGGCATGAAATCCATCTCGTACAAGCCCATGCGCATAATAGTAAGGTTGATTTTCGGAATCCGCTCAATCCTGCGCGTCCGGCTGTGTTTTTCGATAATCGCGTCAAGCGCTTCCTTATTATCAAGCACGCCCTCCGCAAGCCGCACGGAAGCCGAGTTCAGCACCAGCCCGAATGTTTCCACGCAATCGAGCGTAATCACCGACAAATCCGCTTTGCCGCCGCCTGTTATTTCCGCCTGATAAAGCAGAATAAAAGCGGCTTCGCGCATTTCATGGCGGGTTAATTTTTGTTCTTTTTCTTTAGACATTTTTCGTTAAACCTGTCCTCTTTAATTTATCTTCTTATTAAATCTGCTCTAAAATCTTGTCATTATTTATCTGCTTATCAGATTCGTTTTGAAAACCTGTCATCATTTGTTTGCTTATTGGATTTGTTCTGAAAACCTGTCATCATTTGTCTGCTTATTGGATTTGTTCTGAAAACCTGTCATCACTTATCTGCTTATTGGGTTTGTTCTGAAAACCTGTCATCATTTGTCTGCTTATTGGGTTTGTTCTGAAAACCTGTCATCATTTGTCTGCTTATTAGGTTTGTTCTGAAAGTTTGATTCCTGCAATTTTTACGTTTATTTTAGAAACGGCGATTCCTGTCATGTTCTGCACGGCGGTTTTAATCGCCTGCTGAAGATTTAAGCCGACCACCGCGGCCTTGTGCCCTGCGCGGACAATCACGGATATGTCAATCTCTGCGGTTTCCTTTGACAGCTTCGCTTTCACGGGCGAGGGGCGCAGAACCTTACCGGCAAGGCTGCGCGTCTTCACGCGTGAGAGCCGCTTCCCGTCCGCCTCAAGAGCGACGCCCTCGACCTCGCTTGCCGCAAGCATCGCTATTTTCGCTACAACTTCCTCGGAAACTCTGAGGCTTCCCGTATTATTAGTTTGTTTCGTTTCCATGCCGTCTCCTCCGCAATTTATATATACATCAATAAGTATAACATAATTTTCTTGCATTTGCAAGAAAATTATGTTATACTAAGACTAATGTAAAATATAAAGGATATAAGTTTGAAAATATAAACTGTTGAACCGGGGAAAACGGAGCATTTCATTTCCCGCCCGTGAAGAAAGGACTTAATGAAAGTTTGAAAACAAC
>WRCY01000003.1 GCA_009783695.1 Oscillospiraceae bacterium
AAGCAACAGCGTTGACCGAGGAGCAAATCGCATATCTGAACAGTAAATATGATTTTCAAAACATAACACTGTACAGCCCGAATGTGCAGGATTTCTTCAACGACTTGGTTAAGATGAATTTAATCAGCTCCGAAACGGCGAATTCCCTTTTAACACCGATGTTTATGCATGGCGAGGTAACATATACAGACAGAGACGGTGTTGAAAGAAATCTTGTCAGTAATCCGTATTTAGCTGACGGAACATTAAGCGGAAGCTTATCGGTGATGATGAAGCACGACAGCGGCAATACGGCATATTCAAAAGTGATAAATATTTTAATGCAATTATAATCAATATATAATTTAAGGGGCTGAGGATTAATCCTCAACCCCTTTATTTTACCACCAGCCGCGGTTTCTGCAGCAATTACGTCTGCTATGCCTAACGCAGCCTACCGTCCACCACGGAATAAATCGACCTCTGTTGAAAAATGGCATAATATGTTCCTCCTTAATTTTGTATGACGTTTTATGTCGTAATATAGATTATGCAAGTATCTCCAATTGTGACACCGACTATTTTTAAAAAGCATAATATAAATTAATTACGAAAGGAGAAATTTTATGTATAATACACCAAGACGGATTGACAAAGCAAATTTTCCGCGGGTCGGCTACGCTTTTGTCACACCTCAGCGGCTCGGCAGGGTATACCCGCCCAGGCGCGCTCTTGCGGAGGGAACAATTTTCCCCGAGCTCAACATAAGCATACATGATTATACGAGGGGGATTTGGAATGGCAGGTAATTATAATAAGCAGGAGTGTATCGCGCTGATGGATAAACTATGCGAGGCGCACTTCTTTGCACATGACCTCAAGCTTTATTTGAACACGCACCCCGACGACAGCGCCGCGCTTGACATGTTCCGCGAGGCCTGCGCGCAGTACTGTGCTTGTCTTGAAGCTTTTGAGAGCTGCTGCTATCCCCTTCGCGAGTGCAGCGCGGGCTGCAACGGAGAGTGGGATTGGCTCGACGGCGCGTGGCCGTCGGAAAGGATTTAAGGAGATGGAAAACATGAAACAAAGTACTGTTGAATCGGGGAAAACGCCGTTTCATAGAGCACCGGTGAAGAAAGGACATGGTGAATATGTTTATATTTGAGAAAAGAACGCAGATGCCTATAAGAATACATAATAAAAATCCGAAGCTTGCGGGGTTTGTGCTTAGTCAGTATGGCGGCCCCGACGGCGAACTCGGCGCCTCGCTCCGCTACCTCTCTCAGCGCTTCACCATGCCTGACAAGCGCGGCGTCGGTCTACTAACCGATATAGGTATATATGTATCGGAAATGTGACATAAAAAACTATCAATCGGCACTTACAATATCTTGAAAAACCCGCCTATATGGCGGGTTTTTTATTGTTAATCGTCTTTTTCGGTTCCTGTTTTTGTCGTAGGCTCCTCCTCTTTCGGTGCCTCCCTGCTTCCGAACTGCTCCTGAACTTTCTTTTCCTCTTTTTCCTGAATGGATTTAAGCTGCGCGTTGATTTTGTCGATGATGGGAGTTGCAGCTTCCCGCGGCTTCGATGGGTCGAGCGCCTTTCCTATGTTATTGTCGAGATTTTTGTTCATAATGTCGAGATTTCCGGTCAGCGCCTCCAACTGCTCTCTTTTAGATGTGGTATCAACGCCTCGGAGCTGGTCCATACGGATTTCGGACAGCAGAGTCCTCGCACGGTTTTCAATGCCGAGCCGCGCAGAATTCATCGTCTGAACCGAAGACATAGCCGAGCCCGCGCCGAAGAAAAAGTCCATGCCGGTTTGATTTTTGTCGTTGTTGCTGCCCAGCGACGAGAAAAGCCCGCTCTGGCTGTGCTGAACAGAAGCAAGCCGCTGAGCCTGAAGCTCCGCAGCCTCTTCCTTTGTGGCGTTTTTCGGAACAACCGCGCTTCCCGAAACCATATTGTGAATAGTAGACATACTAAAATCCTCCTGTCAAAAAACCTTATTTTAAATATCGTCAGTTAAATTAAAAACTTTAGCTTTTCTGCAACTTTTTTTACCGGCATGAAGTGTTAGTATTGTAGCCGTCGTCGCGTGCAGACAACGGCGGCGGGAAGCAAACAAGCTTTGCTGCCTGCAAATAACATCTGAGCGAAAATCCCCATAAAGGGGATTTTCGCTTTTATATTATCTTGGAATTATTCATTACAAGCCGGAAATTTATCCCGAGAGTTTCCGCGCTGCGCCTGCAAAGCGACATTCTCTGCAGAAAAATCTCGAAATACTCCATAATCGAGCTGATTTCCTTGTCGATAATGAGGTCGAGGAACAGCTCGGTTTTATCCTCCGAAAAATAATACCGCGACTGCACGCAGGCGTAATTCACGCGGTCGTGTATGTCGTTTATTCCGCCCCTTACGCGGGAGCGGCGCACGTCCATCTTGTCCGCTAAAATCACAGCTGCGGCAATTGCGTTGACGGGGTTTGCGGTATGCTCATCGTGGTTGCCGATTGCGGAAATAATCACCGCGATTTCCTCGGACGGCATATCAAGGCTTTTAAGCAGATTGAGCGCCATGAGCGCGCCGGTTTGCGCATGGTTGGCGCGGTTGATGCAGTTCCCGATGTCGTGCATATATCCTGCGATTTGTGCAAGCTCACACTCGCGCTCGGGGTATCCGAGCGTCTGCAGAATATCATAGGCGGCCTCGGCGGTAATCGCAGCATGCGGCCCGCAGTGTTCAGTGTAGCCCATCGCAGCAAGCGCCTTGTCGGCGTGGTTTATATAAGTTTTAATATCGCTGTTTTGCTTGATGTACTTGTAGGTTATGTTGCTCATATATCCATTAAGTCCTTTCTTCACAAACGAATCATGAAAACAGCGTTTTCCCCGATTCAGTTGTTTTATTTTCAAACTTTTCTATACTCCTTGCAGGCAATTACCAATTGCCCCTACTGTAATAATTCTTTTACGCGCTTCATCGCTTCAATCGTATTCTCACGCGTGTTGAAAGCGGTAAGGCGGAACCAGCCGTCACCGTTTTTACCGAAGCCGACGCCCGGCGTCCCGACAACCTGCTTCTCATTCAGCAGCTTATCAAAAAATTCCCAGCTCGGCATATTGCATTTAAACCAAATGTACGGCGAGTTTTTACCGCCCGTGTAATTGATTCCCAGTTTGCTGAACGTCTCCGACATAATCCGCGCATTTTCCATGTAGTAATCAATCGCCTCGCGGGTTTGACGAATCCCCTCGGGCGAGAAAACCGCCTCCGCGCCGCGTTGAATCACGTAAGGAACGCCGTTGAACTTGCTGCCCTGCCGTCTTGCCCAGATTTTCAGCACGCTGTAGCTTTGCCCGTTATCATCGTAAAATTCCAGCTCTTTTGGCACAACAGTGTAGCCGCAGCGGGTACCCGTGAAGCCGGCGGTTTTTGAGAGCGAGCAGATTTCAATTGCACACTTTCTTGCACCGTCAATGTTGAAAATACTGCGCGGGCTGTCGTCGGAAATAAACGCTTCGTATGCAGCGTCGTAAATAATAATTGCTTTGTTGGTAATTGCATAATTCACCCACTCTGTGAGTTGTTCTTTTGTGAAAGTCGCGCCGGTCGGGTTGTTAGGTGAGCAGAGGTAGATTAAATCCGCTTTTATATCTTTAACAACCGCAGGCGCAAAGCCTGTTTCCTCGGTCGCATCGGCATAAATCACCTGTTTGTTGTTCATAATATTGCTGTCAACATAAACGGGGTAGGCAGGGTCGCTGACCATAACAACATTATCCTCGCCGAAGATGTCGGTGATGTTTCCGCTGTCAGACTTCGCGCCGTCGCTGATAAAAATTTCATCAGCTTCAACGCCGACACCGAAGTTTTTATAATATCCCGCGACTGCATTACGCAGAAAATCGTAGCCGCGCCCCGAGTCTTCATAACCTTTAAAAGTTTCCTTAACGCCCATCTCCGCCGCAGCTTTTTGCATAGCTTCAACCACGCACGGCGCAAGCGGTTGTGTTACGTCGCCGATACCCATACGGATTATCGGCTTGTCCGGATTTGCTTCGACGTATTCGCGGATTTTACGCCCGATTTCGATAAAAAGATAATTCTCTTTTAAATTTAAAAAGCCTTTGTTAATTTTTGCCATTTTTGTTAATCTCCTATATCTTTAAATAAATATTATGCTTATTTTGTATGTTTCCAAGGTTTGTTTTATCAAGCCATTTTTTATCTATCCAGTATTTTTTGTCAGTAGCAAACAGAGGTAAGTCATTATTTTTATGAAATTTTCTCAACATTGAAAACATAAATTTGGCTTTGATTCCCGGAGCCGCATATCCTTTTCGGGTAATGATTTTGCGGGCGGTTCTATCGGTTACGGTGATAATTTTTTTCTTTACCTTGCTGTTAACCCCATCCCAAGAGGCTGCCATTACCCCAAAGGAAAGCCTATAGGTCTTAGGTACCCCCAAATAAAACATCTGCCGTGCCAGTGATTTTGTGACATTGTTCATTCCAATTATCGCCCCTGTGGAAATTACAACGGCAGTCTTTGAAAACATTACTTCTTCCGGTCTGTGCCCAAGCCATGCAGTAAATATATGTTCAAAGAATCCTTTTAAGTGCGCTGTCATTTCCATAACATAAGTTGGAGAACCAATTATTATAACATCTGAAGATAACATGGAATTAAAAATAATTTCTACCTTCTCCGAATGTGGGCAATTTTCTCTGCCGTTATGTAAGCACGTCCCGCAACCCGAACACCCCTCGTTAAAATCTCTCGGTAGAAAAAATTCTTCAATATTACTACCAATTTTTTCAGCAGTCATTCTCGCTACGTGGTATGTGCTGCCCTTATGATTTTGCCCGTGAATCAATGTTATTTTCATTAGCTTCTCCTACTTTTCTAATTATACAGTATATAAATTATCCGAAACTTTTCAACGCCCCGTCATACGCCGCAATAACCTTGTCCGTCCACTCGTCGAACGCAGGGTCAGCGACCTGCATATGCTCATTTTCAAGATAATACGCAACGCTCTCACGCACGCCCTCGTCAAAGCGTGTCGTCGCTACAAAATCAGGTACAAGCCGTTTAATTTTACTGTTGTCGAATACGACAGAATTAGACTTATCGCCGAGCAAGCCGCCCTCAAGACCCGGGTCGCACTTAACTAAAAAATCGCTCGAAATATGCCGCAGTATCGGCTTTTTGTTCACAGCTGCGCCGATACACTCATAAATCTGATTCCACGTCAGCGACTCGTCGCTCGTAATATGAACAGCCTCGCCGATTGCGTGAATATTCCCCATAAGCCCCACAAACGCCCACGCAAAGTCGCTGCTGTGCGTTACAGTCCAGAGCGAGCTGCCGTCGCCGTGAACAATCACGGGCCTGCCGTCTATTATGCGCTTTAAAACCTGCCACGAGCCTTTCTCTCCGTGCACGGCAAGCGGAATACTATGCTTGTCATAAGTATGGCTCGGGCGCACATTTGTAATAGGAAAGCCGGTTTCCCTATATGCTTTTATGTAGGCTTCCTCACAGGCGATTTTGTTGCGCGAGTATTCCCAGTACGGGTTATGAAGCGGCGTGCTTTCCGTGATTAGATAATCCGACAGCGGCTTCTGATAAGCGGACGCAGAGCTTATAAAAATGTATTGCTTCGTTATACCCGAGAAGAGCCGGATGTCGCGTTCTGCCTGTTCGGGATGGAACACGACAAAGTTCGCCACGACATCGAAAGTATGACCCGCGAGCTTCTGCCTTACGTCCTCTTCGTTTCCCATGCAGGCCTTTATGTGATGGACGCCGTCAAGACCCTCGAGCCTTTCGCTGCTGTTCCCGCGGTTGAGCAGGTAAAGCTCCATGCCGCTCGCCGCCGCGAGCTTTGATATTTCCGTGCTGATTGTTCCCGTGCCGCCGATAAATAATACTTTCATAATGCTTTTATCCTCTCTGATTGTTATTTAAGTCTACCATAAATTGGTTGACGTGTCAACTTTTTATATTATACTTTTATAACTGTATTGCGAATACAGGGGGGCGCAAAGGCTCATAATGGCGGGAATGGCGCTGTCGCCGCTCGTGTTAATCGAGTGCCTGAAAATATACTGGCGAAGGAAAAAACAACATAAATGCAAAACATTAAACCGCCTGTTAAAAGGCGGTTTAATTATTAGCTGTAAATTGTTATGTAACGCAGGAGCGTAAGCTCCTGCCGCAGGAGTTTTAATTCCTGCAAACCGCATCTGCTGCTGCACAGAGCGGCAAGGGTTCCCGCCGAACCAAGGAGCGCTCGGCGCAGGGCGGGGGAATACCCGTTATATATTAAACGTCACGTTTCAAAGACCCTGCAATATAATATATGCGGAAGAGTGAAAATAGGTGAAAATTGTAAATTAAGCAGTTATAATGTCGAATCACTCTATATCAAGGAAATGCCGCGGGTTCAGAATTCTGCTGTCGCCGTCGCGCACCTCAAAGTGCAGATGGTTGCCGTCGGCTCGTCCTGTTGCGCCGACCCAGGCAATCGTTTCGCCTTGGGAAACCTCCTGCCCCTCAGTAACATTCAGCGCGCTGGCATGAGCATACCATGTACGCAGTCCGCTGTTCGGGTGCTCGATGATTACCGTGTTGCCATAGCCGCTGTTCCAGCCGGCGAAAACTACCGTTCCGCTGTCGCCCGCATAGATTGGCGTGCCGTAAGGTGCGCCTATATCAACTCCGGAGTGCCCCCAGTAACCGCCGTCGCTCCAGTGATACTCGGAAATCTTGTGGTCTCTCGGAACAGGCCAGATAAATATCCCGCTTGTCGGGCTTTCGTTTGAAAAAGTACCTTGCGGAAGCGCACGTGTGCCCCGCGAAATAACCTGGGTTACGGGTGTGGAGATAACCTCCCTGTTTATTACGCGCCGCCCCTGCTCAATGCCGTTGACAAGCGTGACCTGCGCGGTCAGTCTGTCGATGCCGTTCTGCCCGCGTACAGACGTATTCTGCGTGTTTATAAAATATGACGCGTCGTCCCTGTATTCGGTAGCGAACGGTATCTCCTGGTCATAAATCTCCGTTCTTGTCACGGCGACATCCAAATACGGAACCTCGGGGCTGAACATGATTCTGTCGCCCGGCATCAGCGTCTGCCCGGCGAATCCGGGATTGAGCCGTTCGAGCAAATCCATAGGTATGTCAAGCTTTTCCGCGATTAATAACTGGCTGTCGCCCTCCGCAACTGTGTAATACTGCGCCTCTTCATTTATTCTTGTTATGCTTCTTATTATAGCCTGCGGCTCAACTATACTTTCGACGGGGTACAGGTCGCCCTGCTCTGCCTCAAAAGAGCCGGAAAAGTCAACCTCCTCGTCAATCGCGCCCGTTTTATGAACGTTAAGCAGCGCGTCGCGGGTCATGAGTATTGTCTCGTTATCCTTGACTGCGCCGATGAAGTTGCCGTTAATAATCACACCGTACGCGTATTCGACGACAATCCCCGACTGTTCAAGCAGAATGTTCGTGACCTGCGACGCGGACAGGATACCCGAATACCCCAGCTTTTCAATAGTAAAGCGAGGGATAAAATCCACCATCACCGTGCTTCCGAGGAAGTTTACGCGCTGCTCGAAAATCTTCTCCGCTTCGGTATAAACACGCTCGTTTTCAATATATCCCACAAATGTACCGTTTACTTCCAGACGAACTGCATATTTTATATCAGAGGCGTATGAAATTATATTTACAAGGAAGATGACGCTTAAAATCGGAATCGCATAATTAAAAACCGTCGTCACCGCGCCGCCGCTTCGCTTGCCGAATATAAACGCGGCAAGGTGGCTGAAGAAAACCGGAACCGCGCCTTTCATGCCGTGCTCGCGGTTGGCGGCTTTTGTTTCTTTGCGCATGGTGGTGTAGGCGATGCCGAGCTTTAAAAATGGCGAGAAAACATAAATTCCGAAGTATTTGAGCTTGCCCCAGACGAAACCGCGGAACTTCTCGGTTTTAACCCAGATAAAACCAATTGCCTTTCCGACAAAAACCAGAACTGCGTTTGTTAAATCGCCGAGTATTTCGCAGACGCTCTTGCCGAGGTCATGGAAAAAGGCCGCTGTGACTGTCAGTATAAATATATGAAAGGGCAGTCTTGCGGGTTTCACCGCGATGCCCGATAAAATGTCGGTTTTCTTTGAATCTTCCATGCTTTATAAAATATCTCCCGAATTATTACAAATTGGTTACAAAGCACAGTATAGCACATAACTATTGATTTGTCAAGAAATTCGTGATATACTTGTTTTTAACGACACAAAACGACAAAGGAATAATTAAGCTTGAGATAAATAACATTAAATCGGAAAAACGAAACAGTTTATTCTTTTCCCGTACAGAAAGGACATAATAAAATATGCAGTTTCAGCCCAATGAAGGCAAAAGCCTTACAATAACCACCGGCTTTGGCGAATTTGCCCGCTGCCCGATTAAAACCCACGTCATAATGCGCGGGGACGTGCTCGAAGACGTGCTCGACAATTATGTCCGCGAACATATGCAGGACGGCGATACACTTTTCATCGCGGAAAAAATAGTCGCTATTACGCAGGGGCGGGCTTTTCCGCTTGATGAAATAAAGGTTTCGCGGCTTGCACGGTTTTTGTGTAAATTCGTGTACAAGCCCGACTACGGTATAGGGCTCGGCAGGCCCGAAACGATGGAGCTCTGCATACGCGAGGTCGGACGGGTGAAAGTCCTGTTCGCGGCGTTCTGCTCCGCAATAGGCAAGCTGTTGGGGAAGCGCGGGGTTTTCTATAAAATCTGCGGCATGAAAGCAAGAGCCATCGACGGGCCCTGTGATTATACAATTCCGCCGTATAACAATTACGCCAAGATGGCGCCGCACAAGCCGCATGAAGTTGCGGCGCGGCTTTCCGCTCATATCGGACACGACGTTTACATTGTCGATGCCAACGACATCGCCTGCACAGTCCTCGGGAAAAGCAAAAAAGAACTGCCGGACGTATTCGCCGAGCAGGTTTTTGGCGATAACCCGCTCGACCAGAGCGACCAGCAGACGCCGCTGTGCATTGTGCGTAAGGCATAAGGTTGAAAATAAATGATACCGAGCCGGGGAAAACGAAACTTTTTTATTATTCGTTGGTGCAGAAAGGACATGGTGAAAAGTTTTGAATAAAATCCCATGAACCGGGAAAACGTTGTTTTCAAATTCGTTTAATAAAAAGACGGACATTATAAAATATATTACAAATTGATTACGGTTTCCGATAAAGTATTGACATTCAATCCGCAATGAGTTATTATGTTACCATAGATATCGCTCTATACTATATACTGTGGAGGAAGTCGGTTAAGTTTGAAACAGAATCCTCACGAATAGGGGAAGATGAAACTTTTCATTTCCCGCCTGTGAAGAAAGGACTTAGAACGTATATTCAATAACACCGGGCACTAAAATTTTGACGCATTTTACGTCACTTTTAGTTAAATTTTCTTGAAATAAACAAATTATTTCTGCGAAAATTTGCCTCAATTGACATAAAATTCGCCTAAAATTTGAATATTTCGGTTATTGAATACAAGTTCTTAATGAAAACATGAAGAAAGAAACCTCCCTGTGCATGGGCTGCATGGCGGACATGAAGAACGGCGTAAATACAGAAAGCACAAAAATATGCGCGGTTTGCGGTTATACCGAGAACGGCGTGTTTCTGTCGTCCTATCTTGCGCCGCGCACGTTCTTGGCGGAGCGGTATATCGTGGGGAAGTTAATCTCGTACAACGGCGAGGGCGCATACTACATAGCGTTTGACACCGTGAGCAGCACGAAAGTGACTGTGCGCGAGTATATGCCGGATACGCTTTGCGGGAGGAAAAAGGAAGAGGAAGCTATTGAGGTAAACCCGCAGTACGTCGCGCTTTACAAGACCTACTTATCGGAGTTCATCGAGCTCAACCGCTCGCTCATGAACATAGGGCAGTCGCTGCAAATCCAGCGGGTGCAGAGCGTTTTCACCGAGAACAACACCGCCTACGCGGTTTACGAATATATCACGGGTATAAGCTTGAAGTCATATCTGTCAAACTTAGGCGGCGTTCTGCCGTGGGAGCAGGTGAAGGAGCTGTTCACGCCGCTCTTTACCACGCTTGGCATCGTTCACGGCGCGGGAATCGTTCACAGGGGTATAAGCCCGTCAACGATTTTGTTTAATGATAAAAATGAGCTCGTGCTGATTAATTTCGGTATTACAGCCGCCCGAACCTACGGCTCGGAGATAAACCATGAGGTTTTCGCGGGATACACCGCGCCCGAGCAGTACAACAATGTCGAGCGTCATGGCAGCTGGACGGATGTTTACGGAATAGCGGCTGTGCTTCATAAGGTTTTGACGGGGCAGATGCCGCCGAATTCGGTTTCACGCAGGGAAGACGACCATTTAACGGAGCCTGCGCTCATCAACCGCAATGTCCCACAGTCTGTTTCGGCGGCGATTATGAAGGGGCTTGCGCTTGACACTGACGTGAGAACGCAGACGGTGGACGGTTTTATCCGCGGCTTATTTGAAGCCGCTCCGGTAAAAGTCCCGGACACCACCCATGAAATCCTTATAAAAAAGCCGATTCGCAGGATTGAGGACGACGAAAACGGTCACAACGGACGGGCTTCCGGCCCGCAGGGGCGGAGCTCTGCCCGTTCGGCCGGGCGCGGCTCGTATGCGCTTGTGGTTTCGGGGCTTGTCGTGCTTGTGCTTGTGGTGTTCGGCATTATGTTTGTTATGTTTAATCCCGGCATGATTAACGTCGGGGACGGTGATGATACGAACTTAAACAACGGCACTGACCCCGCGCCGATTGGTCCGCCGCCGGACGAAATTCCCATTCGTACACAGCCGCCGGTATCAGAGGAGCCGACGCAGCCCCCCGAGCCGAACGACCCGCTCTACAGAATTCCGGACCTTACGGAGCGCAGGTTTGAGCTCATTCAAACAAATGTTTCGTTTGAGTTTTTGGTGTTTAATCCGATTTATGAATTCAGCTACGAACATGACGAGGGCGTTATATTCGAGCAGGATATAGAAGCGCACAGCGACGTCACTTTCGGCACTGAAATCACGCTGAGAGTAAGCATGGGCCCCGCAAGGGTTGAGCTGCCTGTTTATGCGGGGATTAAACTCTCGGATTATGAGCGGATTTTAAACGATGCAAAAATTAAATACGGAAACAATATAGGCGAGTTCAGCGACGAAGTTGCGGATGGTCTTGTGATTCGCTGCCGCGTTAACGGCGACGAGGTTCACGCGGGAAGCATAATTGATATTGAAAAAGGGCAAATCGTTACAGTTTATTACTCGCTCGGTGCCGACCCCGACGCGGTTGTGGCTGAAATACCCGACGACAGCCCGAACCCCGGCTCCGATGAAGACGGGCATGACGAATAAGGCGCGGGCTGCCGCGATAATCGCTGCGGCTGGTTCAAGCTCACGCATGGGCGGCAGGGATAAGCTTTTTGCAGACTTGGACGGCGCACCCGTAATAATGCACAGCGTGCTTGCCTTTGAGAAAGCGGAGAGCATTGATGAAATTATAATCGCAGCCCGTTTTGACAGCATTGTAAAAATCCGGCAGCTGTGTAAGGAATACGGTATTACTAAACCTTTAATTGTAACCGAGGGTGCGGAAACCCGCCAAGAAACGGTCGCCTGTGCGCTGAGAGCGAATTCAAGCGGGATAATCGCCGTTCATGACGGTGCAAGACCGTTCATAACGCCCGAATTCATCGACAGAATCATCGGGCTCGCACCGGAAAAAGGCGCGGTAATCCCGGCTGTGAAAGTTAAGGAAACTGTTAAAGTTGTGCGGGGTGGCAGGGTTATTTCCACCCCCGACCGCGATGAGCTGTACTTGGTGCAAACGCCGCAGGTGTTCCTGTTTGAAAAGTATCAGGAAGCTGTGGAGAAAGCGCGGGAGGCAGACAGAAACGCTCCGCCGGTCACTGACGACGCGCAGCTTTTTGAACGGGCGGGCATGGAGGTTTTTGTGACCGAGGGAGATTACGGCAACATAAAAATTACAACAAAGGACGACCTGCCGTGCTCGGAGCTCCGTATCGGCTCCGGCTACGATGTGCACAGATTCGCCCGGGACCGCAAATTAATCCTCTGCGGGGCAGAAATACCGCATGAAGAAGGGCTGTTTGGTCACTCGGACGCAGACGTTGCGGTTCACGCGCTGATGGACGCGCTGCTCGGCGCGCTCGCTCTCGGCGACATCGGCAGGCATTTCCCCAATACCGGACCGCAGTATAAAGGCATTTCAAGTATGGAGCTGCTCCGGCGGGTTATGGTGCTGATAAATGAAAAAGGCTACTCTCCGTCCAACATCGACATCACTATAATCGCCGACCGCCCGAAGCTCGCGGATTACATACTCCAAATGCGGGAAAACATTGCAGAAGCGTGCAGGATTCCACTTAACAGAATCAGCGTCAAAGCCACTACAGAAGAGGGCTTGGGACTTGCAGGCAAGGGAATCGGCGCGAACGCGATTTGCCTGCTTAAAGAAGTTCATGCAATGCGCCAATTCACATAAACAACACACAAATTTCATAAAAACATCATATTCGAGCTAAAGTTTTTGCCGACTACGTCGATATTATATACAGAGCAAAAACAAAGCCCGAATTTTGTTTATACAGCATGCATATAAAGGGCGTTAAACTTAATAATTTGCTCTCGCGTAAACAGCAGACGATTCTTTATGGTTTGCTATGCCGGAAAGGAATGGGGCGAAAATGGAAATTAAGAATTTAAACAACAGAATAATCAGCGCTTATAAAGGTGTAAACGGTGCGCAGGCTAAGGGCAGGGATAAGCCTGCCGAAGCGCCGGGAAAAACCGCAGGCGATAACTTCGATAAAATCGAGTTCAATTTCGGTCGGGCGACAGAGGCCGCAAGAAACGACATAACCGCTGCAGTGGCGGCGGATACCGGAGCCGCGCGCATTGAACAGCTTCAGACGGCTTACGAGGGTGAAAATCTGCCCGTAACACCGCAGCAGCTCGCCGAATCTATTTTAGGATAACCGACAGGCACGCTGCGCATCCGCGCCGCGCGCTTCTGTTTTTAAGAGGAAATAGGTGTAATAAATAAGATTAAATCGGGGAAAATGATGCTTTCATATCTCTTTTAGTTAAGAAAGGACTTATTCAAAATTATAGAATTAATACTGTTGAATCGGGGAAAACGACGCTTTCATATCTCTTTTAGTTAAGAGAAGGACTTAATAAAAATTTAGAATTAATACTGTTGAATCGGGGAAAACGATGCTTTCACATCTCTTTTAGTTAAGAAAGGACTTATTGAAAATATGGAATACAACGCGGCGATGGAAATACTTGAATTTATGGACAAATACAGCGAGCATTTTAAGGAACTGCGCGCTTTTATAAGCGAAAAACAGGAAAAGGCAGCGGGGGACGACGTAGTTTGGCTGCTCGACTCGCTCACAAAGGAGCAGACGTTCGTAATGCGCGGGAACTCGCTCGAAGCTAAAAGGAAACTGATTTTCGAGGAGCATGGGGTAGAGGGATACAACGCAAAGCGTCTCATCGAAGCCTGCCCGGAGGAAATCAAAGGCAGAATGAAAATCGCCACGGATTCAATTGATGAAGCGGTTAACTTCATAAAAGAAACAAACGGCGAAGTGCTGGAGCTGGCAAGACGGAAGCTTGAAGCACAGGCGGAGATACTAAAAGACAGCCTGATTGCAGGCAGCGACACCTACAACAACTCCGGCTCAAAAATAAAGAAAATGAGCGCGGACGACGGAAATATATTAGGCTCGGTGTAGACAATGTACAATTAACAATGCACAATGCACAATACACAATGCACAATACACAATGCACAATTAGATGAAGCTTGAGTTAATGAACGGCTTAATCTGCAGAGCCGGTAAAATAAAACGAAGAAAAAGAATTACCTATGAAAGGACTTGGAGAAATATGAGGTCATCTTTTGCAGGACTTGAAATGTCCAAACGTACGATTCAGCTTTCGCAGAAAGCACTCGATATATCAACAAACAATATGGGAAACACGATGACGCCCGGCTTCTCGAGGCAGAGAGTGGATGTCAACGCGATGTTCATCAGCTCCTATAAAAGCTGGCAGACAAAGCAATCCCGCCTGTCGCTGGCAGGGCAGGGCGCGAGCGCATTCGGCGTTGCACAAATCAGAAACTTCTACCTTGACAAGCGCTTCCGCGAGATGAACAGCAGACTCGCCGAAAACGAGAGAAAAGCACCTATTCTTGAGGAAGTTCAAACCGCTTTGGATAACTTTGAAAACGTGGGTATGGAAGGGAAGCTGGCGCAATTTAAAGACGCTTTACTTAAATTCGCGACCAACTCCCCCGACAGTAAAGAGTTCGCGGGTCTCGTAAAGGAAAGCGCGCATCACATCGCAGAAATGCTCAACACATACTCGAAAGACTTAAACAAAATGCTCCAGGAAAACGTGTTCGAGCTGCGTGCGACGGTTGATTACGTCAATACGATTTTAGAAAAAATAGTTCATCTTAACAACGCTATTGTAAAAGAATATAAAGCTACAGAATTCGGCGCGATTGAAACAGGCAGAGGCGTTTCGCCCTACGGGCCGCTGGAGCTCATGGACGAGAGAAACCTGCTCCTTGACGAGCTTTCGACCTACATAAACATTAAAGTTGATGAAAATGCAGACGGCAGCGTCAGCGTTACAATGGGCGACACGCTCATGATAGACGGCACCAGAAATTATGAAGTTCTGGTTATGCACGACTTCGACAAGTTCAACGCGGCGGTTATCTACGTGTCGAACGGTCAGGACATCAACATCAGAACAGGTGAGCTCAAGGCTTACATAGACTTAGTCAACGGCAACGGCCCCTACGCCAACCATCATCAAAGCTCGTTCCACGGGATTCCTTATTATATTTCGGCTATAGACGCTTTTGCGGAATCCTTTGCCGAGCTTATGAACAGGACTAACGGCATGACAGAGCAGCTTGATTCGCAGCACAGGGCGATGTTCGGCTCCACTCTTGACGAATACGATGTTAATGGGAACATAGTTTACCGCGGGCCGATAACCGCTTCGACCATAAAGATTTCCGAAGAATTTTGGAACGACCCAACGATGATAGGGCTCGTTTATAACGAGCTGCTCGGAAGCGTGATTACAAACTTCAGCTTTCCCTCAAGCAGCGGCGCTTTTGATATTGACATATCAGTAAACGGCACCACGGCTACAATCAACTTCGACCCCTCCACGCAGTCCGTGGCGCAGCTGCAGGACGAACTTGACCTTGCATTCCCGGGTCTTTTAATAGCCGGAACAGACGACGACGGCAACATAACAATAAGCAGGGTAAACGACACCGACTCATTTAATATTTCTACCACGAGCGCCACAGTGCAGATAACCGAGAACAGGGAAGATGTCTACAGCGGCGGCTGGGCTTTTTCCACCAACTTAGACGGTCACAACGCGCACAAGCTTATGCTCGCGCTTGACCAGGAGGAAGTGAGATTCGGGCGGGCGCTGGACTTCAGCGGAACGATGTTTGACTACATTTCGTTCCTCTCTAACAGACTGGGGCAGGGGCTGAACTTTATAGACGAGCAGATTGACACACTGTCGGTCACAACCAACAACCTGCTCGACAGCCGCGACGCAATAATGGGCGTGTCCACGGACGAAGAGGGCATTAACATGCTAATCTACCAAAAGTGGTACAATGCGGCGGCGAGAATGATGACCGCTATGGACGATATGCTCGACAGGGTGATTAACGGAATGGGCAGGGTAGGACTATAGACAATTAACAATTGACAATTGACAATTAAAAAACTAAATTAGTGAACGATTTTATCTGCGGAATCGAGGAAAATGAAACTTAACAAAAGAATTACCTTGGAAAGGGCGAGAGTGAAATTACCGAGCGATTACCTCTGCGGAATCGGGGAAAATGAAACTTAACAAAAGAATTACCTTGGAAAGGACGAGAATAAAATTACCGAGCGATTACCTCTGCGGAATCGGGGGAAATGAAACTTAATAAAAGAATTACCTTGGAAAGGACGAGAGTAAAACTATGAGAATTGCAGGCGGAACGATATTAAGAAGATATATGCACAACCTTGAGCGCAATATGGACAATAAGAACAGGGAAGAAAACAAGCTCTACTCCGGCCGCGGCTTCAACAGGGCGAGCGAGAACCCCATAGTCGCCGCGCGCGCGCTTCGGGTACGCAAGGCTATATCCGACATCAACATATACCAGGATAACCTCAAGACTGCCAACATGATTTATGAAAACGCGGAAAGCTCGGTCATGAAGGTTTCTGCGCTGATTCAATCGACGTATGAGCATCTCATCAAGGGCGCGCACGGCTCGCTCAACAGCGATGATGCGGGCATTGTCGCTGAATCAATTGACAAGTTTGCGGAAGAAATGGTTCAGCTCATGAACATCGTTGTTGCCGACAGAAGAATTTTCGGCGGAGTTAATAATGCCAACCGCGCGTTCAGCATCTCGGACAGCCCCACAGGAAAAATCGCCTACTACCACGGAGTTGCGCTCAACCGACACCAGGACCCAACCTTATATCCTTATTCGGGCGTTTCGTATGCCGACATAGGCATCGGGCTCGGAATGGGCAGGGACGGCAGAATCGACCCGCAGTCAGCGATTCCGATTACCTTTAACGGCGCGAAGATTTTAGGCAGCGGGCTTGATAACAAGACCACGGTTATAAACCTCGATACCTTGGAAGACGGCGATTACAGCCTGGATGTAAGCGTGGGCGCAAACAGGCGGACAATCACGTTTACCATTCCACCCGCGTCTACCGTCGAGCAAAAGGCTACAATAATAAATAACGCACTCGGCGCCGCTTTCTCAAATCAAATATCAATAGGCGCGGAAAGCGGATTAATAAACAACCACGTGGCGGGAAATCCCGAAATTACCATCGTCAACACGCCTTTAGAGGGCGGCGGGCCGCTGTTTGCGCAGGCGACCATTTTAGACAGCGCCTCCGGCTTCTCCTCAAACGTAATCCAGTTGGTGCTTGACTCGGCTCAGGCGCTCAGAAACGATGACAGGCTGCTTGCGGCGCAGTTCGCGGACGCGCTCTTCGCACTTCAGACCAATGTATCGCTGACGCTTGCGGAGATAGGAAATATGCAGGAGTTTATTGAGTTCAACCTGGAAAGAACCACCAACAATATGATGTCACTGCTTGAGCAGCAGAAAGACCTTGAAGCGTCAAAGCCCGAGGAGCAAATCACAATGATAAAGGTTCTTGAGGCGCTGTTCGGCGCGCAGTTGCAAATGGGCGCAAATCTAATCCCGATGTCCATTTTCAACTTCATCAATTAATTTTAATTATTAACTATCCGCTATTAAGTTAGGGAGGCAGGAGTTATGAATCATAATTTATTAAATATTACCACGATACCTATCAATGTTGAGATTAATATAGTAAAGGGACGCCTGCAGAACCCCGACGCCCCTAAGCCTGAAATTAAAATCTCAACGGGGGAGGGCGGTATTCAGATTGAAGCTGAAAAAGCGACCATAAACATTGATACTTATGCAGCCCGCTCAAGCATGGGCTACGGTAACTACAATAGCGGCGACTTAATCAAAAAGGAAGCGGACAAAGGCTGGAGCTTCGCTTATCAGGGGACGGCGAGAATAGTGAGCGAGGGCAATGCTTATGCACGCGGAACGACGTCCGGTCAGCTCGCCATGCGCAACAACAGCGCGGGCAAAACGATTCAGACCGTTATGGAACACATTCCGAAAACCGGCGCGGACGTAACTTTTCAAAAAGGTGAGCTGCACATCAACTACGAGATGAAAGAGCTCAGCATAGACTGGGAAAACCTTAAGACCGTACCGCTGCGGTTCATTCCCGGAAGAGTTGAATTTAACATCACGCAGCACCCGAAGGTCGTAATCGAATACACCGGCAGACCCATTTACGTGCCGCCGAGCGCAGACCCGCATTACAATGCGAAAGTATAAATAAAACTTCCTTGACGGAAGAATGAGCAGAGTAAAAGTTTGAAAATCCAAACTGTTGAATCGGAGAAAACGATGTTTTCATATCCCTTTGGTGAAGAAAGGACTAAATGAAAATAAAATGACTAAGAAACTGATTAAAATTAACACCCGCGACTTCGGCGAAATCGAGATAAACGAAGACAGCATATTTGAGTTTCCGAGCGGTGTTTTCGCGTTCGAGGAAACAAAGCACTTCGCGCTTATCAGCCCGCTCGGCGACGATGTTTACCCCATGTGGCTGCAGTCGGCTGACGATGTTACGCCCTGCTTTGTGGTCTTTGACCCTACAATCATCGATGCGAATTATGAAGTAACGCTCAGCAAAAGCGAAAAGGCGCTGCTTGATATAAAAGAAGACACGAACTTAAAGTATCTGGTCATCGCCAAAGTTCCGGAAAATTTTAGGGAAACGACGGTGAACATGAAGTCTCCCATAGTATTAAATGCCGATACAAATACGGGAGCGCAGTTTATTCTGCCGCATGATTATACGTTCAGGCTTCAGATTTATAAATGACAGGAGCTTAAAATAAACCTTACGCAAAAGTTCGGAAAGGACTTATAAGAGGCAAGTTAAATTAAATCTCGTGAATCGGGGAAAACGCTGTTTTAAAGCATAAGAGTTCGGAAAGGACTTATAAGAGGCAAGTTAAATTAAATCTCGTGAATCGGGGAAAACGCTGTTTAAAAAGCGTAAGAGTTCGGAAAGGACTTATTAAAATGCTCGTTATAACAAGAAAAACCGATGAAAGTCTGCTTATAGCGGATAGCATTGAAGTAACCGTGCTCGAGATTTCTAAAGACAGGGTGAAACTCGGCGTGAGTGCACCCAAGGATATAACAATAATCAGATACGAGCTGATAACCACGCAGAACGCAAACCGCGAATCCGCAGTATTATCGAAAAACGCGCTTAACGCGTTATTAAATACAGCAAAGAAGCAATGATTTAAATACATCACGGGGAAAGGAAAGTACGATTATGTCAAGCATAAAAGGGAGTTCTCTCAGAATAGGCGGGCTGAATTCGGGTCTTGATACCGAAGCTATTGTTAATGCAATGTCTGCTTCCACCAAGCTGCGCATTACCACCAACCAAAGAAAAGTTTTGAAGCTTGAGGCGCAGCAGGAGGCCTACCGCTCGATTATCGATAAGTTCAACGGCTTCAGAGACAAGTATATGGACAGCTTGAACCCGTCCACCTGGCTCAGAAGCAGAACCACCTTCAACCGCCACATGGCAAAGCTTACCCAGAACGGCGTTGAAACAAAGCTTGCGGGGATTAATGTCACCACCAACTCGCAGGCGACGGCGGGAACCTACAAGGTTACCGTAAACAATCATGCCACACAGGCGAAGTATACGTCGGCGGCGCTGGATTCGCTTAATTCGTCTTTCAATGTGTCGCAGTATGTGGACGATACGATTACCAACCCCGACGACCATAAGGAATTCGCAATGTCGGTTACTGTCGGCGGAACCCAGAGATGGATTTCATTCAAGGGCGGAAGCACGGAAGCCGAGGTAATCGAAAACCTTAATAAATCGCTCCAGGTTTTCGGGAAAACCAACGATACCGACAGCACCGGCAGAGGCCGTGTGTTCTATAATACCGACACCGCGCTCGGCGCTGTCGGCTTTATCTCCACCGATAAGGCTGCTATTTCCACCGGCGTTACAGCAGAGCTTAAGGACACGATTAACTTCGGCAATATCAGCGACTGGCTGACCGGAAACAACAGCATAACCTTTATCATAGACGGGCAGGTCAGGACTGTTAATAATTTCCAGACAGTTTCGATGGATTATTTCAATGACCTGGGATTCAGGCAGAACGCCAACGGCTCGTGGGATATAATAGGCGGCGACGCTGCCAAGAGAGCCGCTTTCAACGACATCATCATGGAGATATTCGATAAGGAGCGTCTTGACGCATATAATAAAATGAAGCAAGACGACCCGGATTATAACGAAAACTTCCGCAGTGTTGCGCTTACTCAAGCCGAGAGAGTCGCGGCGCTTCAGGCTGCGGGATTCGGAGGCTTTTCGGGCCTCACTTCCGCTCAGATTGACGAGCGTATCAGCGCACTCACATCGAACGATAACACTAACACCGCAGAGAGAAATGCCGCAAGAAACGCCCTGACGGGCGCTATTAACGCGAAAGATTTGTCGATAAGGGTAAAAGGGCTTGAGGACGCGGGTTTTGACCTGTCCGGCATAGATAAAACCAATGCGACAGCTGTTAACAATTTCATCAGCTCGGTAGCAGCAAGAGCAAAAGGGTTAGAGGACGCCGGCTTTGATTTGTCCGGCATAGATAAAACAAACGCCACAGCCGTCAATAATTTTATCAGCTCGTTAGAAACGAGGATAAAAGGACTGGAAGACGCAGGATTTACACTGACTGCCGAAGATAAGGCAAGCGTGACGGCTCTGAACGCTTTCATCAACAGAACAGTGGGCGCGTTTGACGCCGCGAACGCCGCAGCAAACGCAGCGAACGCCGCAAGAAGTGCGGCAGACGCCGCAACCCTCGACCACATCATGAATAATCAAATGAGCGACCTGCAGAAAGACCTTTTCTTAGAGGAAGTTGCACGCAGAAACGCAGAAACGGCGCAAACCGAGTTCCAAAAAGCAGTGGACGCCGCTTATGATATTTTCGAGGCGTGGCAAAGACAGCAGCCCGGAACCCAGTCTTCACAGCTGCCCAACGGCGGCGGCGGCAATCCCAATTATATATTAAAGCACGAGTGGCTTCAAATAATGGGGCTCGCCGGCAAAACCGCGGCCGATTATGCCGGCTATGACTGGCAGGACGTTATAACTACGGCGTCGGCAACCATGCTTGATAAAATGCAGGATGTTATAGACTTGAAAGTTGCTGCTTTCAACGCAAATCCCGCCAACAGCGCAAATCAGATGACCGCCATTGATGTTTCGGGTTACGACATAACCAAGGTCGTAACGGACATGGACAGAAGAATCAATACGGGCGCGGCAACGGCGCAGCGCGGCGAAGTCGACCGGCTCATGTTCCTGCAGGGCGCCTACAGTGAGCAAACCGCGTACTTCAACAGCTATGCAAGCGACAGCCCCGCGAGCGTAATCGACGGACGTACATTTAACCAATTCTTCCAGGAGGACATTGCGGGCATCACGGGCACTGTCAGCCTTACTAACGACGAGAAGATTCTTGCTTTGAGGGCTGCCGGATTCACCATAGCCGACGGAACGGACGCAGACGCCTTTATTGCCGGTCTTTCCTCCACCGCTTCGGACGCGAGCAGATTTGCCGCCGCTTTATTGGCTGAAAGAACCGCTGCTTTTAATGCCGCGGGCGGGCTTACCTCGGTTCAAATGATTACAGCGCTGCAGGGCGCGGGAATAAACACATCAGGTATACCCGGCGGCGCTTACGACAAGTCTAATATAAATGATTTTATAGACAATATCCTTACGGGCGAAGAGCAGACGAAAGCAAGAGCAGCCATAACAGCCGCGGAAAACGCGAGAATCGCTGCTTTTTCCCTCACCCCCGCACAGGTAGCCGCCGCTTTGAGCGCCTCAGGGATAGCAAATTCATCGTCTGTACAGCTCACTGCCGAGGAAAGAATCGCGGCATTGGAGAAAGCGGAAATTGACGTATCCTCCATAACAGACCCTACCAACAATGACGAAATAGATGCCTTTATAGCCGGTTTAACAGGCGACGATGCGGCAAAGGCAAGCACTGCTCTGCTCGCTGCATTCGGTGCAAAAGTAGACAATTTTGTTAAGAACAACGTTTCTGCAACTACGGACGCTACCAAAGCGAGCAACGCCATAACCGGCGCGCTGAGAGATAAGGTTCTTGATGTCGGAGACCCAAAAGTGACCCGCGAGGACGCCGCGCGTTACTTTAACGACTCCTCAATTAAAAATATTCTTAATAACATTACATTCGCTGACGGCACAAAAGTGAACGCGGTACTGAATGAAGACGGCAGCGTTGTTTTAACGGCTGCAAAAGACGGCAAACCCGTTAACATGGGCGCGATTGCCGGCGCGAACAGCGTAAACGGCAGCATATTCGGCATCGGCACCCAGGAAACCAACGTCAGTGCAGTCGCTCCGAGCACAAGGCTCAGTGAGCTCGGGCTGACGCCCAATGCGCAGGGCAACTATACTTTCTCAATAAACGGCGTGGACTTCTCGTTCGCAGGCAACACGCAAATCAAGGACATGATGTCTGCTGTAAACGGAAACGCGCGCGCCAACGTCGAGATGACTTTCTCCACACTTACCAACACGTTTGAAATAAAGTCGAAAGAATTCGGAGCCGATGCAGGGCTTGAATTCAAGGATGGCGCACAGGGCTTGCTGACGGCGCTCGGATTCGGGGCGGCGGAGTTTACTCAGGGCAAAAACATGAGCCTTACCATTGACGGGCAACACGTGGAGGTCGCATCGAATACCTACGAGTTTAACGGTGTCGAAATCACCGTGGGCCCCAACGCAGTCACCGGCGCTGCAGGCGCGTTTGAAATCGTTATTGAACGCGACACCGCGCAGATGTTCGATATGATAAAATCGTTCGTGGACGATTATAACGCGCTTATCGACTACGTTTTCGGATACGTAACCGAGCCGCCGGACAGGGAATATTTCTTCCTTACCGACACGGACAGGGAAGAGCTGGGTCTTTCGGATAGACAGGAGCAGAAGTGGGACGAGAGAGCAAGGAAAGGCCTGCTGTATAACGACCGTACCATTACGGGCTTGATGGCAAACATGAGAACCGTTATGTTCTCCGGCGTTGATTTTATGGACAGCGACGGCATAGAAAAAAAGTTTGGACTGTTCAGCATGGGAATTACCACATCTGATAACTGGCGTCAAAACGGTAAGCTCGTAATCAACGAGCAGAAATTAAGAGCGGCAATAGAAAACGATATAGACAAAATCACCGAGTTGTTTACAAGTACCACGACAGACCCAAAGACAGGCAAAGCATCAGGCATTATGCCGCAGCTTCAGGACGTTATCCGTTCCGCCACCAGCACAACAGGCGAGCGCTGGGAAAGAGGCGTTCTTGTTCAGAAAGCAGGCATAGCGAGTCAGTCGTCCGCTACCAGCAACGCGATTTATGACCAAATCAAACGTCTGAACAGCGTTATAGCAAACCTTGAAGCACGCTATCAAAAGCAGCAGGACAGATACTGGAAAATCTTCTCCGCGCTTGAAACCCAGATGGGACAGCTTAACGGTCAGACCGACTTCATCTCGCAAATGGGAATGTCGAATCTCTGGGGCGGCAACAGATAAGAAAGAGAGGATAGGGAGGTAACAGCTATGATACCGGGAAATGCTTATTCAAGCTATAAAAGGCAGGCGGTCACGACCCTTACGCCTATAGAAATAGTAGTGAAGCTTTATGACGAGTGCGAGCGGCAACTCAACCGAAGCCTGTTTTTCCTTGAAAACAGGGACCTTGAAAACACCAACGCCGCGCTTTCAAAGGCGATTGAAATAGTGGGCGCGCTGCGCTCGGTCTTAGACCTTGACCTTGCAATCGGTAAGGACTTAGACTCGCTTTACGAGTACTTCATGCGCGAGCTGATTGAGTCGAATCTCAAAAAGGACGCAGAGAAAGTCAAAACGCTGCTGCCTATGATTGGCGAGCTGAAAGACGCGTTCCTGCAAATATCGAAAATGCCTAAAGAGCAGGTTAATCTGCAGGCAATGCAAAACGCTTCAATGGCGATGTAGGCGCCGGACCGGCACTTACAATACGCTGCTTTGCGGCGTAATAAACAATAATATGAACAGGAGGTTTTATAATGATTGCTGATGTTAATTTACTGCTCGAGAAGTTCGACAATCTCGAGAACCTCCTTTCTGATTTTAAAGAGCTGTCCGGCAGGCTGTCCTCGGCAGACCTCGAGTTTGTTGAAGATACGCAGATTATTTTAGACGAGCGCGAGGAAATAATCACGCAGATTAAAATCTTAAAGCCGGAAATCACGGAAATTATCGACAAGCAGGCTCCCGAAAAAGCAGCCGCAATACGTAAAATGCTGACAGGCGAAACAGTCATGACCGACTTTTTTGAGGATGAGAAGTCTGTCCAGGTAAAGATAATCAATCTGCGCTCCCTGCAAAGCGAAATCATGCAAAACGAAGTCGGCAACCGGATGAGATACAAAAGAAAGTACGACGAGGTGCGCGGGGAACTTGAGAATCTGCAGAGGGAAAAGAAAAAGTTAAACTTTTATCAGACTACGCGGGTCGCCGACGGCGGGAAAGCCGAAAAAGGCAGGCAGTTTGACAGTCAGAATTAAAATAAGTCAATCTACGGGCGGTTGTTGCAGTGCGCAAACAACCGCCCGCTATTTTTTGTCAAAAAAAGGTTGAAAATTTCTTTAAAAAATGTTATTATAATAATGTATGTAATAAATAGAGGATAAAAAGTTGAAAACAAAAACTGCCGAATCGGGAAAAACGGCGTTTTCATATATCGTTGGTGAAGAAAGGACTTAATAAAAATAGATGCAGAGAGTTTTAGGTTATATACGTAAAGCCTGTCAGGAATACGGTTTAATAGAAAACGGCGATAAAATCGCGGTCGGCGTTTCCGGCGGCAAGGACAGCCTTGTTCTTTTGGCGGGACTGGCAAAAATGCGGCGGTTCTTTGAGGCGGAGTATGAGCTCCGCGCAATCAGCTTGGACCCGCGCTTCGGCGGGAAGGACGGCGATTTTTCTCCTGTTGAAAGACTCTGCGAAGAACTTGATGTGCCTTTTACCCTTATAAGAACCGACATAGCAGAAATCGTATTTGACATTCGCAAGGAGAAAAACCCCTGTGCCCTGTGCTCTAAAATGCGGCGCGGCGCATTACACGATGCGGCAAAGGAAAACGGCTGCAATAAAATCGCGCTCGGTCATAACAACGACGATGTAATTGAAACGTTTATAATGAACTTGTTCAGGGAGGGGCGGGTTGGCTGCTTCTCACCAAAAAGCTATCTGTCGAGAAAAGACTTAACGATGATACGGCCGCTTATTTTCGCTCCGGAATCGGCAGTGCAAAGCGCCTGCAATAAAACCGGCTTCGAGGTTATAAAATCTCCCTGCCCTGTTGATAAGCTGACAGAAAGGCAGCGAGTGAAGGATTTTTTGGAAGCGCGGGAAAAAGAGGACAGAGGATTTAAGCAGAGGATATTCGGCGCGCTCAGGAAAAGCGGTACAGATAACTGGTAACGGACAATTGACAGTTAATTTAAGATTAAGAGGTGATGGCAGGTTTGAGTGAAGTGAACATAGAAATCCCGAGTCAAGTAAACGAGCTCCTGAACAGGCTGGGCGCTTATTCTTACCGCGCCTACATCGTCGGCAAGTGCGTGCGCGAGCTGATTGGCGGCACGGGTACCGTAGATTATGACATCATCACCGATGCCGAAATAGGCAGAATTCGCGCCATCTTTGATATTTACAGCGTGAACATCGACAATCTCACAAAAGGCGAAGTAGTCGTCACCGTGCAGGGTATGCCGGTGCTGATTGCGCCGTACCGCAAAGGCTTTACCGAAAACGGCAGCCCGATTTATACTGAGAGTATAACAGAAGACCTGCAAAGGCGGGATTTTTCATTTAACGCAATTGCCTATAACCCGCGCGAGGGCTTCGTTGACCCGTTCGGCGGCGTCCGGTGCCTTATGGGCGAGCAGGCGGTGGTAGACGTAATCAAAGTGCAGGACGATGAAAACGAAGAGCCCTCCACCTTTGAGCGCAACCCTGTTTCAATTTTACAGGCGCTTGGTTATTATTCATCGGGCGACTATACGATTTCACCCGCTGCGAGCGAGTTGATTTTCCTGTATAAGGACTACCTGAACGACGCCGCGCCCGCAGACCTGCGCACGGAACTTAGCTGGGTTTTACACGGGAGAAACACGAGCGTTGTTTTGGAGGAGTATGCCGAGGTTTTCACAGCACTCGTGCCGGAATTCGCAATGCTCTCCGGCTTTGACCTCAAGCGGCCCGAATACAGCACGGACGCATTAACGCACACGTTTCGGAGCGTGGGTTACGCCTCTCCTGTGCTCACTTTGCGGTACGCCATGCTGTTTCATTCGCTTGGCAAGCCGGACTGCTTCTCCGAGGACGAGAACGGCAAAGGATATTTTCACGGTCACGCCGAGCGCTCGTTCCTGTACGCTCAAAAAATCATGCGCCGCATGGGTTTTTCAGAAGATGAAACGCGGGAAGTCGGTTTTTTAATCAAAAACCAGAGCATAGACATAACCGGCGACCGCCGTTCATTGAAGTTAAGACTGCGTGAAATGCCGCCCGAACGTTTAAAAATGCTCCTGCAGTTCAAACACGCGGATTTAAAGGCGCGCTCGCCCGACTTCGAGGGCGCGGCAATGGCTTGCAAAAAGCAGGTTGACGCGGTGAACGAAATCATCGCCATGAAAGAATGCTACACGCTGCATCAGCTTGCGGTGAACCGCTATGATTTAATCCAAAGCGGAATAGTGCGCAATGACGAGCATGCCAATGCGGTACTGGAGCGGCTTTTGGATATAGTGGTTGAAGCGCCGGCTTTCAATACGCGCTCAAGGCTGCTCGGAGCCGCCGAAAAAGTAATGAGAGATATAATTATAAAGTAAAAACCTTGGCGGTACATCTGTCTGCCGGGCAGATAAGATTTTTATAATTTAGTATTGCCGAAAAGGAATGGGGAAAGAATGAAGTGCTGCCTTTGGCTTAATGGGGTTAAGGTTTGGAACGCCCGGGATATTAAGAATAATTTCGACCCGACCTCACTTCGCGGTTACTTTATGGGCGGCAGTCTTTTACGCTGGCTAGAAGCTAACGGAGGGGAGGAGGAAGCGAAAAAACTTGAGGAAACGGGAAACATTGAATACGCGTTCGGAATGACGGAAAAACCGAAAGCCACCCCGCCGGGCTATGCCTGCGGCGCTTCCGAGCAGGGAAATACCGAAATACCTGCGCTATTTCCACCCGACGCAGGGACATGCAGCGCGGGCGGCAAGTTTCTTGCGGGCGGCACGGCAGCAGGCAGCGGCAGCTCGCTTGCAGGCGGCAGCGGTTCAGCGTCAGGAAGCCTCGGTTACGGCTTATACATCATATGAGGGCAATACACGTGAGTACGCTTGCGCCGCGGGCAGAAAAGTTCGACCTTTACAGCACAGTGCTGTCCGCGCTTACATGGCGTAAATATAACGGTGAAATCGTTCATATCTGCGATAAACAATCAGCGCAGTTTTATGAGGAATTTGACGTTTGGGATTCGGTAAAACCTATAATCCCCGACGACCTTGAGGGTATAAATCCAACTATGTTCTGGGCTGCAGGAAAGCTGCTTGCGCTTAGGGAAACGGATTCACCCGTCGTAATGCTCGATAAAGACTTTATTGTCTGGAAGAAGCTTGAACTGGGAGATTCCGTCGTAGCTGCACACCGCGAGGATTTAAATCCCGGTGTTTACCCTGATGTAAGCTACTTTCAAATGCAGACGGGCTATAGGTTTAATCCTTATTTTAACTATACAGCTTTACCGCTTAATACAGCTTTTCTGTACCTGCCCGATGAAGATTTCAAGCAGTTTTACGTTAATATGGCGATTGAGTTTATGAAGTCTGCACATGATTGCAGCGATTATCTGCGCTACATGGTTTATGCGGAGCAGCGGCTGCTCGCGCTCTGCGCGGATTTTCTGAAACATCCGGTAGAAACGCTGCTCGATAAGGACAGGCTGTTTGAGCCGCAAGCAGATTACACGCACCTATGGGGCGAGAAGCAGAAAATGCGTGACAACCCCGATGCCGAGCGGGAGTTCAACACCCGCTGCCGGGCGCGAATCATGCGGGATTTCCCCGGTTACGAGCATATTATCAGTATAATTGAAAGGATAAAACCTTGAAATATACTCTTATTAAATGTAGAAATATCGTTTAAAAAGAAAATTAATGAGGAAAGGAAATATGGAAAATATGAGCACTAAGTATATTTTTGTTACGGGAGGCGTAGTTTCGGGCATCGGGAAAGGACTCACGACAGCGTCGCTCGGGCGGCTGCTTAAAAACCGCGGCTACAAGGTGACGATTCAAAAGTTTGACCCTTACATCAACGTTGACCCGGGGACAATGAGCCCGTATCAGCACGGCGAGGTTTTCGTCACCGACGACGGCGCGGAAACCGACCTTGACCTCGGACACTATGAGCGGTTTATTGATGAGAACCTGTCAATAAACAACAGCGTAACCACCGGAAAAATCTACTGGTCGGTGCTTAATAAGGAGCGGCGCGGGGATTATAACGGTGGGACTGTGCAGGTGATTCCGCATATAACAAACGAAATCAAGGAACGCATTTACCGCGTTGCAAGCGGTGCGGACGGCAACGTTGACGTTGTCATAGCTGAAATTGGAGGTACAGTCGGCGACATTGAAGCCACGCATTTCTTCGAGGCAATCCGGCAGGTCGCATACGACAAAGGGCGGGAGAACGTGCTGTATATACACGTCACGCTTGTACCTTTCGTCTGCGGCAGCGACGAGCTCAAAACCAAGCCGACGCAGCAAAGCGTTAAAACCCTGCTATCTCTCGGTATTCAGCCGAATATTTTAGTCTGCCGCAGCGAGTGTGAAATCCCCGTTGACATGAAGGAGAAAATCGCAAGTTTCTGTAACGTACGCAAGGAAGACGTTATCCAGAATTTAACGGCTTCCTCGCTGTATGCAGTACCGTTGATGCTCGAAGCCCAGGGGCTTACGAACGCCGTCTGCCATCATCTGGGCATGGAAAACACCGACCCGAACTTAAGTGAATGGACGGCGATGGTGAAGAGGCATGAAAATGCGAAAAAGACGCTTACAGTCGGGCTCGTCGGGAAGTACTGCGAGCTGCCCGACGCGTACCTGTCGGTGGCGGAGGCGCTCCGGCACGGCGGCATTGTAAACGATGCCCGCCTTGAAATCAAGTTTATAAATTCAGAGGAAATCACCCGTAAGAATGTAGCGAAAATTCTCGGCGGCTGCGGGGCGTTCGTGGTTCCCGGCGGATTTGGCGAGCGCGGCGTCGAGGGTATGATTGAAGCCGCGCGTTACGCGCGCATGCAGAAAATCCCGTACCTCGGGCTTTCTCTCGGCATGACTGCGGCGGCAATCGAGTTTGCGCGGAACGTGCTCGGAATTGAAAACGCGAGCTCTGTTGAGTTTGACAGCGGGGATGAGAATATAATTGATATTCTGCCCGGCACGGAAGAAGCGGAAAAGAGCGCGGCAATGCGCCTCGGATTGCGCCCCTGCAAGCTGGAGGAGGGGACGGCGGCGCAGGCGCTTTACGGCGAGAGTTTAATCTATGAGCGTCACCGTCACCGCTACGAATTTAACAACACGTTCAGAAGCCGTTTTCAGGATAAAGGCGTAATACTCTCGGGGCTTTCGCCCGATGGGAAGCTTGTTGAAATCATTGAACTCGACAAAAAGCTGCACCCGTGGTTTGTGGCGGTACAGTTTCACCCCGAGTTCAAGTCCCGCCCGAATAAGCCGCACCCGCTCTTTACCTCTTTAATCCGTGCTGCGCTAAGTTTAATTAATAAAGAATAGTGAATATGGAATAATGAATAGAATCCGTCGCCGCAGGCGACACAACAATTTTTCATTGTTAATTGGTGAATAAAATGAACCCTAAACCTTACATGGATAACCGCGAGCTCTCATGGCTCAAGTTTAATGCGCGCGTGCTTGAGGAAGCCGAGGACGCGGGTGTTCCGCTGTTTGAGCGTCTGCGTTTTCTCTCCATCTTCCGCTCAAACATGGACGAGTTTTTCATGATACGCGTAGGAGGCCTTGGCGACCAGCTGCACCTTAAAAAAGAAAGGCTCGACACCAAAACTTTCCTCAGCGCGGCAGAGCAGCTGACGCTTATTTCCGAGCGGGTAAAGGAACTTATTCCGCGGTTTACGGAAAGCTACAGCGAGGTAATGCGGGCTCTCGCACGTGAGGATATTCTTATTCAAGTTCGCCCTGAAAACAAGCACTGCACGCCCGGGAAAACCGCGCTTTCGGCAAGTGACGAGGAGTTTCTGCGTGCACAGTTTGAGCAGGAGGTTCTGCCGTTTCTCACGCCGTCGGTCATAGACAAGCGGCATCCGAATCACTTTTTGCGGAATCTTGAGCTTTACGCTGCCGCGTTCTTAAAGAAAGCGGGCTCGGACAAGCAGGAAAAAGGCGGCAATACGATGGTCGGAATCGTGCCGGTACTGTCGCAGGGCGTGTTTAAACGTGTGTTTTATTTACCGTCAGAGAACGAAGCCGTACGGTTTATACTTGTTGAAGATTTGATTTTATACTACCTTGATAAAGTTTTCAATAATTACGTCATCACAGGAAAAGCTATCTTTAAGATTACAAGAAACGCCGACCTTGACGTGAACGAGGCAGTTTTCGATGAGGATATGGAGCTCGATTTCCGCGAAATCATGGAGGAAATGCTCAAGAAGCGCATAAAGCTCACGCCTGTTAGGATTGATTTCACAGGCGAGAATATCCCGGAGGATTACCAAAAAATCGTTTCAAAGCTGAACCTGAATTTAAAAGACAGCTTCACGTTCCTGCTTGAGGCGCCGCTTGATTTTACTTTTATCGGCGAGCTTGAGGAAAAATTAAAAGACAGGCAGGAACTTTTTTATGAAAAACTAAGTCCGCGGCAGGCATTTCTTGCTGACCCGAACGAGAAGATTCTGAAGCAGCTCGACAAAGGCGATATTCTGCTTTGCTATCCTTATGAGAGCATTAACACGTTTATAAAGCTTTTGGAGGAGGCTGCCGCAGACCCTCTTGTCGTTTCGATTAAAATTACGCTCTACCGCGTGGCGCGGGACAGCAAGGTCATCAACGCGCTGATTACCGCCGCCGAAAACGGCAAGGACGTACTCGCTTTGGTTGAGCTGCGCGCGCGGTTTGACGAGGAAAATAACATCGGCTGGTCGGTGCGGCTTGAAGACGCAGGCGTAAACGTTATGTACGGGCTCGAGGACTTAAAAGTCCACTCGAAGCTACTGTTAATCACCAAAAAAAGCGGGCAGGGAATAAAATACTACACCCAAATAGGCACCGGGAACTATAACGAGCGTACGTCAAGGCTTTACACCGATTTCACATTAATGACGAGCGCGCAGGACATAGGCTCGGACGCTTCGCTGGTTTTCAACGCGCTGTCCGTGGGCACAACGGTCAGCAACACGAGTACGCTTTGGGTCGCGCCCAAGGGATTAAAGCCGCGTGTTGTTGAGATGCTCGACACTGAAATAATTTACGGAAAAGAGGGATACATCGGCTTCAAGCTCAACTCCCTCACTGACCGTGACATAATAGAAAAGCTTGTTGAAGCAAGCAAGAAGGGCGTTAAAATCGAGTTGCTTGTGCGGGGGATTTGCTGTCTGATTGCGGGCGTTCCGGGGGAAACCGAGAATATAACGGTGACGTCGGTAGTCGGGCGGTTTTTGGAGCACAGCAGGGTTTATATTTTCGGGCGCGGCGGCAGGCAGAAAATCTATATCTCATCGGCTGATTTTATGACGCGCAACACCGAGAAGCGCGTGGAGGTCGCTTCGCCCGTCCGCGACCCGCGTACACGCGAGCTTATACTTGAAGATTTTAACGCGCTTCTTCATAATAACTCAAAAGCGCGCGTGCAAAACAACGCAGGAGTCTACGAAAAATCTCAGCCGAACGAAAGCGATAAGGACACGCAGACAGAGCTTTATAAGCTCGCGTATAAACGCGAGCGGGAACGCGATTTTAACAGGATTAAACCTAAAAAAATATCATGGTTCAAAAGAATAATCGGTAAGATTAAGTTTGAAAATAAACACAACTGAATCGGGGAAAAAGTTGTTTTCATTCCACTTTTGTGAAGAAAGTATTTAATGAAAATAAACGTGATAATTAAAACTCGCGTAAGTATAAATGAATTTACACAATTAAACGATACAGAAAAGGAAAGGAAAGTTATTAAATGTATAATGTGAAAGAAATAACGCGGGACGAAGTTCCGGCGAGCGCGGAAATAATAAGGCAGTCATTCAGAACTGTAGCCGATGAATTCGGCATTAACGAGGAGAACACGCCGACGCACGGAACGTTCTTGAAAGATGAAAAGCTGCTTGAAAATTTTGACAGAGGTATAAAAATGTTCGGCTTGTTCGAGTGGGAAAAGCAGGTCGGATTTGTCGCGGTTGAAACCAGGGACGGCGAGAATTATTATGTCGAAAAGCTCGCAGTTCTGCCCGGCTACCGGCACAGGAGAGGCGGCAAGGATTTAATGAAAGCCGCCGAGGAATATATCAGAAATGAGGGCGGGAAGTTGATTTCAATCGGGATTATTTACGAAAATAAAGTGCTTCTGGAATGGTATACAAATCTCGGTTACGAGGAAGCGGGAACAAAAAATTTCCCGAATTTCCCGTTCACCGTATGCTTTATGAAAAAAGAAGTATAAAAGCTTGAAAATAACCGGCACCGAATCGGGGAAACGAAACTTTTCATTCATTGTCGGTATTAAAAGGACATGGTGAAAAAATGAGATTATTGGTAATTGACGGCAACAGCATAGCCAACCGTGCGTTCTACGGAATCCGCCCGCTTTCTAATAAAGCAGGTGTGCCGACGCACGCTGTGACGGGTTTCATGAACATTTACCTGAAGCTGCAGAAGCAGTTTAAACCCGATGCGGCAGCGGTTGCTTTTGATGTGAGGAAGCCGACTTTCCGGGCAAAAATATACCCGGAGTATAAGGCGAACCGCAAAGGCATGCCGGACGAACTCGCCGTTCAGTTACCCTATATAAAACAGCTCCTCTCCGCACTCGGCGTGGCTGTGCTTGAGCAGGAGGGCTTCGAGGCCGATGATATTTTAGGCACGCTGGCAAACGCCGCAAATGCATCTGCAAACGAGTGCATACTCGCTACCGGCGACCGCGACGCCTTTCAGCTCGTGAACGAAAAAGTCAGTGTTAATCTTGCTAAAACAAACGACGACACAGTTTTCACACCGGAGCTTATACGCGAAACCTACGGAATTTCGCCAGCGCAGATGGTTGACGTGAAAGCGCTGATGGGCGATTCAAGCGATAATATACCCGGAGTAAAAGGAATAGGCGAGAAAACAGCTTTCGATTTGATTCAAAAGTACGCAGGAATTGATGAAATCTATGAGAATTTAGATTCGCTTGAAATTTCGGCGGGCGTGAAAAAGAAGCTGTCCGACGGACGGGAAATGTGCTTTTTAAGCCGTGAGCTCGGTACAATTGCGCTTGATGTTCCGATATCGACCGCATACGGCGATTATGTTTTACACGGACGTGACGACGCAAAGCTCGGGCAAATTTTAAACGAGCTTGAAATGTTTTCGTTCTTAAAAAAGTTCAATGTTACTGCAGGGAATGATGCTTCCGCCGTATTGCAGGAACCTACGAAAGCGGCGGAAGAATCAGCCGGGTTTATATCATTAAAGGAAGCAACGGAGTCAGATACTGATGAGTTTTTAAGCGGTGATGAGCCTAAAAGAACACACGATTTAAAAGCGTTGTGGAATCATGCGTTTGAGCGCGGCATAAGAATTAAAAACGTGGTTTTCGATACGGTACTGGCGGCGTACCTGCTCGGCTTAAACCCTGATGAACACACGCCCGAGTGGCTTTACGGCAAACTTTGCGCCGAGGATATGACGGAGCTTTTGAAAGACATAGAAATCCCGCTGACAGAAGTGCTCGTCAGCATGGAGCGTGCGGGAATCGAGCTTGACAAGGACGGAATAGGGGCTTTCGGCAAGGAGCTTGAAAGCGATATTGACAGAATCCAAAGCGAGATTTATGAGCTTGCAGACGCGGTTTTTAACATCTCGTCGCCGAAGCAGCTCGGCGAGATTTTGTTCGATAAATTAATGCTGCCGCACGGCAAGAAAACAAAAACAGGTTACTCAACAAACGCCGACGTGCTCGAGAACCTGATGGATAAACATGATATAATCCCGCTTATAATCGAGTTCCGCGCACTTACGAAGCTCAATTCAACCTACGTCGCGGGCTTGCTCAAGCTCGTCGGCGAAGACAGCAGAATTCACACGACTTTCATGCAGACAATCACGCGCACGGGGCGCATTTCCTCGGTCGAGCCGAATATTCAGAACATTCCCGTAAGAACTGCCAGAGGCAGGCAGATGCGACGGTTTTTCCGCGCTAAAAGCGGGCATATGCTGGTAGACGCCGACTATTCGCAGATTGAACTGCGCGTTCTTGCGCATATTTCCGGCGATGAAATCATGAAGCAGGCGTTCAGTGAGGACGCGGATATTCACACGATTACGGCGGCGCAGGTGTTTAATCAGCCGCCGGAGTGGATAACGCCCGAGCTGCGGACCGCGGCAAAAGCCGTAAATTTCGGCATTGTTTACGGCATTGGCGCATTCTCGCTCGCCAAGGACATTGACGTCAGCGTCAGCGAAGCGAAGAGTTATATCGAGAGCTATCTCGCAAAGTATAAAGGCGTGAAAACCTACATGAATACTGTGATTGCAGGTGCGAAAAAAAGCGGCGGCGTTTCAACAATGTTCGGACGCAAAAGATACATCACCGAAATAAATTCAACAAACAAAATCGTCGAATCCGCAGGCAGGCGAATAGCGCAAAACACGCCGATTCAAGGCACGGCGGCGGATATAATCAAGCTTGCGATGATTCGGGTGTATAACAGAATTCGTGAGAAGGGCTTAAAGGCGCGGCTGATTCTGCAGGTTCACGACGAACTTATTGTCGAGGCGCCTGTGAACGAAATGTTCGAGGTTGAGAAGCTGCTTAAAGAAGAAATGGAAGCTGCGGCAACGCTGTCCGTACCGCTCTTAGCGGACGTGAAAAGCGGCAAGACTTGGTTTGACGCGCACTGACAAACAATTGACAATGTACAATTGCGAGGAAATTTATGAGGAATATCTTAATAGTTTGTACTGCTAATCAAACGCGCAGCCTGATGGCTATGGAAGTTGCGAATCACATTGCGCAGATTTCCGGTAAAGCAGATGAACTGCGCTTCGACAGTGCGGGAACCGCCGTAATGGGAAGCGAGAGCGACCCCGCGGCGAAGCGGCTGCTGGCGGAAGCCGGCATTGAATCCACGCACAGCCCCACGCATTTTTCTTATTTGGAACTTGACGATTACGACGAGATTCACGTAATGACCGGCAGGCACAAGACTGCACTCTGCGCTTATAACAAAAGCGCGGATTTGGAAAGGAAAATCAAGGTTTTAAACGTAGACGACCCGTACGGACGAGGCACCCGCGAGTATCAGAGCTGCCTTGAAAAGTTAAAAGGATTTTATGAGAAATTTATTAACGGCTGAGCAGATTTTCGGCATAGAGCAGAAAAGCTTTGACGAACCGTGGAGCATGGAAATGATTACGGCACAGTTGAATTCCGGGAACAGCACGACGCTCATCAAGACCGTGAACGGTGTTCCCGCCGGCTACGCGACGGGATTAAAACTTGAGGAAGAATCTGAACTTTACCGCATCGCAGTGCTCCCCGAATACCGCGGACAAGGCATAGCGAAAGAGCTGCTCGCACGGTTCATAGAGAAGTGCGAAGGCGATATATTTTTGGAAGTCCGCTCGAGAAACACAGCGGCTGTTCATCTTTATAAAAGCGCGGGTTTCAAGCAGGCGGGGCTGCGGAAGAATTATTACGGAGACGACGACGCTTTGATATTCAAGAAAGAAGTTTAAAATAAAACCGAATCGGGGAAATGTTGTTTTCATTTTGCTTTTGTGAAGAAAGGGCTTAATGAAAACAAGTTTAAAATAAATGAAACCGAATCGGGGAAAACGTTGTTTTCATTTTGCTTTTGTGAAGAAAGGACTTAATTAAAAATGCATGAAATAAAAAAAGCGGCGGCAATTCACGACCTTTCGGGCTTCGGGCGGTGTTCGCTGACGGTGATTCTGCCGATTTTATCGGCGATGGGCGTACAAGTCTGCCCCGTCCCGACGGCAGTGCTCGCCACGCACACGGGCGGCTTCGGCAAGGTTGAAATCAATGACCTTACCGATTTTATACCCCGTGCGCTAAAAAAATATAAGGAGCTCGGAATAAACTTTGATGCAGTATACAGCGGCTTTCTCGCTTCTGAAAAGCAAATCGACCACTGCCTTGACTTCTTTAAAAGCTATCCCGGCTCGCTTAAAGTCGTTGACCCCGTAATGGGCGACCACGGCAAGGTTTACAGCACGTATACGCCGGAGCTTTGTGCAAGAATGTGCGAGCTCGCAAACATCGCGGATATAATAACGCCCAACGTCACCGAGGCGGCTATTTTACTCGGCGAGGAGTACCGGCAAACATTAGACCTTGAAACGGCGAAGTGCTGGCTCCGGCGGCTTGGTGAACGCGCATCGGCTGTTGTTATAACGGGTGTTCGTCTTACGGACGAAAGCGTTGTTAATATCTGTACAGGCAAAAACGACCGGGCTGTTGTTGAGTGCGATTATGTGCCGCAGGATTACCCGGGTACCGGCGATATTTTCACCGCCGTGCTGACGGGCGGGCTGCTCAGAGGCGAAGAACTGCACGCTGCCGTGGACAGGGCGACAAGCTTTACGCAGACGGCAATCCGTGCGACTTATTTGCGCGCAGCGACACCGCGCAACGGCGTTGTTTTCGAGGAATTCCTGCCCATGCTTACATCAGATTATGCTAACATGCAGTTAAAACATTGACTGCTTTACGGTCTTTTTACCGCCATATAAGAAAATAAAGCTTGAAATATTTCCCGAAATGTGGTAAAATATACAGATGAAAAGTTTGAGAATAGAACTAAATCGGGAAAACGTTGTTTTCATTCCGCTTTTTGTGAAGAAAGGAATTAATGAAAACCAAAAATGACTTTAAACATCGTTCTCGTAGAGCCGCAAATCCCGCAGAACACCGGAAACATAGCCCGTACCTGCGCCGCAACCGGTGCGCGGCTTCATCTGGTGAAGCCGCTGGGCTTTGAGATTGACAGCGCAAAGCTGAAGCGCGCCGGGCTCGATTACTGGGAGCTGCTTGATATTACCTATTATGACGGACTTGAGGATTTTATGAGCAGAGCCGCGGGGGAATGCTTTTTCTTCTCGACAAAGTCGCCGAAGCCTCATTCCGGCGTAATCTACCCCAACAACGCCTGTATAGTTTTCGGCAGGGAGGATAAAGGTTTACCTGAAGAATTGCTTTATGGAAACCTTGAGCGTTGTGTGCGAATCCCGATGATAAGCGACGCGAGAAGCCTTAACCTCTCAAACAGCGTCGCCGTGGGGGTTTACGAAGTGCTCAGACAATGGGGGTATCCGAATCTGCAGAACGCAGGAAAATTAAAAACATAAAGGACAAAGGAGAAGTACAAAAATGAACAAAAAAACATGGTTAATCACAGACAGCGGATGCGACATTCCTGCGGGCTGGGAAAAGCTTCACGACATCGACATAATGCCGTTTTCCATTATGATTGACGACAAGGAATACTGGGAGCGGCTGGAATTAACGCCGCAGGAGTTTTATGAACTCGCGAACAATTATTCGGGAATCCCGACGACAAACCAGATTTTCGCGCCTCGTTTTGAGGAGAAGTTCCTTGAGTGCATCGAAAAAGGCGCCGAGGATATTATAATCGTGCTGATAAATTCCGCCGGCTCGCAGACCTACAACAACGCGCTTCAGGCGCGGGAAAACCTCGCGGCGGCGGGCAGACTCGGAAACACTAAGATTCATATTATTGACAGCCACTGCTATTCTGTCTGTTATGGATATGCAGTCATTGAAGCCGCAAAAAAAATCAAGGCGGGTCAAACCGCGGAAAGCATAGTCGCATACCTCGAGGACTGGTTCAACTGTGCGGAAATATACCTGCTGACCTTTGACCTTCGTCACGCGAGAAAGTCCGGCAGAATCACTGCGGCGGCGAGCGTAGTGGGCGGACTGATGGGAATCAAGCCCGTCATATCCATGATAGACGATAAGACCACGGTGATTAAAAAAGCGCGCGGAGAGAAGAGTGCGGTCGAAGCCGCCGTTGACGTCATGATGGAGCGCATGGTTCCGGGTACGCCGTGGCTAATGCTGCGGACTACCGTTCTTGAAGCGGAGGACTACATGGTTGAACTCATGACCAAGAAAACCGGCAAGCCTCCTGCAGTCGAGAGCTATGTCGGCTCGGCGGTCGGCGCGAATGCCGGAACAAAGGCAATCGGCGTAATTATCCGCGGCAAACCCAGAAGATAAGCATAAACAGCGGAATTATAAATTAATTTTAGTTTTTGGTAAAAACCACTTGAAAAATTCTAAATAAAGTGGTAAAATAAAATATAGGTATACCTATAAAAAGAAAAGGAACAAAAAAATGGGCAAAAGCAATAAGAAAAACGTAAACGATTTAAATGTAAAAGGACGCAGAATCCTTGTAAGATGCGACTTCAACGTGCCGGTTAAAGACGGCGCAATCACAAACGATAAAAGAATCCAGGCCGCGCTCCCGACAATCAAAAAGCTTATGGAGGGCGGCGGGAAAGTAATACTTTGTTCACATCTCGGCAAACCCAAGAACGGGCCTGAAGATAAATTCTCGCTCGGGCTCGTCGGCGAAAGGCTCTCCGAGCTGCTCGGAAAGAACGTAGTCTTCGCTAAGGACGACACTGTCGTCGGCGATAACGCTAAGGCGGCGATTAGCGCTATGAACGACGGCGATGTTGTTCTGCTCGAGAACACGCGCTTCCGCGCGGAAGAAACCAAGAACGGCGAAGCGTTCAGCCGCGAGCTCGCCGAAATCTGCGACGACTACGTAAACGATGCGTTCGGCAGCGCGCACCGCGCCCACTGCTCGACTGCGGGCGTAACGGACTTCGTAAAGGGTCAGACTGCCGTCGGCTATCTGATGGAGAAAGAAATAGAGTTCCTCGGCAACGCGGTTGAAAACCCCGAAAGACCTTTTGTGGCTATCCTCGGCGGCGCCAAGGTTGCGGACAAACTGAACGTTATATCAAATCTTTTAGAAAAATGCGATACGCTGATTATTGGCGGCGGCATGGCGTACACGTTTATGAAAGCGAAAGGATTTGAAATAGGTCACTCGCTCGTTGACGATGATAAGCTCGGCTATTGTACGGAAATGCTTGAAAAAGCGGAAAGCCTCGGAAAAAAGTTGCTTCTTCCGACAGACAACGTAGTCGCTAAGGACTTCCCGAACCCAATTGACGCACCGATTGAAACTAAAACTGTGTGCGCGGACTGTATTCCGGCGGACTATATGGGGCTTGATATAGGCGAAGAAACAAGAAAGCTGTTCGGCGAAGCGGTTAAAAGCGCGAAAACCGTGGTTTGGAACGGGCCGATGGGAGTGTTTGAAAATCCGCAGCTCGCAGCTGGAACGCTTGAGCTTGCAAAGGTGGTCGCGGAGGCTGACGCAGTGACCGTAATCGGAGGCGGTGACAGCGTCGCGGCGGTGACGCAGCTCGGCTTCGCGGACAAGATGAGCCATATTTCAACCGGCGGCGGCGCGTCGCTTGAATACCTTGAGGGCAAGGTTCTCCCTGGCATAAGAGTGATTCAAGATAAAGAGTAAATATAGATGAACATGGGTAAACAGAGCAGTTAACTGCGCATAAACGGGGAAACGCCTATAACAAAGAAAAATCAGTGCGGAAAGGACTATGGTGAAAAAATGGAAACTAACAGAAGGGCTTACAAGCGCGATATTTGCCACCGCTCGAAGGTTAAGGTCAGCATGGACGGAAACAGGTGGGACAATGCCGAAGTTTTCGATATTTCTGCAGGCGGACTTAAGATTGTCACGAACATAATGTTTGATATAGGTGAGAATTTGTGGTTTAACCTTGATATGCCTGAGTTTTTGACCGACCGCCAAATAAAAATCGAGGGTACAATCCGCCGGCAGGAAACCGACGACGAGGAGGGTATGTTCGTTTACGGGGTTTCCTTTAAGGATTTGAGCGAGTCTGTCCGCATAGGAATAGACGAAAACATTTTGTTTAGGGAAAGAGTACAGAAAAAGAAAAACAAGTATTCTTCGGAGGGCTAAAAGGTAACAAGTTCAAAAATAAAATCCTCATGAACCGGGAAGAACACTGTTCTCATTCCTCGTTGGTGAAGAAAGGACTTAATGGAATATGAAAGGTTTATTCGATTTTTTAACCGTAACCTGCATACGCTGCGAAACGGATAAAAAGCTGATGAAAATCACAGACGACGTCTGGATGTGCATCGAGTGCCTGAAGCAGAGCAAGTATAAATCCTTTTGGAATATGCTGACCACACGCGTAATTGAAATCTGCGACCAGCGAAAAGACAGCAACGCTACATACGAAGCCCTGATGGAGGAAGCCGGAGGAATTCTGAACAAGAAAATCCTTTTAGACAGCGGACTCCTGACTAAAGAAGAATTTGACGAGAGAACAAGGCACTTCTTTGAAAATGTTGAAAAAGGTTAAAATTTTGAAAATAAAAATTGTTGAATCGGGAAAACGATGTTTTCATATCGCTTTGGTGAAGAAAGGACTTAATTAAAATATATGAAAAAAGAACTCAGAAAGGCAATCATCGCCGGAAACTGGAAAATGAATAAAACCCGCCCCGAGGCGCAGCAGCTTATAAATGAGCTGAAGCCCATTGCAAACGGCATCGGCTGCGAGGTTGTAATCTGCGTGCCGTTTACGTCGCTGGCGGCGGCGGTCGAAGCTGTAAAAGACACCGGTATAAAAGTCGGCGCGCAGAACGTGCACTTTGAGGCAAACGGCGCGTATACGGGGGAAATCTCTGCTGTAATGCTGAAAGAAATCGGCGCGGAATATGTCATAATCGGGCACAGCGAGCGCCGTCAGTACTTCGGCGAAACCGACGAAACTGTAAATAAACGCACTAAAGCAGCGCTCGCGGGAGGTTTAATCCCGATTGTTTGCGTTGGCGAGCTTTTATGGGAGCGCGAGGCGAATATAACCGAAGAAGTCGTTTCAAGGCAGATTAAACTTGCTTTCGCGGGAATCGGCGCGGCTGACGCGGCGAAAACCGTCATAGCTTACGAGCCCGTCTGGGCAATCGGCACGGGCGTGACCGCTACAAACGAGCAGGCGCAGGAAGCCTGTAAATTAATCCGCGGCAGATTAGAAGCTCTGTACGGCAAGTCGGTTGCCGACTCGGTTACGATTCAATACGGCGGCTCGATGAACGCTCAGAACGCGGCTGAGCTCCTTGCAAAAGAAGACGTGGACGGCGGTTTAATCGGCGGCGCGTCGCTCAAGGCAGCGGATTTCGGCGTGATTATTAAAGCGGCAACCGTAGGATAAATTCTATATGGGGGAGATAAAAATGCAAAAGCTGGTATACTTAAGTAACAGCCGTGATTATACGGAGCAAGGCAACATAAATGATAATAAATATTTTGCACATATCAATGAATTATTAGAGCAAGGGTGGAAGGTTGCCCATCTGACCCAAAATATGATTGAGATTACTCACGGCGACCAAAAGCCGGAGAAAAGAGAAACCTTTGCGGCTTTTGTACTGCTTGAAAAGCCTGATGAACAGAATAAAGCTTAGGAGATTATTATAAATGAGCAAAAGACCTATTCTACTCGTCGTAATGGACGGCATCGGCTTCAGCGAAACCGATATCGGCGACGCCGTAACGATGGCACACACTCCCGTTCTCGACAAGCTGCTCGCCGAATGTCCGAGTACCCGCCTTAAAGCCCACGGAGAAGCCGTCGGGCTGCCCGGCGACGATGACATGGGCAACTCCGAGGTCGGGCACAACGCGCTCGGCTGCGGGCAGGTTTATTCACAGGGTGCAAAGCTTGTGGGTGAAGCAATAGAAAGCGGAAAAATGTACGCGGGCAATGCATGGAAAGAACTTATTAACAATTGCAGGGACAGCGGTGCTTTGCATTTTATCGGACTTTTATCGGACGGAAACGTCC
This sequence comes from Oscillospiraceae bacterium, assembly GCA_009783695.1. GTDB lineage: Bacteria > Bacillota > Clostridia > Oscillospirales > Ruminococcaceae > Ruminiclostridium_E. The sequence goes on from WRCY01000003.1 coordinate 42,143, forward strand.
ATTCTAACATAAATCATTTGTTCAGTATGCTGCGCGAAGCAAAGAAAAGCGGCGTTAAAAATGCGCGCGTGCATATTCTGCTCGACGGCCGCGATGTTCCGGCGACAAGCGCTCTTGATTATGTCGGAAAGCTTGAAGATGTGCTTGCGGAGCTTAACGACGATAGCTTCGATGGTAAAATCGCTTCCGGCGGCGGCAGAATGAAGCTCACGATGGACAGATACCGGGCCGACTGGGCGATGGTTGAGCGCGGCTGGAAGACGCATGTGCTCGGCGACGAGCGGGAATTCGGCTCTGCGGCAGAGGCAATTAAAACGCTCAGAAGCGAGAATACGGGTATAATCGACCAAGACCTGCCCGGTTTTGTAATCGCCGGGAACGGCGGGCCCGCGGGAAGAATCATCGATGGCGACAGCGTGATTTTGTTTAACTTCCGCGGCGACAGGGCGATTGAAATCTCGATGGCTTTTGACTGCGATGAGTTTAACTTTTTCGACAGAGTCCGTAAGCCGAACGTTTGCTATGCGGGTATGCTGCAGTACGACGGCGACCTGCAGCTTCCGGCACGGTTCTTGGTCAACCCGCCCGAAATCAAAGATACGCTTTCGGAGCTCCTGGTGGCGAACGGGATTCGTCAGTATGCAGTTTCCGAAACGCAGAAGTTCGGGCACGTAACCTACTTCTGGAACGGCAACAGGAGCGGGAAAATCAGCGAGGAGCTCGAAATTTTCAAGGAGATTCCGTCTGATAGAATCAGCTTCGACCTGCGCCCTTGGATGAAGTCGGCGGAAATCACCGACGACCTTATAGAGGTTATAAAGTCGCGCAAATACGGTTTTATCCGCTGCAACTTCCCGAACGGCGACATGGTGGGGCACACGGGGAACCTGGCGGCGTCGGTAATAGGCGTGGAAACGGTTGACTTGGCTTTGGCGCGGCTCGTTCCGGTCTGTGAGGAATACGGCGTGACGCTTGTTGTCACTGCCGACCACGGAAACGCAGACGAAATGCTTGAGAAAAATAAAAAAGGCGAGCTCGAGCTGCGCACCGCGCACTCGCTTAACAAAGTGCCTTTTATAATTTACGATAAAAAGAATGATTACAGAATAATTGACGGTGATTACGGGCTTGCAAATGTTGCTCCGACACTCGCGAAGATGTTTGGGCTTACACCTCCCGCTTCCTGGGAAAAAGCAATGATATAAGGGGAGATATAAGCTTAAGGAAAGAAAACTGATGAAACGGGAAAACGATGTTTTCATACAGTGTTGGTAGAGAAAGGGCTTAACGTAATAAGTTTGAAAATAAGAATTGCTGAAACGGGGAAAACGATGTTTTCATGCCATGTCGGTGAAGAAAGGGCTTAACGTAATAAGTTTGAAAATAAGAATTACTGAAACGGCGAAAACGATGTTTTCATACCGTGTCGGTGAAGAAAGGGCTTAACGTAATAAGTTTGAAAATAAGAATTGCTGAAACGGGGAAAACGATGTTTTCATGCCGTGTCGGTGAAGAAAGGGCTTAACGAAAATATGAGTAACATTGAATGGCTTTGGACGAGCGGTATTAATTTTGACTCTTATGCACTGACGATTCCCGACAAGCTGTCCAAATACGGATACGCGGTCGCGCTGAACCGTATGGAAACGGGGAAGCTGCAGACGGCGCAGCTTTGTGTTCATGATGTTCTGGCGGGGAAAGACAACCCGAACATTGTAATTATAACGCCCGAACACCTGGCCCGCAACTGGTACTATTCGATGCTCTGGGATATGGGGGTTGAGTTTAAGTACTTTGGTGTTTTTGAGAAGTCGCTCGATTTATTTTCTGATGCGCTCGCCAATCTCTGTCTTGTTCCCGCAGAGGCCTTAGGCCCGGAAAACACTGTGCTGTCACAAGCGGGTAATGCAGGGCTCGCATGGGATTTGATGATTATTGATATGCCTGTCGCGGGAGAAGCAAATATTACGGAAAGCTTGAAAAACACGAAAGCCAAAACAAAAAGGCTGCTCATCAATGCGTCTGCTGACAGGCTTGACACGAAATTTGAAAAACTTTCGGCGCTTGCGAAGACTGTGCTCCGCCGCGGCAGAAAAGAAGACAAGGGAGCCGAATATCCTATTTCGTTGTCGGAGCCGGACGGTCACGTTGCCGCAGGCAGAAACATGACGGGCGACTACGACATTAAGACGATTAACTACAAAATCGACAGCACTGTTACCGCTAAAACCGAGCGCATTGACGATAAGAGGCTCGGAATTCCGCTCTACAGCTACGGCGGGAACATATTTGAGGAATATAAACTTAAGGAAAGAAAAACCTACTTAAGCGATGAATATGATAAAGTACAGCTCAAGGCGCTGCTTGCCGCGGACGGCAAGCTGGAGGCGTTCCTGAAAGAAATCGTCACGCTGCTTGCCGACAGTGAGAACCGCATTGTCGTCTACTGCACATCGCCCGCCACTGTAAACTACGTCAGCAAGGCGCTCTGGGCGTGCAACGGCGGCAAGAAAGGTATCTGCGTCTACGACCGGAACTGCAGTACCATGACCGACGCCGAGTTCGTTAACGGCGAGCTGTACGGCGCGGGTACTGAGGAGCCTAATATAATAGTCGCCGACGACAAAGCAGGAAGCAGGTTTCTCAACGCAGAAAAAATCACGCATATAATAAATTATGAATATCCCGAGAGCCCCGCGGTTTTGGAACAGCGGCTGACCCGTGCGGGAAGAAAACCGAACCCAAAGAGCCCCGCGTTTTATATCTTCTGCGACGGGGATTATAAATTCGACGGCAGAATGTTGCGTAAGACAGTTCTTAGCAACATAGGCAAGGCGTTCAGCAGAATTCCCGATAAAACTCTGCTGTTCGATATTGACGGTATAGAAGAGCATTTGATTGTGCTGATACTTGACTTGAAATTCATCGCCGACAATGCGAAAGACGACATGGTCGAGGACTTCCGCGTTGAATACAACGCGCCCGAGGTTAATTCAGCCAAAGACGCCGCCGCAACAGCCGAAAAAAGGCTTAAAAGCATTGTTGAGATGTTCGGGCTGCACGATGTCTTAAAGCAGAAGGAAATAGACGGTGAGCAGCTTTTCATGCAAATATCCGAACAGATTGACAAGTTAAAAAATAACAGGGTCTGCCTTGACGAGAAAGGCGTTCTGACGGTCGCCGGAAAAGCTGCCGAACCGGAAATAATCAAAAACTCAGTTGAAATAAAAAGAGCCGCAGAATTCGCGGCGAAGCTTACCGGGAAGAAACAAGATTTAGAGCTGCTCAAAGCTGAGACGGAAAAACTCTCATACAGTCAAAAGCTCTCGGTACTCATAAACGCGTGGAAGCATTATAGGTTTGAGCTGAAGATTCAAAAATCATATAAAGATTTTATTGAACTTTTTAATCAGCTGGCTTGAAAATAATAAGGCATTTTCAAGTTAATCGGTTATATAACTGTGCAGAAACACATTAAACGAGGTGAAAAAAGTGGCTATTGAAATAAATGGCAGAACCGTAACTGAACTTTGCGGCGATTTTTATGAGGGGCACGCAGCCGGCGACTCCGAAAAAATGAGCTCTACGCTTGTCGCGCTTGACGAGCTGCTCATGACGGGCGAAGCGGCGCACCTTGAGTTTATTGAGTATTTCAACGAGCTGTTCAGCGGGCGTTCAGCGTATAACACGTTGATTGGCGTTAAGGATTACCCCGTTGAAAGTGTGATTCGCGAGCTCTTACAAAACGCTTTCGACTGCGATTATGAGCAGGAAGACATAAAAATCGGCATAAACTTCAAAGACAACCACACGATTTCCATTTCATACAATGAAGTCGGGTTCATCTTAGAGCAGTTCATGTTCTACCTCAGCTTCGGGCGCAACACCAAGAACGCCGCCTCAAGCGAGGGCCGCTTCGGCGTGGGCGCCAAGAGCGTGTTCATGAATGTCGAGTGGCTTACCATGCGCTCGAACAACTTCAGCTTCAGTATCACCAACACCGACAATCAGCTCCGGATTAACGACATAAATCTTCGCCGCCCGATTTTTAAGGGTACTGAAATAGTAATAAAAGTCAGCGCAGAGCAGCACAGAAGAATCAAGGATAACTTCGTGAGCCTGACGGGCAGGAAAGGCGATTATATCAACCTTGTCGAGCTTTGTTTCGCGTTTAACAGAAAGAAAATCCTGCACAATAAATTATCGCAGGAGATTAATGACAAGCGTACATTTAACATCGCAGTCATGCACAACGGAAAACTGATTGACTTCTATAAAATCTTCAACCACTTCAATAAAGCTGTAGAGGTGAACGTCGTGCGCTTTACGCAGGGCGGAAAGAGCGTGGTGGACTTCATCTGCCACGAGGATGAGGGCTTCGTCTGCCTTATACCTTTTGCGGTGGCTGTGAGCAAGCGCACGGACTTGGTCGGGCTGCTGTCCGACAGATACAATTACTTCTCTACCTACGAGCTTACCGGGCTCATGCAGGACGAGAACAGCACGTTCGCGGCTGAAAGGCTTTCCGCATTCTTCATCAGCGTCCCGAATCAGCTTATAACCTCTTTCCGTACCGGAATCCGCCCGGAAAAGGAGGGTGAGGTTATTGCACGCGTTGAGGACAGCCTCTCTAAAATTATAGCGGAATATGCGCGGTTCTTCGTGCTTGAGCTTGTACCAAACCCTGACGGGGGCGGACTTCATCACCTGCGCCCCGAGTCTTATGCGTTCGAGTTTATCAAGAACTTCATACTCACCTGTAACATTGCAAAAGGGCATAAAAAAGACTTTTTACGCGCAATTTCAGTGCGTTACTCGCGGGAGGAGGTACCCCAGCATTACACGGAACTGCAGAAAAACGCTTTCTACAGCCGCGCTGACGGAATCGCTAAGGAAGAGCACTTAGACGGCTCGGCTTACGACGAGCTCATTCTCGAAAAATTAGACAGAATGAATGAAAATTTGTCAGGCATAAACGGCAGAATCCTCTATGCAGGCTACGAGTGGGCGGGCGAGCTCCCGGGCGACGCAGGAAAAGTCTACGCCTACGAGTTCCACCGTGACGGGCAGGTGATTACCATCAGCTCCGAGAACAATCCGTCCGGCACCGACTACGACCTGCACGACGGCTTCATGCGCATGACCTCGCGCATTATGGAAAACGCGCTCGGCAGCGATAAGGTTATAAGCGATGAGAAGTTTATAAATCTTTTACTGCTGCTTGATGAAGTGTACGGCGAGGATTATAAAATCGCGCTCCGTGACGGTAAAATAGTCGTTATTGAAGCGGGCGAGGAATTCCCTGCGGACGCTTCCGCGATGAGAATCGCGAATATTGCTAACGTCATGGGTTGCCTGCACAAGCACAGGAATACATTCCTTACTTACCAGGACTACAGCGAAACAGTGAAGTTTATGCTTCACAGGTTCGGCGGCGACAAAAGCATCGCGGACTTTCTGCGCGCTGTCATTGAGCAGGACGGTGAGGTTGTCATCCGCCGCGGCGAAGACGGCAGCTATTGCTTCGCGCTTTATGAAACCGAGTACGCCATTCCCGATGAAATGCCCGCCTGCGAGCTGCTTGAAATCATTGACGACATAGGCGTGCTGATTAAATACGGCGTACTGGCGAACAGGCATTTCGGCTTTGAGTACAGCGAGAGCCGCTACAGCTTTGAATCAAAGAAAATCGCAGACACGCTGTCTTCGGACATTTTACCCGCCGAAATGGTGACGGAACTGTTTGCAGGTATTTTCATAACCGATTTAAAAACAGAAAAAATCGCACTGCTCGGCGAGAGCGATGCGATTATCGACATAATTGACTACAAAGACGGCTTCGAGCCGGAGGACGCCGAAAAGTGTAAAAAAGCGCAGAAGTTCATCGTTATGCGCGATGATGTTTCTAAAGAGGAATTCGCGGATTTAATCGAGCTGATTATCACCGGCGAAAACAAAGAGCTCATGCGCAGGCGTTATCTCGGCGCGAAAGCCGCCAAGATTATAATTCCCGACCAGCTCGCGTTCTTCATGAAGCCGCTGTCGGCTATAAACAAGAGCGAGTTCAAGTTCCTGCGCGAAACCGTCCGCAGTATAAAAGAGAATAATTATACAGCGCGTAATTTCTATGCTAAGGATATCAACTCGAAATTGTTCGGATACGGCGGCAACTGCTCGCTCTGCAGGTTTGAAACAGACGGCATCAACGGCTTTGAGGTCCGGGAGTTCGAGGCGGGGCTCATGCACGGCGGGCACGAGAAGCACTTTGGTTTCGCGCTGTATCTCTGCGCCAACGACGCGATGATTTGCGACAGCTGGGTCATTGACGACCTGAGTGCCGGCGGCAAATCGCCGTTCGCATGGCTTGAGGAAGTCGCGAAAGCGGACAGCATTACGCCGGAGCTCCTGTCGGGTACGATAACCTACCGCGAGCAGTACACGCACGACATAGCAAAGACCGACGGCGAAAGCTTCAAGCCGCTCATGTCAGCGCCGAAAACCACGAACATTATCCTTTCTCCTCTAATGGCGGCGAACTGGGTTGAAATGAATACTGTTATGCTGCTTAAATAACAATATATGGTACATAGTTAGAATACATAACTACTATATATAGTAATGAAATTCGTAAGAATCCTCAAAACGAGGATTCTTTTTTTGTGCAATATATACAAAATGAAAGGTGAAACTTCTCAATAAAAGTTTAATAAAAGGCATTGCTTTTTCAAGGTGATATATGTTATAATGTGTTCAGTGGTGAAAAGTGGAGTTTCGAGGTTATCAGTGGTTGAAAACTTTGTGGAAAAGTTGAAACTTTTTAAAAAAGCCGAAAGGTGGTGGCGGTGTGCAGTTTAATGTAGCGATTGACGCTAAGGGGCGCATGAATTTCCCGTCAAGGCTGCGCGAAAAGCTCGGCGAAGTTTTTCACATCACCAAAACTTTAGGCGCAAAGTGTATAAAAGTATATTCGGCTGACGGCTGGAAATCTTTAGTAGAGCGGATTCAAGCCGCGCCGTCCACGGAAACTGCCCCGCTACAAAGATTCCTTTTCGGGAGCAAGCAGGACATAGAACCGGACAAGCAGGGACGATTTGTTATGTCTGCTGCGCTTCGCGAATATGCTGAGATTGAAACGGAAACCGAGGTCGTCATAGTGGAGCTCGAGGGAAGCGCGGAAATCTGGAGTACGGCTAACTGGAGCAGGTACATGAGCGACGAAAACATGGAGAAAATGCTGGATATTGCCTCTAAATTTAATATATGATGAACTTTTCACACACGAGCGTGCTTCTGCGGGAAAGCATAAGTGCACTGGCGGTAATGCCGCAAGGCGTTTATATAGACTGTACTGTCGGGGGCGGAGGACACAGCCTTGAGATTGCTAAGCTTCTGAACTTCCAATTGGACGGCTGTCTCTTCTGCCTCGACAAGGACAGACAGGCATTAGATGCCGCGCGTGAGCGGCTGCGCGATTATCCCGCGGTTTTTATTAACGACTGCTTCTCTAACATAAAAGCACAGGCTGCCGTACATGGAATATGCTGCGCAGACGGCATTTTAATGGACTTGGGCGTTTCCTCACACCAGCTCGACACAGGCGGGAGGGGTTTTTCTTTTCATGAGGACGCACCGCTCGATATGCGAATGAATGAACAGCAAAAACTCAGCGCTTATGACGTTGTAAACAATTACAGCGCGGAAGATTTAATAAGAATTTTGTTTTTATATGGTGAAGAAAAGTTCGCGCGGGGCATAGCCGGCGGTATCGAAAAAGCGCGTAAAACAGCGCCGATTAAGACAACCGGCGAGCTTGCGGAAATTATCAGGAACAACGTGCCTTTAAAAATACGGCGGGAGAAGAACCCGTGCCGCAAAACCTTTCAGGCAATACGAATCGAAGTCAACAGCGAGCTTGAAGCGCTTAAAACCGCGCTCCCCGATGCGTTTGAGCTGCTGGGTACGGGCGGCAGGCTGGCAATTATTTCGTTCCACTCGCTCGAAGACAGAATCGTGAAGAATTATTTTAAGGAGCTTGCAACGGGCTGTATCTGCCCTCCGGATTTCCCGGTCTGTACCTGCGGCAGTACCCCCAGGGGCAGGCTCGTAAGCAGAAAGCCGCTCGTCCCGGCGGAAGCCGAGCTTGCTGCGAACAACCGCAGCAGAAGCGCAAAGCTGCGCGTGATAGAGAAATTACCGACAAATTGAGATATATACAAAAAGAAGAAGAGTAAACACCGCAAAGAGAGAAAACCAAAACGGCGAGAGAATCGCAACCGTGGGCGAACACGTTTTTCGTACTTTCGTGTTCGCCCGCAAAAAACAAGGGGCGAACAGTTCGCATCGCAAAAACAAAAGGCGAACAATCCGCACCGTAAAATCCATGAAAAAAACAGAAAAAGAAAAAGAGTAAAAAAATTGGGGGATTTAAAAATGCTGGTACCTAACAGAACCAGCGCGGCTTATGATTTCGCGCTGTTTGAAAGCCAGGAGAAAGAAAAAGAAAACGAAAACCGGAACACCCGCATGAAAATCAAAGATGCCGCTGTGCGCTACTCGGCTTCAAGGAGCGGAAGTATTTTTAAAATTCTGCTTGCTGCGATTTGCGCGGTTATGCTGCCGATTTATTACCTTTCGAGCAAGGTGGAGTCGTCGGAGCTTTCGGGAATGATTAACCGGGTGCAGCTTGAGCTTGAGCAGGCGCACAGCGATAATCTGCGGCTTCAGGCGGAGCTCGACAGCATTGTCACGACGTCGAGGGTGGACGATTTTGCGCAGAACGAGCTCGGCATGCAAAAAATAACAACGGCGCAGGGCATGCACATTTCCCTTAATACAGGCGGAACTACGGAAATTTCGGGCGATATCGGCGGCGCAGCTTCGGCAATATCGAAATGGTTTTCGGGCGTGCTGGAATATTTGGGATTTTTATAAAATATATTTAAACATAGACAAGCGGTAGTCAATTAATAATTTACAATTAATAATTATGGAGTTCGCTTCGCGAACAGTTTTTAAATATGTCGCGCATTGCGCGGCACCACAATTGTTCATTATTAATTATTAATTGAGTCGGAGGTGCAATGACAAGGTCGCAGGAAAACTTATTACCGACAAACTCCATGAAGAAAAAACTTTTCTTCGGGGTATTTTTGCTTATTATCTTTATGACGTTTTATATATGCGCGCAGCTTTTCGACGTAGCCGTTGTAAACGCCGAGTATTATCGTGCAAAAGCAAACGCGCAGCAGCTCCGCGGCTTTACGATTCCCGCCAACCGCGGGACTATTTTCGACCGTAACGGTAAAATTCTCGCACAAAGCAAAACCGTATGGACGATTGTTTTATCCCCGAATGTAATCCGTGAAAACAGTGAAACGTATCAGACGCAGCGCAGCAACGCGGCGTGGCGTGAATACAGAAGAGACCGCGAAGCGGGTCTTCCCGCCTTTATGCCCATTGACGGCATGGTTTACTGCGAGGCGACGGAAATCAGCAATGCGCTCGCCGATATATTCGGCTTGGAGTTTAACGAGGTTTACACTAAAATCATGCAGTCTGACAGCGGTTATGAAATTGTTTTCCGGCAGGCGGAGAAAGCCGAGGTTGACAGGCTTAATGAGTTTAAAATAGAACAAGGCATAGGATATTATTCGGTAATTGCGCTCGAGGACACAATGCGCATTTATCCCAACGGCTCGCTTGCCGCCGCTGTTATTGGTTTTACAAACTTCGATAATATCGGCGTTTACGGCATTGAGGCATATTATGACGATTATCTGCAGGGCACGGACGGGCGTTTTGAGATGGCGCGCGACGCTAATAATAATCCTATGCCTTTTGACTTTGAAAAACGTTTCGAGGCGCAGAACGGGCACAGCCTGTATCTTACAATCGATGAGGTAATACAGCATTATCTCGAGAAGAATCTCGAGCTCGCCGTTTCGCAGCACCAGCCCGACAACCGCGCAACCGGCATAATCATGGACGCCAAGACGGGCGCAATACTTGCTATGGCGACTTATCCGAGCTTTAACCTTAACGAGCCGGCGGTGCTTTCGGACTTTGATATTTCAAGGCTCGCGGATATGCGCGAAGAAAAAGTTAATGAATTCCTTATCCTCAACGGTCTTGCGGCGGGCACGGAAGCAGACCTGAGCGCAGAACAGATTGAAAGATTAGACAGCGAAATGAGGGAGCAGCGGCTTGTAATGCGCGAGACGCAGTGGAAGAACAAAGCCGTAAGCGAGCTTTATTTCCCCGGCTCTGTTTTTAAGGTTATAACGCTTGCTTCCGCCCTTGAGGAGCATTTGGTGAATCTCGGAACCGGCTTCTTCTGCGGCGGCGTCGTTGAAATCGCGGGCGAGAAAGTCCACTGCTGGAGAACCAGCGGGCACGGGCAGATTAACGGCATTACGGACGCGATTACGCTGTCCTGCAACCCTGCGTTCATCAGAATGGGGCAGTCGCTCGGAGTTCAGAAGTTCAGCGATTATTTCGATGCTTTCGGCTTCACGAGGCGCACAGGCATAGACCTGCCCGGAGAGTCCGGCTCACTTTTCAGAAGCCGCGATGTTATGACTACGCTTGACCTTTCGGTTTCTTCAATCGGGCAGGTGAATAAAATAACGCCGCTGCAGATGATAACGGCGTATGCAGCGACAGTGAACGGCGGGTATTTGGTGACGCCGTACGTAGTCGCTCAAATCGTTGACAATGACGGTAACGTTGTCCGCAGCACTGCGCCGCAGGTAAGGCGGCAGGTAATCAGCGAGGAAACATCGGCGCTCATGCGGCAGATTTTAGAAGATGTCGTGTCGGTGAACGGCGGGAGCAACGCTTATATCGCAGGTTACAGAATCGGCGGAAAGAGCGGAACAAGCCAGAGAATCGACCATGCCGACTTCGTTAACAAGGAAACTTATGTCGGCTCGTTTGGCGCGTTCACGCCCTCGAACGACCCGGAAATAATAATGCTCGTAATGATGGACGGCGTCGCGCCTCCCGGGCTGTATTACGGAAGCGCGGTGGCGGCGCCCGTAGTTTCGGAGGTGTTCCGTGAAACGCTGCCGTATCTTGAAATATTCCAGACACAGCTGAGCGAAGAGGAGCTGGAGCTGCAAAACGTGATTATACCCTATCTCGTAGGCATGACAAGGAGCGAGGCGGCGCTGAAGCTCGCAGCAGACGGCTTGAATTACAAGTTTATCGGAGAAGAATCCGGCAATACCGTGCTCTACACCGTCCCGACTTACGGCGTGCCGATTGCACGAAGCGGCAGGGTAATCGTGTATTTGTCAGAAGAAGATTATACCACGGGTATTGTGCCTAACGTAATCGGGCTTACGCTCGCACAGGCGAACGAGAGAATCACGAACGCAGGATTAAACATAAGGCTGACGGGCGGTGCAATCAACAACGCCCGGGCTACAGCGTTCGTGCAAGGCATAGAGGCGGGGGAAGAAGTACCCGCGGGAACGGTGGTTGAGGTTGAATTCAGATTCGTCGATGGGCATACAGGCTAATTAATAATGAATAAGGAATAATGAATAGTGAAAATATTTGATTCAGAAGTTACAGGAATAACTGATGATTCGCGTGAAATTACGGCGGGAAATATTTTCGTTTGCATAAAAGGCGCTCATTTCGACGGGCATGATGCAGCTAGGGAAATGCTTGAAAAGGGAGCGGCGGCTATTATAGCCGAGCGGGACTTGGGGCTTGAAAAGCAAATAATAGTCCCGAACACCCGCAGGGAGCTCGCAAGGCTTGCCTCGGAGTTCTGCGGAAACCCCACAAAAGACTTAAAACTCGTCGCCGCGACCGGCACTAACGGTAAAAGCACGGTAATCGCGCTGATAAAGCATATTCTTGAGGTCGGGGGAAGAAAAGTTGCTTCAATCGGAACTGTGGGTTATGATACGTGCGGGAAAACTTACGAGGCGAAGCTGACCGTTCCCCGGCAGACGGAGCTGTATAAGCTGTTCCGTGAAGCCGCTGACAACGGCGCGGAGTACTGCGTGGCGGAGGCGTCGTCGCAGGCGCTCGCGCAGGAAAGATTCGCAGAGGAAGTTTTTGAATGTGCAGTTTTTACGAATCTTACGCAAGACCATTTAGATTGGCACGGGACGATGGAGAATTATTTTCTCGCAAAGCGCGCGCTGTTCGACATGACTAAAAGCGCAGTAGTGTGCATAGACGACAAATACGGCGAAAGGCTTGTTAAATATATTCAAAGTGAATACAATTATCCTGTTATAACCTACTCTGCGAAAGACTTCGCGGACTGTTATGCAGTGAATATAAAGTCTGCCGGCGCGGAGGTATCGTACTGGTTTTCATCTGCAGGGGAGGAGAAGTCGTTCCCCTTGAAGCTCAGGATACCCGGTCTATATAATGTTGCGAATTCAATTGCGGCGATTGCGGCTTGCGCGCAGCTTGATGTTCCGCTTGATGAAGCGGTGGAAGCGCTTTCGGATTTTAAAGGCGTGCGGGGCAGAAGCGAGGTTATCTATAGCGGCGAGTTTACGGTAATATGCGACTATGCGCATACCGAGGACGCGCTTAATAAATTTTTATCAAGTATTAAAAATATCACCTGTAATGAGGGACGAGGTTCTCGGCTAATATGCGTGTTCGGTGCGCCGGGCGAGCGCGACATAGCAAAACGCCCGCTTATGGGTGAAGCCGCAGACAAGTATGCAGACTATATAATCATAACCTCCGACAATCCGCGGTTTGAAGATGAAAGCGAAATAATCGAGCAGGTCGCGGAAGGAATAAAAAACACGCCTTTCGAGAAATTTACGGACAGAAAAGAAGCTATTGAAGCGGCAGTAAAAATGGCGCAGAAGGACGACATAATCGCACTCTGCGGAAAAGGACATGAAACGTATCAGGCTATAAAAGGCAAGGATTTGCCTTTTGATGAGCGTGAAATTGTAAAGGGTTTGTTTGGGCTTGAAAAATAACCTGCCTAACCGGAGAAAATGTCGCTTTCATACGTAAAAGTTAGAAAGGGGCTTGGTGAAAGTTTGAAAATAAAACAACTGAATCGGGAAAATGCTGTTTTCATTATTCATTTGTGAAGAAAGGACTTAATGAAAATAAATATGGATTTGACTACTAACATTACTGTTGCGGCTATTGCACTCGCAGTTACGGCTGTGCTGGGGTTTTTAATCATTCCGGCTCTGCGCCGTCTAAAATACGGGCAAACTATTCTCGACATCGGGCCCGCCTGGCACAAGGACACAAAGCAGGGAACGCCGACTATGGGCGGGATTATGTTCATAACCGGCTCAGTGGCTGCGTTTAGCGCGGGGCTTGGTATTCTGTCGGGGAAAGGTTTTATCGACCTTTCGGAATTCGCCGGCAGAAAAGAATTTTTTGCAAGCATTTCCGGTATGCTCATGGCGCTGTTCTTTGCGTTTGTCGGCTTCCTTGACGATTATATAAAAGTGCGCAAGAAGCGCAACGAGGGGCTCACGGCAAACCAGAAGATTATCATGCAGATTATGATTATCGCAGCATACTTCACGGCGCGGATAATTTCGGGCGATACATCAACCGTAATTGCTTTTCCTTTTCTCGGGCAGCTTGATTTATGGTATTTTTACTATGTAATCATGGGACTTGTAATTTTGTATCTCGTAAATGCCGTGAACCTTACCGACGGGCTTGACGGGCTTTGCGGGAGCGTGACGCTTGTGTACTGTACGGTGTTTATGGTTATTTGTTCGATACTGGGATTCACCGGGCTTTCTGTGCTTGCGGTCGCTGTTGCCGGGGGATGCCTGGGCTTTTTGATTTGGAACTTCCACCCGGCGAGAGTCTTTATGGGGGATACAGGCTCGATGTTTCTCGGCGGCATTGTCTGCGCGCTCGGAATCGGTGCGGGAGCGGAAATAATCATGATTGTTGCGGCTGCGGTTTATATATGGGAAGCATTGACCGTGGTTATACAGGTGACTTACTTTAAGATTACAAAAGGCAGGCGGCTGTTCAAGATGACGCCGATTCACCACAGTTTTGAAATCAGCGGCTGGAAAGAAACGCGGATAGTATTGTTGTTTATTATGATTGCAGTGATTGCGGGGGTTTGCGCGATATTACTCACTAAAGGAATGTAATAAAAGCTTGAAAACAAGGTCTTGAAAAATGCTAAAGTATTTTTCAAATTAACTGATTATATAAAACTTGGTAAATGATACTTTTCATTCTTTCGTTTGCGAAGAAAGGACTTATTGAAAATATGCAGAGCAGTGCACGAAAAACCGAACAGAGCAGTACGACGAGGGTCATGCCGCCGACTTCGCCCGAAAGGGAAACGAGGTTAGCGCAAGCCCGCGCAATGGAAGAGGCATTGGAAAAAACTGCTCGTCCGCGCCGCACTCTCAGACGCCCCACGCCCAATCACACAAAAAAAATACTGCCGTCGGCTTCCGGCGCGGCTGCGATTGCGCCGAAGGAAATGCGCAAGAAAATGAAAGACCGTGTGAAACCCCGGCGCGAACGGCTCGCACGGTTTGACTTCCCGTTTTTCACAATCGTTATAGTTTTGCTCGCATTCGGAATTGTCACGATGTTCTCGGCGAGCTATGCGTTCGCCTACCGCGAACACGGCGACAGCTACCATTTCGTGGCAAGACAGCTTAGGTTCATCGGTGCGGGGCTTGTCGCGATGATTATACTTTCGCGCGTTAATTACCGCCTGATGTGTAATAAGTACATCGTCAGAATCGGTGCCGGGGCGGCGCTGGGAGTAATGGCTTTCGTAGCGCTCGCGGGCAGGGTTCAGGGCGGAGCGGGCCGCTGGATTGAAATCGGCGGAACGATGGTGCAGCCGTCCGAAACCTTAAAATTTGCGGTAATAGTTGTATTTGCATATTGGATGCACACGCATTACAGCAAGCTTGATAAATTCAAGCAGGGCTTTCTTCCCATATTTATGTTTCTGATGGTTTCCTGTCTGCTGATGATTCTTCAGCCGCACTTGTCGGGTACAATTATAATCTTCACAATCGGCTTCATCATGATGTTTATCGGAGACTGTAAAATCAAACACATCGCTCTGACGCTGCTCGCGTTTGCAGTGCTGGGCGGGCTTGCGATTATAGCGATGGACGCGATGGGGCTTGACTATTTTAACTCACGAATCTTAAGCTGGCAAAACCCCGAAGCCGACATAAGAGGCGATACGTTCCAGACCTATCAGTCGCTGATTACAATAGGCTCGGGCGGGATTTTCGGGCTCGGGCTCGGGAACTCAAGGCAGAAGTACGCCTATCTCCCCGCCTCGCACAACGACTTCATCTTCTCGATTATCTGCGAGGAGCTCGGTTTTATCGGCGCGATTGTGGTTATACTGCTGTTTGTGCTTTTTGTTGCACGCGGGTTTTATATCGCTGTCTGCGCGCGGGATAAGTTCGGGATGCTGCTCGCGGCGGGAATCACGTCGCAGCTCGGGGTTCAGGCGCTGCTCAACATCGGCGTTGTTACCAACGCCGTGCCGAACACGGGCATTTCGCTGCCGTTTTTCAGCTACGGCGGCTCGGCGCTGATGATGCAGCTCGCGGGTATCGGCGTCGTGCTTAACATCTCACGGAAGGCAGCGATTGAATGAGAAAATACTATATTGACAACATACGCTGGCTATGCGTGCTTTTATTGTTCCCCTATCATACGTTTATGATGTTCAATGCATTTGATGAGAGCTTTTATGTTAAAGGCGCCGATATTGAAACAACAACCCTTATTATGCGCGCCATATATCCATGGCTCATGCCGATTTTATTCCTGGTGGCAGGGCTCAGTTCCGCGTACGCTTTAAATAAGAGAAGTCCGAAGCAGTACATAAAAGAGCGCGTATCCAAGCTGCTGCTTCCGCTTGTTTTCGGTATATTGATTTTAATTCCTGTGCAGACTTATTTTGCGGAACGGTTTCATAATAATTATACGGGAAATTATTTCGAGCAGTATATTCTGTTCTTCACAAAACCGACCGACTTATCCGGTTATAACGGCGGCTTTACGCCGGCGCATCTTTGGTTTTTGGCATACCTGTTCGTTATTTCACTAATCGCGCTGCCTGTTATGTATCTGTACCAAAAGTCCGTGAAGAAGCTGCCTGTACATAAAATCCCGCTGCCTGTTTTGCTGCTGTTCTTTTTAGTTCCCGGCTTCGCGCAGATGATTTTTGATATAGCGGGTAAAAGCGTCGGCGAATATACAACGTGGTTTCTGTTCGGATATTTTATTATTTCAAACGGCAAAGTACAGGAAAAACTCGAAAAACATAGATTCCTTTTACTTGGGCTTTGTCTGCCGTTTATGATTATATGCACTTTTTTTCTGAAAATCCATGAAACATTTTTTAATGAAATACTTTTTATTTACGTTGTTATTTATGAAGTAATATATTTCTTCTATGCGTGGACAGCTATTTTAACTATTTTCGGGTTTGCAAAACGTTATTTAAACTTTGCAAACAAAACCACCTCCTATATGTCGGCTTCGTCTTTCGGCATTTATGTCCTGCATCAGCAGTGGACGGTGATTACGGCTTATTTCGCGCTAATACTGACGGCGAGCGTGCCGCTTCAAATGGTTTTGATTCTGACGGCGAGCATTGTGTTTACGTTCATAAATTTTGAGGTGTTCAAACGAGTTCCCGTTACAAGATTCATGTTTGGAATTAAGGAGCATAAAAAAGAAAATGCAGGGAATGAAAAATGATTTAAAAAAGAACAAAAACACCGGTAAAATTAAAGTCGCAATCCTCACGACGCCGTACAGCGACATAAAAAGCTTCTGCAAGAGAGCAAGCGTTCCCGCGGACGCGCTCGTGCGGCTTGAGAGGACGTGAGCTGACGGATACGACTTCGGCGAGGGGCGCATTGACAAAGGCTTTACAGCGAAGCGAACATGGACGGTTTAAGGGAGCTTGCGCAAAGACAGCGTTCGTAATCGGAGGAATCAAGTTTGAGAATAACTGATGCTTAGTCGGGGAAAACGGAGCTTTTCATTTCTCTTTTGTGAAGAAAGGACTTAATGAAAACATGAGAGCAATCATCGCCGCCGGCGGTTCCGCAGGGCACGTAAACCCCGCGCTTGCCATAGCCGATAAAATAAAAGAAATCTATCCGGGGGCGATGAGTGCAGTACTTTTTATCGGCACGCCCGGCGGCATGGAGGCAAGACTCATTAAAGAAGCCGGCTACGACTTTGCGCCTATTAAAATGGCGGGCCTGCAGCGCAGCCTGAGCCCGAAAAATATAATCAGAAACATAAAGGCGGCGCACTTGTATCTGCACGCGGGCAGAAAAGTGCGGGCTATTATAAAAAGATTTAATCCCGATATTGTCATCGGCGCGGGCGCGTATATTTCAGTACCCGTTTTAAAAACTGCGGCTAAAATGGGAATTAAAACCGCTGTTCACGAGAGCAATTCTTACCCGGGCATGGCTGTGAAGCTGTTGTCGAGGTATGTTGATAAGATTTTTGTCGCGGACGAGGACGTAAAAAAGAGAATTCCGAACCCGGAGAAGTGCATAGTAACCGGCAATCCGCTGCGCACTAACATAAAAATGCAAGACCGCGAAGCCGCACGGAAAAAGCTTGGCTTGCCGGAGGGATTAACGATACTGTCGTCGGGCGGGAGCAACGGCTCGAAAGCAATAACAAACGCCGTAATCGCGCTGCTCGCCTGGGAAAACGAGTGCGGCGGCATTAACCATATTCACTCTTATGGGCGTAACCGCGGGAACCCGTTCGAGGGGGTCAAGCTTAACTCCGAACGCACTATTATAAAGGAATATCTTGATAATATGTATACCTGCCTTTCGGCGGCGGATTTGGTAATCTCGCGGTCGGGCGCGATGAGCCGGACGGAAATAACGGCGGCGGGGCGTGCCTCCGTGCAGATTCCGTGGGCGGGCTCGGCGGAATATCATCAGTATTATAACGCGCTCGCAATGGTCAAAAAAGGCGCTGCCGTGATGATTGAGGACAAGGAACTGAGCGCGAAGAAGCTTGTTGAAGTCGTATCGCGGTTATGCCAAACCCCGGGAAAACTGCGCGACATGGAAATCCGCGCAAAAGAAATGTCGTCTGAATACGCAGCGGATAAAATCCTGGGCGGAGTATTGGATTTGATTAAATAACTGTCCATTGTCAACTGGCTTTGAAATAGCATATTATGAAAAGTAATGCTATTTTGAAAGGTTGTGTTGGCGTGGCGGTTAAAAAGGATGCCCCGAGAATTGTGGTTCAGGGAGGGGGCAGGTTGGCGGGGGAACTCAGCGTACAGGGAGCAAAGAATAGTATTCTTCCGCTATTATCGGCTACTGTGCTTTGTCAGGGAGAATCTGTTTTACATAATTGTCCGAATTTATCAGATAGCGATGCGGCGTGCAGAATCCTCAACTGCCTCGGTTGTAAGTGTGTGAGGGAAGCAAACGCCGTCACGGTTGATTCAAGAGAAGTATTGAACACCGATGTACCTAAAGATTTAATGCGCGAAATGCGCTCTTCCATAGTATTTCTCGGTGCAATCCTGGGCAGGACAAAGCAGTGCCGCCTGACTTTCCCCGGCGGATGCGAGCTGGGCCCTCGTCCGATAGACCTGCATGTAATGGCGCTGCGTAAGATGGGCGTCAATATTGAGGAGGAGGGTGGTTTCTTAAACTGCAACGCCCCGAAAGGCATACACGGCGCGTACATTTCCCTCGCCCTGCCGTCCGTGGGCGCGACCGAAAATATAATACTGGCTGCCGTCACGGCAAAAGGCACAACCGAAATCCAAAACGCAGCGCGCGAACCCGAAATCATCGACCTTGCGGAATTTCTTAATAAATGCGGCGCTAAAATCTCGGGCGCGGGAACGGGAACAATTGTAATAGAGGGGGTAGAGAAGCTCGGCGGGGCGGAGCATACGGTTATTGCGGACCGGATTGTCGCCGCGACCTATCTGTGCTGCGCGGCGATTACAAGAGGCGAGCTGATTCTTAAGAACGTTGACTTCAGACATATCAGTGCAATTTTACCCGTTTTTGAACAAATGGGGTGCAGTATTTATACTTATAACGATAATCAGATTTACATTAACGCCGCAAAGCAGCTTCACGCGCCTTATAAGATTACGACTTCGGCGCATCCCGGCTTCCCGACTGACGCGCAGCCGATGTTTATGGCTCTCGCCTCGACCTTGAAAGGCACGACGGTCTTCGTGGAAACAATATTCGACAATCGCTTCCGCCATGCGCAGGAGCTAAGACAGCTCGGCGCAAAAATCAGCGTTAATGACCGGGTGGCTGTTGTTGAGGGCGTGGAAAGATTAATCGGCGCCGACCTTGAAGCAACGGATTTACGGGGCGGTGCGGCACTCGTGACCGCTGCGCTATTCGCCGACAAAACAAGCACAATCACCGGAATCTCGCATATAGAGAGAGGTTATGACGATATAGTCGGGAACTTACAAAAGATAGGAGCGAAAATAAGCAGTAATTAATTATGAATTGTTGCTGTATTGCTTCGCGACTGATTATAAATTATGAGGAATGTTAAATGCCCGAGTTTACTGAACCGAGGCGGCGAAAAGCGAAACCCGACAAGCCGGCAAAAAAGCCTAAAGCGCCTAAAGCTCAAAAGAAATCTAAGCTGAAAGCGCAAAAGGCTCAAAGCACACCAAAGCCGCCCGGAGAAAGAAAATTTAAACAGCGACGCAGGCAAAACATGGCAATTTATTACGTCATGTTTTTTGTCGTCGCTGTAACGATTTTCTCGATTTTATCCGTAACGGTGCTTTTTAATTTGGAAGAAATCGTCGTTGAGGGCGAAAGTATTTATACAAGCGAGGAGATTGTAGCAGCTTCCGGCATACGGGAAGGCATAAATCTTCTGCGCTTTGATACGGGAACCGGCAGAAACAGGATTATTGAAAGCCTTGTTTATGTTGACGACGTTACAATCAGAAAAGGCTTTCCGAACAGGGTGACAATAACGGTGGCGGGTGCAGTGGAAATGGTTAGTATCGCACATGAAAATCACTTCTACACCATATCAAGAAACGGCAGGATTTTGGAAACGACGCGGTCGGCCTCTGATAATATCGCGGTTTACGGCTTTGAGGCGGAGGAGCCTGTAATCGGGGGGTACATAAGTTCAGCAGAGCAGCGGAAAACCGAGCTTGTGTTCACTTTAATCAAAACAGCGGAGGAAGCGGAGCTTTTCGGCATAATGGATATAGATATAACCGACCATCTTGACATAAAGATGAACTACATGAACAGAATAACGCTCCATATCGGGGCGGGCACAGACCTCGAGCAAAAGCTGCGCGCCGCCGCCGAAATCCTTGAAAACAGGATAGAAAGCAACGAACGCGGAACGCTGCGGCTTATAAATCCGTTGGAAGTTGTTTTTTCGCCCGAATAACATATATATCGGGGGTAGTAAAAATTAAAAACACAAAATAAATGGTTTTTTAAAAATTATTTTCAAAAAACCTATTGATATTTTCTTCCAAATCTGTTACAATAAATTAAATGGGATTTTAACGGAGGTAAAGAGTTCTAAATTAAAACTGTTGAATCGGGGAAAACGATGTTTTTTACTATGGTTTAGTTAAGAAAGGACTTAATGTAGTTTGAAACAAGTTGTGCTAAGCGGGGAAAACGATGTTTTTACTTTGATTTGGTTAAGAAAGGACTTATTAAAAGTATGGCGATTTTTTACGATGAGGACGGCTTCGCTGAGGAGCTGGTTGACGAACTTGACAACAATTCGGTGTACGACGTAAATATAAAAGTATTCGGGATTGGCGGCGGCGGCTGCAACGCCCTTGAGCACATGGCAAGGCACGGTGTTCCGGGAGTTGAGTACATAGCGGTCAATACCGATGTGCCTGCTTTGCGCTCTAAGGATAAAAATCTTATGAAACGACTGCAAATCGGCAAAAAAACCACCAAAGGGCGCGGCGCGGGCGGCGACCCCGGCATAGCCGCGGAATCGGCGCACGAAGACCGCGAAGAAATCGAAAAAGCCTTAAAGGGCGCATCGATGGCGTTCATTTCTGCGGGCATGGGCGGCGGGACAGGTACGGGCGCAGCCCCCGTAATCGCGGACATTGCGCGTGAGCAGGGGATTCTTACCGTAGGTATCGTAACCAAGCCGTTTGACTTTGAGCGCGAGCATAAAATGAATCTTGCACTCAAGGGAATCGCTGAAATGCGCAAGGTTGTCGATGCTTTAGTAATTATTCCCAATCAAAAGCTACTGAAATTAAATGAGCGTGCACTCAACTTCCGTCAGGCGTTTTCGATGGTTGACGACGTGCTGTACAATGTTGTCCGCAGTATTTCGGAGCTGCTCAACAATACGGCGGTCATGAATATAGACTTTGCGGATTTAAAATCCACGCTTGAGGCGGCGGGCGACGCGCATATCGCTATCGGCGTCGGCACGGGCGACAATAAGGTTGATGAAGCCGTACAGAAGATTGTCAATTCGCCGCTGCTCGAAACTTCGATTGCAAACGCGGGCAAGGTTCTTGTAAACGTTGTAATGTCAGAAGATACGCTGCTTTACGAAGTTGACGAGGTAATGAACAAGATTACGGGCGTGGCGCATCCCGACGTAAAGGTGATTTACGGTGCGGACTACAGCCCGGCTTTAAAAGACGAGATGGTGGTTACGATTATTGCGACCTGCTTCGGTACCGGCGACAACCCGGCGAACGCGGCGGAGGTACGGGCAGCAGCGGAAGCGGCTGTGGCTGCGAAGAGCGGGGGAATGAAATCCTTTACCATGGAAATCGACGGCGATGACGACGAGGTTCAGACCACGAGGCTGAAGTCGCTCGACCAGTTCATAACGGCAAACCTTTCCGAGAGCTTCGAGGATGACCCGTTCCGTGACTTGGACGAAATATTTAAGAAGAGATAAGCATCATAAAACAAAATTTATTTTATTTCGACATAAATAAACAACATTCGCCTGTATTTGGTATTTATCCCATGAGGAATCTACTAAATGCAGGCGTGTTTATTTTTTTTCTGCCAAAGAGCGAAAAATTTACCATTTTGGCTTGAAAAAAAAGTGAATATGTTATAAAATAGATTAAGGACAATTTAATCGGAGGATACATAAATAAAATGAGCGCATTAAACAAAGTTGCATCTTTCTTTAAAAACAAGTGGACGAAAATAGGGTTTTCGGCGCTTTCGCTGGGTTACGGCTTCTTCATGCTGTGGCTGGCGTGGCTCACGTTTACATTCCATCTCGTGCCGACCAACTCAGTTTCGCTTTTTTCGCTTTATTTATTGATTAACGTGCTGTTCGGCACGGTGATGCTTTACACCCGCAAGCAAATAGCGACGCAAATCACCGCCTGCCTTCTGCACCCTTGCATATTAATAATGCTGGTATTTGCGTTCGGGGACTTGTACCTGCTTATTCCGGCGTTTGCGGTGGCGACGATTGTGTTTTTCGCCGCAGGCACGCCCGAGTCGCTCAAAACCATACTCGGGACGGTGTATTTAATTTTGTTCGTGCTGACGATACTCGGGTATCTGACTTTGCAGATTTTTGCAATCACGAGCAATATTTTCCCCGTAAACTTAGAGCTGCGCAGCGATGTTTACATACACTCAACAGACGGCTCGTACAGGCTGGTAATGTACATCGACAAGGAAAACAAGGAGAACCGTACGGTTACTTTCCATGCGGAGTTCACTGAAGGCGACACGCGCCTGCCGTTCTTGAACGGCGAAAAATACGCCGACAGCACGAGAATACATCAGCAGCGCCTGCCGCGCGACTTCGAGATTGATGTGGTAAACGAGTATATGTTTGTAATCAAGGAATTTGAAATTGATGAAGATACGGGCAGAAGGATTCTGGTTGGAGAAAAGGAAGTCGAATGGCTGACGGCCGACAAGATTTCAATCAGCGATACGGTTTTCACGGCTCCCGACTTCATATCGCCTGTCCATGAGGGGCGCGAAGACGGCGACCGGTTTTCGGGCGAAACTATGCCTTTCAGTGCAAACCCCGGTGAAATAACACGATGGCAGCCGCCGACGGGGAACCCGATACCCGAAACGGCAGATGAATAGACATTCAGGCACATTCAAGCAATTTGCCGCTCTATAAAGAAACCCGCCGCTCCGCAAAGCGCGCTTATTGAAAAAGGACGTGAAAATTTGAACAATCGAATTAATCTTACCGGAAAAAATTCAAACGATATATATTCGGTTACATATCCTAATAACCTTTTATATTTCATGAAATATGACTTCAATCTTTTTATGGAAAGATGTGTTGACCTGTGTAAGCTTTATATGAAAACCGGCGAATACCGGCAGGAGGAAGCGGCCGAAATCCGTAATTCTATCGCGGGCTGCCACAAATATTTCGAGCAGAATCTACGCAGCGTCTTTGAAAAAATCGTCATCGACTGCTGGGTTGAATATATCTGCCGCCAGAATGAAATCGGTATAATCACGCTTTGGAACAATTATATCCCGTGCAAAAACGAGTTTGAAAAGGCGGTGTTCATGCGGCTTTCTGAATACCGGCACGGGCACGCGATTAACCAGTGGGTAAACATTCTTAAAATTCAGGAATACGCGAACATAAAAGTTGATTTTATATTTTCGGGGAAGCTGAGGAGCTCTGCTGAAGCCGCCGCGCGCGCGAATTATTTTGATTTAATGTTCAATGTCGTTGCGAACGAGCTCGGCTACGACCTCAATTCCACAGCTGACAGCAAGGTTTTTACTATGGGGCGCACGCCGAACTCGCCCTTTATAATGAGCAGCGTAAGCCGCGAAATAGTACGGAACCTGCTGACCGATTTAAGATACAGCGACGATAAGAACCGCAAGGTCATTAAAAATGAAATTGTTTCCGACCAGCTGGCGATGGACGCGTTTTCGTCCATGAAGCTGTTTCTGCCGCCCGGAGGCGACAATATCGTCGAAACGATGATAAAGTCACTGTCAGAGTCGCCGATGAAAGTTTTTATGCCTACGAGCTTAAAGGCGGCGATAGACCTTGAAATTGACGCAATAATCGAAAACGGCGGGTATTTGCAGCACTGCGCGCTTTGCAAGGATTATTACCTGCGCTCGGAGGATTATGACTTCGATTACTGCGACAGGCTCTCCAAGAACGGGCGCAGCTGCCGTGAGGTTATGGTGAAGAAAGGCGCTAAAGAGCGTACGGCGTTTTCCGAAAGCGTAGACGCCGCTTTGCTTCACGAGCGGTGCGACCGCCTTTATAAGGAAATGAGCTCGCGCATTAACGTGGAGTTCACCCAGCGTGATTTTTCCGATTGGTGCAGATATATGAATACAATGCGCGATAATATTCTAAGCGGCATTGCGACCCTGAAAGATTTTGAGAGCTTCGCTGAGTATTCGCGGGCGATGTCGTTTTTACCGAACGCGGCGCAGGGCGAAAAGAAGCGGATTAGTGAAAAGGTAAAGGAAAGACAGGAGGCAAAGGATGAAAAGGGCAGGACTGTGAAGCCCTTTGTGCCACCGCGGGTTGACAGAAAAGACATGATTAAACCCGAAAGCATGCCGGAGTATTATGAAGATGAGGAGATGGAAGAGGAAGTGTCCGCGGTTCCTGTCAGGGAGCGGGTTTCATCAAAAGTTATCAGGGGTGTGAATCCCGATAGTTTTTCTGCCTCGGGCGGCGTGGTAATCCCGTACGGCACGCAGGCGCAGCCCCCGACCCCTTTGTATGCCGAACCTATCTTAAAAACCTCGGGTGAAGAGAGCATAAAGATTTATAACGTTAAGACTAAGGAAAAACCCGGCGAATACGTAAAGGTGTTTAAACCCAAGAAGCAGCCGATTATAAGCACACCGCTCAGCGACAAGCCGGTTATTCCGAAGCCCGTAAAATCCGAGCCGGCACAACCGCCTGTGTCCCCTCCGAAAAAAATTCCCGCGTTTTCAATGCCGCCCGCACGCGAGGAGCGTGTCATTTCGGCGGGCGCACCTGCGCTCAGCGTGCCGAAGCTGCAGGACAGGGAACGAGAAGAAAGCCCCGTCGGTGAGGCGCCTGCGCGCGAGGAGCGGCGCACGCAAAGGGAGTTCTACGCATCGCAAAAAACGGAATACACGCAGGAATTGGGCTTTACGGATATATTAAAGGGGCTCGAGCGCAAGGACGGCTTCACAGACGAGAGTATACCGACAGATTCGGAGGGCGTGCCTGTTTCGCATAAAACGAAGCGGGTCATGGACGCGATTTTTAAGCAGTCGAAGCCGAGCTTGTTTATTAACATGAATAAAGATGAATAAAAAAATCGGGGCGGTGAAAACCGCCCCTGCTTTATTTTTAAACCTTATCCCTCCCGTGCCAGCTGCTTGTTCACAAACTCAATATCCGCCCGCTCCCAGCGCGGGTTATCTGAATTAATTTCAGCGAGCGAAAGCAGGTATGTTTCATAACGGTTCATCATGGTTACCGCGTCCAGGCTGTTCTGAACATCGCCGCTCGCCAGCAGCTCCGCATGGCGGACAGAGTCGAAAGGCAGGTACAGCGTCGTGTCTGAGTGGTCGCTGTTATTTATTATTAAGCGGTAGTAGGAGGGGGCATAATCGCCCGCTCCGGCGGAAAGCACGCCGAAAACTATACACTCGGTGGTGACGGCGTCGCGCTTGACAAAGATTTCAACAGCCGTGAAGCCGAGGTCAGCGGGGACGGCTCTCGCATTAACCGCGCGGAGCGATTTTAGGCTGATGTCGTTTGTATAGTTTGCGAACACGCCGCGTTCCTGAAAGTATTTAAGTCCGTAGCCGAGCCCGAAACCGAGCGCCAAAATAATGATAAACGCAATAATATTCTGCACGAAGCGCGGCAGACGGAAGCCGTGCACCTCGGTTACGCCTTTTTGAATGATGATGTCGTCATGGTCGTCATCATTATGGGGTTCTGCTTCCTCATCATCGGGGATTGCCGTGGTGAGCTCAACAACCTCGGTTTTGTTGTTATGGTTCTCGCCTAATATTTCATCAAAATTGATTTCGTTCATCGCCGACAAAGCGCCGTCAAGCTCGCTGCCCGAAAACTCAATCTCAACGCCGGAATCAAAGGCTTCGAGCTGGTTTGCGTTTAATTCATCGGAACTCACGACGATACTCGCGTCCTTTCCGAACATTTTCGATATTTCGGCACTGTTGTCAACAGCAGGCTTTTCGTTCGCATCAGCGCCGCAATTTGCACAAACAGTTACACCTGCAGGGAGCTCCCCGCCGCACTTAGGACATGATTTCCCCATTTTTTACCCCCGATTGAGTTTATAATCAATTAACTTGAAAATGCGTTAGCATTTTTAAGGTGCGGCGGCTGCCGCACAGCCGCACAGCGGCTTAATTTGATTGCATAGTTGATTACGCGCTTACAGCGCGAGCGACAAGCTTTGCTTGTCGGAAAAACCATAAAGCGGTTTTTCAAGTTAATCAACTATATCACCTATTATTTTATCATGTTTATCCGTTTTTGTCAATGATTGACTAAAAATCAGTTTTGTGTTATACTGTAATTCAAATAGAGTAAATTAAATAAAGAAAGGCACGAAATGAAAAAGAGTTTCATCGCTTTATTAATAACCGCGCTTTTGCTGCCGGCGATGTCCGCATGCAGCAGCGTGAGCCATATTGAGGAGCCGGAAATTGATGAATTTATTGATGATATAATTACTGAGGAGGTAATCCCCAGGACCGAAATAATAATAGGCGTGACGGGAATGACGGGGAACTTTTCGCCTTTTTACGGCAATGCGGGCGATAATGAAGTTATGAGCGTGATAAACGTGCCGCTCGTGACGCTCGACAGGCGCGGCGAAGTCGTAAGGAATGCAGCAACAGGTGAATGGCGCAGCTATAACGGCGAGGAGTATTATTATGAGGGAGTTGCCGACACCTCAATCAGTATTACGGAAAACAACACAACGGTTTTAACGTTTCGGCTTCGGGAGGACGTTTATTTCAGCGACGGCGCGAATATGACCGCCGCCGACATTATTTTTACGCTGCGTACGCTGCTGGACGCGGATTATAGCGGGCGTCATGCGGGAATCTCGCTGCTGCCGATTGAGGGGCTTGAAAATTATATAACAAACGCAAGCCGCGAAGTATATGAGAAGTATGCGGAAATTGCTGCAAGCGGACAATTTACCGACGAACAGTACGAGCTGTATCTTGTATGCGAGCAGCGGGCGTGGCTCATGCATATTTATGCAGTTGCGGAATACTGCGTGCAGAATTATGCAGATTTTGCCCATGTTATTGCCGACGGCGATATACACAGGGATGAATGGCTGCAGGCGGCGCTGGCCATGATGGTGTGGCGGGTGGCGGATTTTCCTTTAATAACACCCGCAACGGACGAGCGCGAGGCAGAGTTTGGGAACTTTACGTCTATATCGGGCAGGGAGTGGGATTTTGTGAACACTTTCCCTGCAGTCCGCGATATGTACGCCGAGTTTTACGAACTTTATAACGGTGATTTACAGGCTTATATAGAATCGGAAAAAATCGGGCAGCCGTGGCTTGATAATGTGCTCCGGCGCGCCGAGTTGCTTTTCATTAGCGAATCGGCCGCGCAGGATGAGGAGAACAGCGGTGTGAGCGGTATCAGCGGGGTTCGCAGGCTCGGTGATTATGAGGTTGAGGTAACGCTCGAGGGGCATATTCCGGCGGCTGTCTATTCGTTTGTTTTTCCTGTCGTACCGCAGCATTACAGCGGCACGCCGCTCGGTGCGGGCCCATATAAGCTTATCGGTTACGGCAATGGAGTAGCCGCACTTGAAGCGAATGAGTTTTATTATAAAGGAGCGCCCGAAACTCAGTATATCTGCTTTAAGGAAACAAACCCCGGCGACCTGATTTACGGGGTTGCTTCGGGAACGCTGGATATAACCGCAGCTGCGGCGGAGCGCGGGGTGCCCGGCGAGATTAACGCGTACGGTGCGTCGGGGATTAAAACACAAGGGTTTGACTTTGGTGCATTTGGTTTTATCGGAATAAATGCAGAGCGCGTAAGTATCAGCGGTGAGCCGCTCAGCGAGGAGAGCGTTAATTTCCGCAAGGGAATCGCGACTGTTCTTGCGGCGTACCGCGATATATCCGTATGGGATTTCTACGAGGGCGCGGCAGGAGCAGCCCAATATCCCGCTGCGGGCGTTTCATGGGCGGCGCCGAGGGAGTGGGACAGCGGCTTTAGAACGGCGTATGACACCGATGTGAACGGTGATGAAATTTATGACGGCGAGATGAATGAAGCAAGGCGTTTTGAAGCCGCGGGGAAAGCCGCGCTCGGCTTCTTTGAGGCGGCGGGCTGCACAATTAACGAGTCGGGGACTGCGATAAGCGAGTTTCCGGAGGGCGTTAGCGGCGACTATGAGGTTTATGTGGCCGGCTTCGGCTCGGGCAGGCATCCCAGTTTTCTTTTGCTGACGATGGCGGCGGAGGCATTACGCGCCGCAGGAATTAATATTATTATAATTGACGTTCCGTCACAGGCGCAGATGTACGAGGTTGTTTTCGGCGGTACCGCCGATATGTGGTGCGCAGCTTGGCAGGGCGAGATTCTGTCTAATGCGGGCAGGGTTTTTAAAAGTGCGGGTGAAGAGAATTTTTTCCGCCTTTCGGACGAGATGATTGACCAGCGGATTGATTTGGCGGGCACTACGCTGAACCTGGAGTTTTATAAAAACATATTTGACGCAGTGCTCGAGAGCGCGGTCTGCATTCCGATTTATCAAAGGCAGAAGTATTATTTATTCGGAGCCTCGCTGCTTCAGGACACGGTTGAGGCTGACTTGACGGCGCATTACGGCTGGGCGGATATATTATGGAAAGTAAAAATAGCATAAAGATTGCAAATTAAATCGGCGTAAATCATGGAAACTTACGCAGTATGCACTACTTTATAATTATCTCTTGTAGCTCGGAGAAGCTTACTTTATAGTTATTTCTTGTGAATCGGGGAAAACGAAACAATAAAATATCTCTTATGAAGAAAGGACTTAATGAAAACATGATTGATTATTTTGCGGGGAAATATTTTGTTCAGGAGGGCTTGCTCAAAGCTGAGAAGCTGACAGAAATTATGACGCGGCAGAATGTGGTTCACGATAATTACAGCAAAATCGGGCAGGACGCCAGCAGCTTTCTTGAAGAAAACCAGGTTATGCTGATAAAGCTTATGCAGCATACGATTGACGAAAAGCTCGGCGATTTGGCGTTCGAGTACGGCGGCGTGGACGAGGAGAAATTCAGGTTCACCGTTAAGAAACAAGAGATGCTGAACACCGCATTCTTCGACCAGCTTATTGTCGAGGGCATTATCACGCCCGATTTGCTCGCGCCGCTGCTTGAAAAAATGCGTAATTACTATGGGCTCAACAGCCCTAATATCTCGCATAACCTTAAGCATGATTTTGATGTTATTCTAGGCGCACACGTCGACACAGGCGAGCGTTTCGCTAACGAATACCTTGGCATCGCGCTTAAATATATTCTGCGTTTCGTCGGAACTAATATCAAACTCGGCAAGGCAAATCCGGTTAGAAGCTACTTCGCCAAGCGTGCGGCGATTCAGAAAGTCGTTACCGACCCGCGCCGCTACTTTATCGGAATTTGCGCCGAGAAAGCAGTTCTGCACAGCTTCAACGACGGGCTCGGCAACAGCTTCACAAACACAAATACCTGCAAGGATTCGCGGTACAGCGCGCTTTGCGCGTTTCTCGACTGCATCTCCAACGTCTTCCAGTGTATTATTATGACTGAGAAAAACGTGCTTCTTGTCGATGACTCCTCAGTGTTTAAATTTGCGACGATTGCCTCGGAGAACAAGATTTTCGTCATGCCCTTAACCGTATGGGATATGAATGTCGAGATTATTACGGGCTTCGGCGATAAGCCGAATTTCGCGGTGATGTCGCATAATTTATAATAAATAAGGAATAAGGAATAATGAATTGGAGTTTTATTTTTGCAACGGTTGTAACGGGGCTTGCTGTAGTTTTCGCAGTATTGATTTTCCTGATTGTTTTACTTAAAATAATGGGAAGATTATTATCCGCAAAGCCTCGTAAAAAGCCTGCCCCCATGCAAATAATGCCGCGGAAAGATTCATTTAAGTTAGTTGCGCCGGCAAGGCCCGTAACGGTTTTGAAGCCTGTGCCGCGTGTTGACGAATTGCAGGTAATTGCAGTCATAACAGCGGCAATTCATGCATACGGCGAACAGGCAGGCAAGCGGCTGCGAATTGTTGATGTTAAAAAACGCGAACTAAACACGCGCAGCGCATGGGGAAACATGGGCGTGATTGAAAGCATGAGATGAAAAGTTTGAAAATAAACACAATTGAGTTGGGAAAGCGACACTTTTCATTCTTTGTTAGCGAAGAAAGGGCTTAATAAAAATAAACATGAGAATAAAATGAACTATATCGGGGAAAACGATACTTTATCATTCTTTGTTAGCGAAGAAAGGACTTATTGAAACATGGACGTATTTATTGAATCGATGAAGGGCTTGTGGGAGAAGTCGGGCTTCGTGAACGGAACGTGGCTTGACCTTGTTATGCTCATAGTTTCGCTCGTGCTTGTCTACCTTGCAATCGCGAAAAAATACGAGCCGCTCTTACTTCTGCCGATTGCGGTCGGCATGCTGCTCACAAATATCCCGGGCGGAAACATGTTCCACCCTGAGCTGTTCGCTGGGGAAACAGTGGACTTCGCTCAGGTGTTAAGTTCAGGCGGGCTGCTTGATTTGCTGTATCTCGGCGTTAAGCTTCAGCTTTTCCCGCTGCTTATATTCTTCGGCGTAGGCTGCATGACCGACTTCGGGCCGCTGATTGCGAACCCGTCGAGCCTTCTGCTCGGCGCGGCGGCGCAGGCGGGGATTTTTATAACTTTCATCGGTGCGTTCGCGCTCGGGTTCCCCGCGGGTGAAGCCGCGTCAATCGCGATGATAGGCAGCGCGGACGGCCCGACGACGATATGGCTCGCGACGCGCCTCGCGCCTGAAATGCTCGGCTCGATTGCAATCGCGGCATATTCATACATGGCGCTCATTCCCGTAATACAACCGCCCATCATGAAGCTGCTCACCACAAAAAAAGAGCGGGTCGTGCGCATGGCGCAGCTCCGCTTTGTATCAAAGAAAGAACGGATTTTCTTCCCTGTTATTGTTACAATTATCGTCGGTTTTTTAATTCCCGATGCGCTCGGGCTCGTGGGTATGCTAATGCTCGGCAACTTGTTTAAAGAAAGCGGCGTGGTTGACCGGTTGGTGAAAACCTCGCAGAACGAGCTGATGAACGTGGTTATAATCATGCTCGGCATGGCGGTGGGCGCAACTGCGAAAGCCGAGAATTTCCTTAACGTCAGAACACTTATGATTATCGGGCTCGGGCTCGTGGCGTTTATGCTCGGGACGGCGTGCGGCGTGCTTTTCGGGAAGCTGATGTGCCTGTTTGGCAAGAAAAAGACAAACCCGCTGATTGGCTCGGCGGGCGTAAGCGCGCTGCCGATGGCGGCGCGAGTCACACAGAGAATCGGGCAGGAAGCCGACCCGAATAATCATCTGTTGATGCATGCGATGGGACCGACGGTGTCGGCGATTATCGGGAGCGCGGTGGCGGCGGGGATTTTGTTTAGTTTGTTTGGATAACAGGCAATTAAATCACGGTTTTCTTGCCATATACAATTGAAAAACATAATCTTTTTTATATTCGCCGTACTTGTTTATAATTTCTCTTACACCCGCATATAAAGCCGTCCTATCGCTTTCGGGCAGACTTCTGTGGTCGGAAAGCGTGTCAAGAAAAGTTAAGTACTCATCTGCGCTGTATGTTTGCTGTGCGTCATACAGTTTCATCGAAATGTCCGTGAAACCGTATGTTTTTAAGTCCTCGAACCCGAATCCGCGCAGGATTTCAACCGGTTCTAAATATTTCTCGCGTGATAATTTAATTGGTTTTTTATACGGCTTGTGATAATATTTTTTATAGATTTCCTGCAGCTCTTCATAAATAATATTTCCATCAGTGTGAATAACATTATAACGGAATAATGCAAACGCTCCGCCGCTTTTTAATATCCGGAAAGCTTTCGGGCATCCGATTTCTGTATCAACCCAATGGAAAGCGGATGCGGCGTAAACCAAGTCATAAACATCGTTTTCGAGCACAGCGTTCTCAAAATCTGAAGTGATTGCATTAAAATTATTATATCCTTTAAATTTTGACAGCAGAAATTGCGTCATATTTTCGCCGAGCTCAACGGCGGTTACACCGAAGCCTGCGCCGAGAAAAGGCGCAGTTGCTTTTCCTGTACCCGCGCCGATTTCGAGGGCATTTTTGCCTTTTGAATACGATATAATATCACTAAACAATTCATCTGGATATTCAGGCCGGATTTTATCATATGCTTCGACAATTTCATCGAAGTGAACCCGTCTTTCGCGCTCCCGGCCTTTGCTGAATTCTGCTTTATTCATCGAGAAATTTCTCCATTAATGTATGTCCGATTTTAATGAAATTCCCGCTCGCTTTCGCGGTTTCTTCAGTGAAAGTCTTCGCTCCTTTTATAGGTGAACTCCCCCCGCAGGGGGTATTGCCGCCGGAGGCACTCCGGTCGTAAATTAAATATGGCACGGGGTCGTTTGTGTGCGTGCGGAGCGAAAGCGGTGTGGCGTGGTCGGGGCAGATTAAAATTTTAATTTTCTCATCTTTAAAAGCTTCTAAAAACGGTGCTAAAACAAGCTCGTCTATAAGCTCGAGCGCCTTGATTTTTCCCTCAACTTCTCCCCTGTGACCGCATTCGTCGGGCGCCTCGATGTGCAGATAAACGAGGTCTGCACCTGACTTTAAGGCGTTAATAGCGGCATTTGATTTTCCTGTGAAGTTGGTGTCGAGATAACCTGTCGCGCCGGGCACGCTGATAACGTCCATGCCTGTAAATTTTCCTATGCCTTTGAGTAAATCCACCGCCGAAATCATGGCGGCTTTTTTATTATACTTGTCGCTGAATAAAGGCAAATCGCGGCTTTTGCCCTCGCCCCAAAGCCAAATGGAATTCGCCTGTTTACTTTTAAGAAGCTTGTACGATTTTTGCATAAGAGCAAGCAATTCAGCGTTGTTTTCGTTGACTTCAATGCAGTCGCCGACCCGCCTTCCCGTAATATCGTGAGGAGGAATTATGTTTAAATTCAGCTTGCCGTTTTTCCAGATTAAACAGTGCCGGTATTGAATTCCTGTGTAAAATTTAAACTGCTCGCTGCCCAAATTTGTGTTCACCAGCGCAATTAATTCCGCTGCTTCATCGGTGTGAATATCATCGGCGCAATAGCTTAACATGACGGCGTCACGGAAATCATCAGCGTCCGATAACTTAACAAGATTGCACCGAATTGCAACATCGCTCGACGCGAGTTTGATTCCCATGCTCGCAGCCTCATAAGGCGAACGCCCCGAGTAATAAAGCTCGGGGTCGTAGCCGAGGATTGACAGATTTGCAACGTCACTGCCGGGCTTCATATGGTCTTGCACGGTCTTCACCAGACCAAGCTCCGATACGGCGGCGAGCCTGTCCATTGCGGGCTTTTTCGCGGCCTGCATAGGCGTTATGCCGCCGAGTTTTTCTATGGGATAATCGGACATACCGTCACATAAAAGAACGAGATATTTCATAATACTTCTCCAAAAACCAAATGTTTTCCGCTTCAAATTCGCGGCCTTTCAGGTATTCTAAAATCCCCGCGTCTGAATTAAAATCAAAGCGTAATTTATAGCTGTAAAGCGCTTGATATTTAAACTCCTTTGACGGTTTGCCGTACTTCCCGTCGCCGAGCAGCGGATGCCCGATAAACGCCATGTGTGCGCGGATTTGATGCGTTCTGCCGGTCAGCAGATTAACCTCTAAAAGTGAGTGGTTTTTACCGCTGTCAAGCACGCGGTATGCGGTTTTAATTATCTTTGAACCCGGTGTTTTTTTAGCAATAATTTTAACCTTATTCTGCTCGGGAAATTTCTCGAGCTCGGCGGTTAACGTGCCGGATTTTTTACCCGCCGGAAACACGCCGTGAACGGCGCAGAGATAAAGTTTTGTAAGCTCGCGGTCTTTTAATTTCTGCGAGATTATGCGAAGGCTTTGCGCATTTTTTGCGGCGATAACAATGCCGCCCGTGTTGCGGTCGATACGGTTGCATAAAGACGGACGAAAGCTTAATTCGTTTTCGGGCGTATATTCGCTGGTGCTTTGTAAGTACAGCAAAACACGATTAATCAGCGTATCAGGCGAGTTTTCGTTATCCTCGTGAACGGGTAAACCCACAGGCTTGTCCAGTATTAAAAGATTCTCGTCCTCATAAATAATTTTTAAATCGCGCGGAATTTCATACGAAATTGAATGTGTTTTTCCGGAAAGAAGCTCGTCCATATAAAGACGGACAACATCGTTTTTCTTTAGGCGGTAGTCTGCGTTTTCACGCCTGCCGTTTACTTTTATGCGGTTTTTGCGGAGCGCGCTTTGGATAATCCCCTGGCTTAAAGAGGGGAAAGATTTCGCTAAAAATCTGTCAAGCCGCTGCCCCGAATCGTTTTTGTTAACTATTATATCGCGCATTATTTCTGAATCCGCAGGAAGCCGTGGCTCTCAAAATGTGAGCAGACACGGTTAAAAAAATCATTGAAATTATTACAGTCCGAGCTCATATCCGGCAATGTTTTTTTAGCTTTATCGAACTCGGAAAATTCGCTGTCGCCCATGAACCAAATCTGATTTTTCCATGTGCCGAAACTGATGGTAACTATGAATGATTTTTTCACGTCTTGCTTCCTTTCGCGCCAAGTTTTGCATCGGATAAAATATTAGTTTCAAACGAGAAGTTTACGGCTTTGTTTTCGCGCTCACGCTTCAAGGCGAGTGTTATTAATCTGTCGAGCAATTCAGGGTATTTTACACCGGCCGGCTCCCATAAATAAAACGCCAAGCTGCCGGGCACCGTGTTTATTTCATTATAGAATAATTCGTTGTTTTTATCGTCGTAAAGGAAGTCGATTCGCGCGATTCCCGAGCAGCCGAGAGCACGGAATGATTTGACTGCGAGCATGCGGATTTTCTCACGCAGTTCGCCGGGAATATCCGCAGGGATTTTTCGTGAAAGCGACGCCATGCCTGTGCTTTTTCCGCCTTTGGAATTGCTCTTATATTTATCATCGTAGCTTAAAATTTCATCGCGCGCAATCGGTTCCTCACACTCGCTCGCCTCTGCGCTGTCCTTGTCGCCGAGCACGGATACGTTAATCTCGCGCAGGTTTTGCACGGCGCGTTCCGCAATGATTTCACCGCTGAAAAGGAAGCCGAACTCAAGCGCTTCTTCGCAGCTTTTAATATCGTCCGCGATTTTAATTCCCACGCTTGAGCCGAGGTTTACCGGCTTTATAACGGCGGGAAAACCGATTTTACTTTGGATGGTTTTGAGTGTTGTGTCAGCGTCAGCGAAGAATTCGGAAGCCGTGATTTTCACGCAGTCGAGCACGGGAATTCCCTCATGACGGAGCAGGATTTTCTGCGTGAATTTATTCATGCCGACTGACGCGGAAAGCACGTCGCATCCAACATAAGGTATACCGAGAAACTCAAGCAAGCCCTGTAATGCGCCGTCTTCGACATAGGTTCCGTGACCGAGCGGAAACGCGACGTCAATTTCGGAAATTATTTTTTTGGCGAAGCCTGCGGGGTATTTAACCAGCACAGTTTTATTACCATCACGTACGGGAATCACGCGTATGCTCTGCCTTTTCAGCGTTGCAATGTCGGCGTACGACTCGATTCTGCCGGTTATAATTCCGGTGTACATACAATTATTTTTATCGATGTAAACAGGGATTATATCGTACTTTTTTACATCAAGCGAATGAATTGCCTGTAGCGCGGTAATAACGGAAACCTCGTGTTCAACACTCTTTCCGCCGAAAAAAACAGCTAATTTTATCTTCATATTTTCACTAAGTCCTTTCTTCACAAGCGGGGAATAAAAAGTTTCATTTTCCCCGATTCAATTATATTCATTTTAAAACTTATTTTCACTAAGTCCTTTCTTCATAAAATTGCGGTGGTATGGGCTGGTGCTGCTTTAGCGGCAGAACCCCCATTTCTAATAATTATCCGGTAAATCATTTTCGAGCAGAATTATTTTCTTTTTATCAGTTTCAATCGAATAAACAAATTTAAGTCCTTCGCCTAATGTTTTAAAGATGTTGATTTTATCATCGGGGAAGCCGCTTTCACGCAGTCCCGCTTTTATCGGCACGCTCTGCTTTTCGCCGATGAGCACTGCATAATCGCAGCAGTCTGCAGCATGGGCGCCGAAGCTTTTATTAAGCTCATACTCCTTTTCTCCGAGCTCAATCATGCCGGGAGTCACGAGTATTTTCAAACCGGAAAATTGCTTAAGGACATCCAGCGCGCCGCTTGCGCCTACGGGATTTGAATTAAACGCGTCGTCAATGATAATATCGTCACCTTTATTAATAATTTGCATACGGTGCGGGACGGGCTCAAGCCGCTTTACAGGAAGCACTAAATCTTTTAGTTCAATGCCGAGTCTGTGCGCGACAGCGATTGCCCCTGTTATATTTTGTACGTTGTGCGCGCCGAGCAGCCGCGTTTCAAACCTCACGCCGCTGACGGTGAAAGAAGTGCCGCGCTCGGAAACGCTTATATCACAGGCGCAGTAGTCCTTGTTTCCCGCGATTAAACCGTAGCGGATTATATTCTTGTCAATCTTGCGGCTTGCGATATGCTCGTTGTCGTAGTTGAGGAAAACCATGCCGTCGAGCTCGGAAATACAATTCACAATCTCGAACTTCTCGTTGATTATATTTTCGAGCGTTTTCATGGTTTCTAAATGCTGCGGGCCGATTGAGGTGAGCACTGAATGTTTGGGTTTGACGATTTCGCAGATTTCTTTTATGTCGCCGAGCCATTTCAGCCCCATTTCGCAGATGAAAATCTCGTGCGTTGCCTTGAGGTCGCCCCGTATGGTTTTGACCACGCCGAGCGTCGTATTGAAGCTTTCGGGGGTCATTAAGACGTTGTATTTTACGGACAATAGCTTATGAAGAAAAAACTTTGTCGAGGTCTTGCCGTAGCTGCCGGTAATGCCGATGGTGATTAAGTTTTTATGACTGTTTATAATTCTTTTCGCGTCGTTGATGTAGCGGAGGTTATTTAGTTTTTCAATGGGGGAGTTGATGATGTTGGCGATGATGGGGAGGAAAATGGAAAGCGGAAAAGGAATAAGAAAAAGCAGAGCAATAAAATCTCCCGATATATCACTCAAAAAATAAACCAAAAATATAACTGTCAAACAAACGATGAAAGCCGTAACACACATTCTGATTACGCGCGGTGTATAAACAAGCGGTTTTTTAGCTTTTTCCCTAACTGTACCTAATAATAGTGAACCGACAAGCGAAATCAAAAACGCTCCCAAAGAACCAAATAAACTATCAAGCCCCATTGTTTCAGTATTGCGTCCCATAGACCTCATTAACCCGTAAAAACTTATCGCCGATAGCGGAATAAGAGAACTCCAATAAATCCACTTTATTTTTTGTCTGAACCATTTAAATTGACCTGCCGCTTTATACGAATTTAATTGGAACATGTGCATCGAACGTAAAAAATAAAAAAAGGCACTAACAAATATAATTAGAGTCATTATTTCCCGTCCCCCAAATAAGAATCCAAAATCCGTCCGAACTGCTCCGACCGGTCGAAAAAGGCATAATGACCTGCGTTTTTTATTACTGCAAGCCCCGCATTAGGCATTTTCGCTTCCATGAGCTTACCGTCGGACAGCGGCGCAGAGTCGTCGTTCTCGCCCCAAATAAGCAACACTTCGCGGTTGACTCCCGGCAGCAGCGGCGTCAAATCTTCGTTCACGATTTTAACAAGGCACTGCCTCATAATAGGCGAAGCCGCACGATAGTCCGCAGAACCGCTTCTGCTCTGCAATTTCAACTTCAGGCGCGGGAACGGCGCGAGAAAAACCTTTCCGGTTTTATAAAAAGCCGTCTTGATTTTCTGTGAAAGGCTTTTACGGGGTTTTATGCCCGCCGCGCCGGTCATGACGACTTTTCCGGTGACGGCGTTAAAACCGTCGGCGAGCAGCTTTATAATAATCCGGCAGCCAAGGCTGTGCCCGAAAAGCGTGATATTCTGCAGGTTTAAGCTTTTACAAAAATTCCGGATGAATTCTGCGTACTCGCCCACACCCCAGGGCTCGGGCGGCTCAGGGGTTTTTCCGAATCCCGGCATGTCGGGCGCGATTACACGGAAGCGCGCGGAAAGGCTGTCAATCAGACTGCGGTAAGTTTCGCCGCTGCAGCCCCAGCCGTGAAGCAGCAACAGAACAGGTTTATCCCCGTCTGTATCAATAAAATTCACTGCTAACTGTCCGGTGTCAATTATCAACTGCCGCCTCCTCCAATTCTTTCCAAATAAGTATAGCATTTTTAGTATATGACTGTCAAGTAAATAAAATTGCCGAAACACTTGCTATTATAAGAAAAATTTGCTATAATAAAAATATCAATGCAAGCGTTTCACACTTACCGCCGCAATCGCAGCAGATGATTGAAATTATGTTATAATAGCCTCACCCGTTACCGAAAATAAATTTTTGAACGGGTTCCGAGAACATTGAAACATAACTGCGGTAATGTTATAATAAAAACTAATATTTCACGGAGGTTTATATGGGAGTATTTGCTTCGGAAAAGAAGTCGGTTTTACTCGTTCATAACCTTTCAGAGAAGCTGCTGCTGCTCAAGGATACGCTGTCTGACTTTGTGCGGGTGTACGCGGTAAAGTCGGGAAAGGCGGCTATGCGCTCGCTTAAAATGGTTCAGGGTATAAACTTGATTATGCTGGACCTGGATATACAGGACATGACCGGATACGAATTCTTGGATTTTTTGAAGAATTCGGGCGAATACAGGGACATTCGGGTCGCAGTGCTTACATCAAGCCCGCAGCAGGAAATAGAGAAAAAGCTCAAAAGCTACAGTAATGTGACAGGGCTCATAGATACGTCGAGCGAAGCACGCGAAATCCGCGAGATGACCGGCGAGTTCCTCGGGATTCAAGCTTCGTCGATAGAAAAAGGTATTTAAGAACAAGTTGTGAAGAAAGGACTTAATGAGAACAAGTTTAAGAATAAAATAAAACTGAATCGGGGAAAACGTTGTTTTTATTCCGCTTTTGTGAAGAAAGGACTTAATGAGAACAAGTTCAAGAATAAAATAAAACTGAATCGGGGAAAACGCTGTTTTTATTCCGCTTTTGTGAATAAAGGACTTAATGAGAACAAGTTCGAAAATAAAATAAAACTGAATCGGGGAAAACGTTGTTTTATTCCGCTTTTGTGAAGAAAGGACTTAATGAGAATATGCCAAGAGAAAAGAAACTCGGAATAACAGTTTCGGGAGTTATAAAACTTGTTGCTTTAGTCGCAGCCATAACGGTTATGATTTACTTGGTGCTGACCGTAGCCATGCCGGAGGTTTCGGTAATCAAAGACGCCGGTATCGGCAGAGGCGTGATTAGGCTTGCAGAGCACAGGGAATTCGATTATGAAAAAGACTTGTTCGTGCTCAGCGGCGAGTGGGAATTCTATCCCAACCAGCTGCTGTACTCCGAAGATTTTATGGATGGCAATGTAAACGCGGACAGCATCAGGTACGTGAGTTTCCCGCATTACTGGCGCGACGACCCTGTTAACTTCCCCGACGGTACCGGATATGCGACCTACCGCATGACGGTTCAAACAGCAGCGCAAACCACCGGGGCGGGGATTTTCTCGCAGTTTCAATACGGAGCATACAGGGTTTATTTGAACGGCAACTTAATCGGTATGGGCGGTAATGTTTCAGAGAATACAGACGATTATTATTTCGCTTATAACGGCAGCACCGGCTATATTTGGTCGGGAACGCCGAATTCTTTTGAGGTTATTGTGCAGCTGCAGAGCTACGACCATGAAGACGCAGGGCTGGTGAATATGATTATCATGGGCTCGCCCGATGCAATCAGAAGCTACAGCAACTTCATAAAAGTATTCACGGGCGCCGCTACGGGCGCGGTTACGGTGCTTGCACTTTACTTTTTGATTATATTCATACGTAACAGGAATAAAAGCGAGTATATGAATTATGCCATCGTATCTTTTTGCGGGTTGTATCTTGCGCTGACCAACCTTGGTGAAAACCATGCTTACT
Source organism: Oscillospiraceae bacterium (assembly GCA_009783695.1). GTDB lineage: Bacteria > Bacillota > Clostridia > Oscillospirales > Ruminococcaceae > Ruminiclostridium_E. The sequence goes on from WRCY01000003.1 coordinate 82,460, forward strand.
ACTGGGTTCCCGAGGTGAGCAACAGACTGCTGTATGCGTTTGAGCACGTGGCGCTTGTGCTGGGTACGTTTTTTGCGTCGATTCACGTAATAAGAAAATATATTAAATACAAATACACGGGAATCGTTTTGACAAGCTTCGTTAGTGCACAGTGCCTGCTTTTATTAATTCTGCCGCCGTATCAGGTCAGCGTGCTGCGTCCTTTTACTTACGCCACAACATTATTATTCTTGGTTTGTGCGTTTACAATCAGCATTGTTTATAACGTGAGAAGCCGGCGCAAGGGAAAAGATTATTCAATGCTTGAGAGCATGGGTCTATTGGTTTTAGTTGCCGGCGCGGTAATCAGCATTTCTAATCCCACACTATACTTAGGCTTTGATTTATTCTGCATTTCTGTAATTATATACTGCTTTATGAAAGTTTTCGTGGTTTCGGGGCATTACCGCAGAATAAGCGAAGATTTGTTTGAGCTCAATAAGACGCTCGAAAATCGCGTAGCTGAGCGGACTGCCGCCCTTGTTGAGATGAACAGGAAGGTGGAGGCCGCTGATAACGTCAAGAGCGAGTTCCTCACCCGCATGAGCCGTGAAATCCGCACGCCCATGAACGCTATTGTGAGTATAAGCGAGCTGTTCGATACGCAGAATCTTAATGAAATCCAGAAGAATTATTTCTACAATATAAAAGAAACATCGCACTCTATTTTGAATTTAATCAACGATATAATGGATTTCTCGCGTATTGAAGCGGGGCGGCTGGAGCTTACGCCGGCGCATTTCAATCTCAATGCGTTTATTGAGAACATCTGCTCGACCGCAAGATATTCAGCGGGGCTCAAAGGCCTGCATTACGAAAGCACTGTGGAAGCGAACATTCCCGAAGTGATTTACGGCGATGAGGTGCGGATGAAGCAGGTGATTGCAAATATCCTCAGCAACGCCGTCAAGTACACCCGCGACGGAAGCGTCAAGCTGAACATTTCGACAACAGCAGAGCACGCTTCGGAAGCAGAGAAGATGCTGCTGTTTACCGTAACCGATACGGGCGAGGGCATGAGCAGGGAAGAAATCAAGAAAGTATTCGACGCGTTCATGAATCCGGAGCTCGGAAACAGGCGCGGGCTCAAAGGCACAGGGCTCGGTATGGCTATATGCAAGAAGCTCATGGATATGCAAAACGGTGTAATCGAGTTCATCAGTGCAGAGGGCAAGGGGAGCGAGGTCAAGCTTTATTTTCCGCTGCGGCCCGGCGATGAGAACCTTGTGGAGGACGTAAATGTAAAAGAGAAGATTTACGCCAAGAACGCGAAGATTCTGATTGTCGAGGACAACACGATTAACGTTACGGTCGCACTGGATATTTTAGCGGCTCATGACATTCGCCCCGATGTCGCCAAAGACGGCTACAAAGCGCTCAGCATGATTAAGGAAAAGGAATACGATCTTGTGTTCATGGACCAGTTCCTGCCCGGTATGGACGGCATCGAAACCACGCAGAGAATCCGCGAGCTCGGCGGGAAATACCGGACGCTGCCCATAGTTGCGATGACCTGCAACGTAGTGCACGGCGCGCGGGATATGCTGATTTTCAAAGGACTCAGCGACTATATAGCAAAGCCCGTGTGTCATAACGCGCTTAATAATATTCTTATTCGCTGGCTTCCGCACGATAAAATAAGCTCGGCGCTCGGACGGTTTAATAAAGACGTGCGTAATGAGTTCCTCAGCGGGCTTCCCGTGGAGCTGGTTGAAATAACCGAAATCAACTGCAACGCTGCGCTCAAGAACATGGACGGAAGCGTAGAAATCTTCATGGGATTGCTGCGCAGGTTCACGGCGCAGGCAGACGAGTATGCGGAGAGCCTGAACGAGTATTTGAAAGCCGGCGACTACATGAATTACATCATAGTCGTGAACGGTGCGAAAAGCCTGCTCTACAACATCGGCGCGAAAGCGTGCGGTGATATGGCGGCGAAGCTTGAAAAAGCGGCAGCAGCTAATGACGAGGAGTTCTGCCTTGAGCAGAACGACAGGTTCTGCGAACATTTGAAGTGGCTTTCGCAGCGGGTCATGCTTGCGCTCCCGCAGCAAAACGATTCGGAATCCGCGGCAAGCAGAGGCTCTCCGGGCGGCGGCGGACTTGTGAAATTGGCGGGAATCATGCACGACTTGTCGTTTGATTACTCGATAGGCGACTGCGCCTCAATAGACAAGCGTATTGCCGTTTTAAAGGAATCGTCGTTCGGCAAGGAGCACAGCGAAATTATCTCTAAAATAATAAGCGAGTCGAATGCAATGGAATACGAAAGAGCCGCAGAATTATGCAAGAAGATATTAAACACACTGATGAATGATTGATATATAGTCGTTTAACTTAGAAAGCATGAAATCGTAACCTCCGCGCCTGTGGCACGGTATTCGCCCAACGGGCGAATGTAAGAAACAGCTTTGCTGTTTCTTAAGTTAAACGATTATAATAGGTTATATTAAGCAAATATATTGATATACAGGGTGTTTATATTTTAGGAGTCGTTTCATATGCAAAAAATGATTATTTCAAATATCAAAAGCGCGGAGTTTAAGAATACAAATCTCAATAAAACGTTTGAACCTGACAAACAACACAAACAATCGTTTGAATTTCAAAAATGCAATGTAAGCAATCCATATTCTGCGGGAGAAGGAAAATTAGCCGTATCATTTTATACTCTTCAACCGGGAAAAGCGAATTATCCATACCATTATCATATGGGAAGCGAAGAAGTTTTTTACATTATCAGAGGTCAAGGAACATTAAAAACACCGGACGGTGAAAAAGCAGTTTCGGAGGGTGATATTATCGTATGCCCTGCGAATGAAAACGGAGCGCATATGATAATTAACACTTCTGACGCTCCTCTTGTGTTTCTTGATGTGGATACGATAAGTTTGGATTCTGCAGAAGTAGTTGTATACCCCGATACTGAAAAATACATGATTAAATCGGAAAAGGGGGGGATTTTAGATACATTTAGGAAAAATACATCTGTGAATTATCTTGACGGTGAATAAATCTAATAATGAACATTATCTACATACCTCTATGCATAAGTCTAACAGAACAATATAATAAAACAACAGGGGGAAATTAGTGAAAGAAAAAACTCATATGCACCCACACATGTATCTGCCGTATATTGTCATGATTTGTCTGAATTTCAACTTTATTATAGTTGCGTTCACAATAGACAAGCCGGCAGATGTAATCGACGGTTTTTTCAGGATAATCACTTCGCGTTCAATTCTTGTTACGGACTATATAGCGGTTGGAGGGATTGGAGCGGCGCTGCTTAACGTTGCGCTTGTGGGCTTCATGAGCGTGTTTACGCTTATGTTCTCGGGCGTAAGGCCCAACGGCGCGTCAATCATGGCGCTGTGGGTGACCGTAGGATTCGCTTTCTTCGGCAAGAATGTACTCAATATGCTCCCCCTTACGTTCGGCGTCTGGTTGTTTGCGAAATATAAAAGGGAGCCTTTCATTAATTACTCGCTGTCCGCGCTGCTCGTAGCGACACTTACGCCCGTAGTCAGCGAAATCGGCTTCTTCGGAGCGTTTCACCGTCCGGTTGAAATATTGACGGGGATTCTGTTCGGCTTTTTTATCGGTTTTATCTTTCCCGCGATTTCCGCGCATACAGTGAAGATTCACGGCGGTTATGACTTGTATAACATGGGTTTTGCGGGCGGGCTGATTGCGGTGATTTTTTCGACGACTTTCAGAAGCTTCGGGCTTAATATAGAGGAAGCTGATTTTTGGAGCAGCGGCAATACCTTTCCTTTGGCAGTGCTGCTTTATTCTATTTCCGCCGCAATGCTCTGCCTCGGTTTCTTTGTGGGCGGCATAAAGAATAACATCGGCGGCTATAAAAAAATAACCACCCATACGGGCCGCCTGGTTACGGACTTTTACTTTCTGCATCAGAACAGTGTATACATAAACATGGGCGTGCTCGGTATATTTGCGACGAGTGTGACGCTTGCAATCGGCGCCGAGCTCAACGGCATAAGCATCGCCGGAATCTTCACAATCATAGGCTTCGGCTGCTTCGGCAAGCACTGGAAAAACGTGGCGCCTGTTATGGCCGGGGCGGTTATATCAGCGTTTCTTTCCGCATTTTTCAGTCACGGTGATTTTGTATCGCCGGCAAAAACTGCGGCAATACTATTCTCGACTGCTCTTGCGCCGATTGCGGGGCATTACGGTAAAGTCTGGGGAGTTGTTGCGGGCTTTCTGCACGTAAATGTCGCGATGTTCGTAGGGGAGATGAACAGCGGGCTTAACTTGTACAACAACGGTTTTGCCGCAGGGTTTGTAGCGATGTTCCTGCTGCCGTTAATCACTACATTTAAAAAAGACAAGGAAGAAGCTTGAATACAAGTAAAACCAAATCAGGAAAATTTTATTTTCATTTCGCTTTTGTGAAGAAAGGACTTAAAAACAATCATGAAGCTTAAATTTGAAAAGAAAATGAAGATGGCGAGCGATTTATTATCGTACTGTCATCTTCACAGCGCGACTGATTATCATCTTGATATAAAATTGAACGCGGACTGTACGGTTTTTATCGTAAAGGCGAGCCCGGTGGTAATTTCCGACGAGGATATGGAGATGCTCAGAAAATGCCTCAGCGCACCCCGCCAAAAAGAGATGGAGCAGGACTACTGGGAGCTTATGGGTAATTCCGAGGAGAAATGCGAGATAACGCTGATTGGCATGATGTGCGATGATGCGGAGGTACAGCTTGACGGTGATGAACTGGTAATTAAAATAGTGCGGCTTATTGATTAGTCAACAAGCGCCTTAACAAAGAAATTGTTGAAATTCTCAAGCTCGTCGTACATGACTGCGTGCGCTGAGTTTTTAAGCGAGAACAGTGTCGAGCCCTTGATTTCCCTATGCTGGTAATCGGTCACGGCGACAGGCACGACCGTGTCTTTTTCGCCGCGAATAATGAATACAGGCACTTTTATACACCTTAAGTCGTCACGTCCGTCCTCATCGCGGAGGGACACGGCGGCTTTTATTGTGCCGATGCCCGAAGCCGACTGCGCAATTGCGGTAAACCAGCCTTTTATTGCATTACTGTGCACACGTGCAAACAATTTTTCATCCACGAAGTTTCTGCACAGCTCCGGGCGGTCGCTGCTGGCTTTTTCAATCATGGCGTCAACATCGCGCTTATCAATGCCGTAAGGGAAATTTTCGCTCATCGTGAAACATGGCGCAGCGGCGGCGAGCAGGATGAGCTTATTCACTCCGAAGCCTTTGAAAATCCGCATATAACGCAGCGCGACAGCGCCGCCCATTGAAAAGCCGGCGAGCGTGATTTTAGATAACCCGAGCGCTCTGATAACGTTGTGAACGTCCCGCGCCATCTGGTTATAATCATAGCCGAAAGCAGGTGCGTCGCTCGCGCCGAAGCCGCGGAAATCCACGCCGACAACGTGATAGCCGAGCTCTACGAGCAGGTTTATTTGATACTCGAAGATTAAATGCGACAGCGGCCAGCCGTGCAGGAACACAACTGTGTCCACGCCGCACCTGCGGCTGCATTCGCGGTTGTATTCGCAGACGGCGATTTTCACGCCGCCGGAATTAATATGAACCATAAAAAATTCTCCTTTTTCTTTTATATTATGAATGATTGTAAATTCTGGCTTTGTGAATAAAACATCGAAATATACAAAAAATAAAAGAAAAAAGGAGTTATTTATGAGAAGAGTGTCTTTTTTGAGCATAATTCTTTTTATTATAACGGCATGGTTTCTGATATTCTTTTTCTGGAATTTTATTGAATATAACAATTATGTAGGCGGAGTGCTGCGAAACGGAAACATCTCTTTCCGCGGAAACGCGCATGAAATAATAGGCTACTATATGAGTAACTGCGCGCCTTATTTGTTTTACGCGCTGGTGATGGGGACGCTGGGGTGGCTGCTGATAAAGCTCAGACCCCGCTACGTTGTCGAAACAACTGCGATTCCCGTGATTCCTGTGTGCGACTGCAGGGAAGAGGATATGGTGGAGTAAATAAAAATGCATGTATAAACTTAAGGCGGAGCGCGAAGCCCCGCCTTAATTCGATAGCACAGCTGATTACGCGCCTACGGCACGTCAACAAGCTCATTTGCTGTAAAAATGCGAAACATTTTTTAAGTTAAATGGATATATCTTTAAAATTATACGCCGCCTCCGCGCTCTCAAATCCGCACTTTAAAAGCATATTGAAATTAGCTGCGGACGGCGTTATTAGAGTCGTCGGATAATCGCAGTTTCCGATTTTTACATACAAACCGCTGCCTTTTTTAACTACCTGAGCCATGAAATCCCGCCTGCGCAGCGCGCCGACCTGATACATGGCGATATCGAGCAGGCGCTTCATGTTCGTGAAGGACATGCTGCCTTTGCGCTTTTGATACTCAATAGGCGGCGAGGCGTCGGAGGCGATGAGAAAATCAATCTCACTGTCCAGACCTTTCCCGATTTTATAAAGTGCCTCCAAACCCAGGTTATCATAGACGCCGCCGTCCCACAAGGTAATCTGCGGGTCAAGAATAACCTCTTCGTCCTTACCGTGTTTATCCTTTGTCCAGCGCATGGCTCGCGTTTTGAGCGTGTACGGGCCAATCAGCACAGGGAACCCGGCAGACGCCGCCATCATGCGGGAAATAGGCAGGTCGGGGTTCTGTGTGTAGCCGAGGAGGCGGTCGCCCATATAGTCGCGCCGAATCCGGAAGCTTCTGCCCGTTTCGTATGTAGTGCAGTTTATTTCCCAGTACGGGAAACGCGGCAAATCCTGCAAAGTTCCGCTTATACCCCACTTTTTCTCAAGCATATCCGCGATAATTTCCACGCGGTTACTCCAATAGGCAGGCGAAAACGGCAGGCGGCGAAGAGCCGATTTTTCAATATCGTTGCTTAAAATAACCTCGCGGACGCGCGGTAAAACGCGGCTCAGGAATTCGTCGCCTGTGCACCATTTGTTGTTATTCACCGCGAAAATCGCGCCTATGCACAGGCTTGCGCCTGATACCGACGAAATGCTGACAATGCGGTCGAAAAGCCGCTCGTGCGCCAAATATTTGAGCACGCCCAGATGAAAGACAGTCGCGCGGATTCCGCCGCCGGAAAGCGCGAGCCCGATTAACTTATTATTTAGTTTCATGGAAAATATTTCCTTTCGCTTTTTGTAAAAAAATCGTCTATTAAAATCTATTGACAAATCGAAAGTTTTATGTTAAAATGAAAATGTATCCGGGGCCGCAATGGTCTCGACGGGGGTTATGAACCTCGCTAAGCACGCGGAGTGCGCTGCAATCTCCTTAATCGAGCGGCAACTAAATTTTAAACGCTAACAATAACACTGTAGCAGCAGCAGCCTAAGGGCTCTGCCGTCCTCCCGGAGAGTACCGCGGCTTCGGCTTGGGCGTCAATCAGCGGTCAACGTTTTAAGTGAGAGCCTTGCAGCTTAAAACGTAACAAAGGGCTACCGAACGTCGGTTTTGTTATTTGTACCGCCGTAAGGGAAGATTAAACGAATGACTAAGCGTGTAGAAATGAGTGGGAATTAGTTTTCGGACGCGAGTTCGATTCTCGCCGGCTCCATAAAACAAGGCTGCATTATCAAAATGCAGCTTTTTAAGTTTTATTTAAAATACCCCTTGACATTTCTTTCCATATATGTTAAAATAATCAATATTATATTGAGAAAGGCGGTGAAAAGCAATGACATTAAAAAATATTAGCTTAAGCAGCTTAAAACTAAAGATTAATTTATCCGCTTTTCACCGTATTATATAAATAATACGATGATTATGAAGCCTCGTGCGGATGAGTGAAATCCGTGCGAGGTATTTTTATGCCTTAAAATAAACATGACAGGCACTTGTCATAATTACTGTGATATATTTATATAGCCGGTTAACTTGAAAAATGCTCTGCATTTTTCACAGCAAACTCGTTTGCTGACGCGCCGTAGGCGCGCAATCGGCTATGCAATCGAATTAAGCCGCTTCGCGGCTTACGCGGCAAATGCCGCGTCTTCAAAAATGTTAAAACATTTTTGAAGTTAATTGATTATATAAGAAAGAACAGGAGAAAAACTATTATGCAAATCATTAAAGTAGACAACTTAAAAAAGCATTACGACTATTATCAGAAAGACTTGGGGCTTAAAAACTCGCTTAAAAACATTATCGGACGAAAGAAGCTGAAAAAAGAAGCGGTCAACGAGATTTCCTTTAGTATTGAAGCGGGGGAAATCGTAGGCTTCATAGGGCCCAACGGCGCGGGGAAAACCACCACGCTTAAAATGCTTTCCGGCATATTGTTTCCGACGAGCGGCACAGCAAGCGTTGGCGGCTTTACACCGTGGGAGCGGAAAAAGGCCTTTAAGATGGGCTTCTCGATTGTCATGGGGCAGAAGACCCAGCTCAACTGGGACCTGCCCGCAATCGAAACCTTTAATCTTAACAAATGCATTTACGAGGTGGAAGACGCTGTATTTAAAAAGACAGTCGGCGAGCTGATAGAACTGCTCGGCGTGGAGTCACTGATGAAGACGCAGGTGCGACGCCTGAGCCTCGGCGAGCGTATGAAAATGGAGCTTATTGCCGCGCTCGTGCACCGTCCGAAAATTATCTTCTTAGACGAGCCGACAATCGGGCTTGACTTCGCCTCGCAGAAAACAATCCGCGAGTTTGTAAGGCATTATAACGAGGAAACAGGGGCGACGATTCTGCTCACGAGCCACTACATGAACGATATAGAAAGTCTTTGTAAACGCGCGATTGTCATCAACGAGGGGCATCTTATTTACGATGGGAGCCTTGCGGGCATTGCTAACGGCAGCTCTCTGCCGATGGAAGATGCGATTCAGAAGCTGTATGATAAACCGAGGGAGAGTGATTCTGAATGAAAATACTAAAAAAATACACCGCCGTATTCAAAATTGAAATGCAGAGCAAGATGGAATACAGAATGGATTTCCTGATGAGTCTGATTAGCGGCG